>DATFVX010000169.1:0-19576 GCA_035259985.1 Acidimicrobiales bacterium | reverse complement strand
TTCGTGGCCACCGTCGCCGAGCTGCGCCCGGACATCGAGGCCCGCGTCGGCAACGGCGTACAGACCAACGAGGTCGGCCGGTCGGCCGCGCTGGTGGGCGGGTTCGTCGAGGTCGCCCGCCGCAGCGGGCTGCCCCTGCGGCTGCTGGAGCTCGGGGCGAGCGCCGGGCTCAACCTCCGATGGGACCAGTTCTGGTACGACACCGGTGCCTCGACGTTCGGGGACCCCGCCAGCGCCGTGCGGTTCGTCGGCGTCTGGGACGACCCGCCACCCGCCCTCGACGACGTGGCCGTCGGCGTGGCAGCCCGGGAGGGCTGCGACCGTTCCCCGATCGATCCCAGGGGCGAGGACGGTCGGCTGACCCTGCGGTCCTACCTCTGGCCCGACATGGTCGAGCGGCGCACCCGCCTCGATGCCGCGCTCGCCATCGCGGCGCGGGTGCCGGCCAGCGTCACGGCCGCCGACCTCGGGGACTGGCTCGAGACGCGGCTGGCGGAGGCCGCGCCCGGGAGCGCCACGGTCGTGTACCACTCCATCGTCTGGCAGTACGTCGACGGCAGGTCCCGGGACCGCATGCGGGGGGCGCTGCGGCGTGCGGGCGGGGAGGCCGGTGAGGACGCGCCGCTTGCGTGGCTGCGGCTCGAGCCGGCCGGACCGGTGGCCGACCTGCGGTTGACGTGGTGGCCGGGCGGCACCGAGGAGATCCTGGCGACCAGCGGCTACCACGGCACTCCGGTCCACTGGGGCCGCCGGCCGCCGCCGCGCGACCCCGCCTAGCCCGGCAAACCTCCGGCGGGAATGGTGGTACCGGCCACCGCCTCCGCGGCGGGAATTCCGTGGCGCGACTCCCACCACCGGGTGCCTGCGCGCGCGATGAGGTAGCCGACGCCGAGGCAGACCAGCCCGCCGACGCCGTCGATCCAGTAGTGGTTCGCCGTCACCATGATGTCGAAGAGCGTGATGAACGGATAGGCGATGACCAGGGCGCGGAGCCAGCGCCGGCGCACCAGCGGCGCCAGCACGAGGGCGCACCACGTGGACCAGCCGATGTGCATGCTCGGCATGGCGGCGTACTGGTTCGACACCGCGGCCATCTCCTCGCTGCCGAACGACGCCCAGCCGCCGTAGCGCGCCACAGTGTCGACGAACCCGTACCGGTCGCACGGCGGCTCGCCGGCCTCGTCGGGCAGGTCCTGGTCGGGGGCGTAGATCTGACAGCCGCCGAACTTCCCGGGGTCGTCGAGCAGGCGCGGCGGCATGAGCGAGAACGATGCGAAGCCGACCAATGCGAGCAGGGTGGTGAATGCGAGCGTGTTGCGCCACAGGCGGTAGCGCCACGGTGCCTTGCGGAACATCCACACCAGGGCGATGGCGACGACGACGAAGTGGCAGAGCCCGTAGTAGACGTTCCAGAAGCGGATGAGCCCGTTCAGCGGCAGGTCCAGGTACCAGCGCTGCAGGGTGTCCTCGAAGTAGAGGCCGATGTTCCGCTGGAGCTGGATGATCGCCTTGGCGTGGTTGAACGCCGGCTCCGGGTCGACCGTGCCGCCCCCCGACCCGAACTGGTTGCGCACGGCCGAGTAGGCGCCGTACACGAGCACGACGTAGATCAGCTCGCGCCACCAGCGCAGGCCCCAGTCCCGGCTGGGGGAACCCTCCTCGACGCCCGGCGCGTCGAGCGCCGTCGTCGTCCCCTGCCCCGGCGGTTGCGGTGCCGTCCGCCCCGGACCCGGCGCGCCGTTCTCCGCCATTGGCGCCTGCAAGGGCGGGCCCGGGCCGCGCTCCGTTGCTCCGACGGGATGCTCGCTCATGCCGCCACGGTCGGGCCGGCGGCGGCCTCGTCGGGGACGGACCGGGTGCGGCCGCCGGCGGCGAACGCGGGCGCACCCAGCAGGCTGACGGCCACGTTGAGCAGGTAGAGCAGCAGGCCGAGGGCGATCGCATCCTCGCGGGACACGCCGAGCGGGTGGAGGAACAGCACGAAGGCGCCCTCGCGCACCCCCAGGCCCGCCATGCTGATCGGCAGGACCTGGGCGATGAGCACCGCCGGCAGGAATGCCAGCAGGGCAGTGAGGCCGGCCGGCTGGACCCCGAGGGCGTTGGCCGCGGCGACGGCCGCGAGCACGAGAATGAGCTGGTAGGCGAACCCCGCCACCAGGACGTTCGCGGCGGCCCCGGGGTCGGACCGCAGCCGGTGGACGCCCAGGTGGACGGCGCCCGCGAAGCGACGCCAGCCCGCGCGGGTGGCGAACCGACCACCGATGCGCCGGCTGCCCACGGCGGCGAGCACCCCGACCAGCAGGGCCAGGGTGGCGAACGCCAGCAGCAGCGCCACCTGCGTCGCCGAACCGAGATGGCGGAGCCCGGGATTGACCGCGAAGCCGGCCAGCGTGATCACCGGCAGCACGAGCCACCCGGTGAGTCGCTCGAGCACCACGGACGCGAACGTCCCCGGCGATTCCCCGGTGTCGCGCGACAGGCGGCTCACCCGGAGGACGTCGCCCCCGATGGTCGTGGGCAGGACGTTGGAGACGAACTGGCCGGCGAAGTAGTGCGATGTCAAGCGCGGGAGCCTGGCGGAGATCTCCAGGGCTTGGAGGACCTTCTGCCACCGCACCGCCGAGAGCACGATGCCGCCGAGCGTGAGCGCGGCGGCGACGCCGAGCCACGCGGCGGTGCCGGCCGACCACTCAGGGACCAGCTCGTCGACGTCGAACGACGGCACCTGCGCGACGAGGACGATCAACATGGCGGCGCTCACGGCGATGCGCACGCCCAGCGTGACCGCCTTCTTCCTCGTCACTGTTCCTCCGCTGCGTCTCCGTGAGCACCGGGCAGTCGCTGCCGCTTGTCACCGGTTGCCCGTGCGCCCCCCACCATGCGCGCCGCCTGCGAAATTTAGCCGCGCGTGCGGCCGGCGGCGTGGTCGGGGGACCCGTGCATTTTACGGCGCTTCGCTGTCACACCCGCCCATTAGGGTGGCGTTTGCCGGATCGCTCGGTGGGGCGCCGGCAGGCGTCACCGCTGACCGCCGGCCCTGGGCCGCATCTCCCCGCCCCCTCGTCAGCCCTGCGAGAGGAGCGCGCACAGATGCGACGGCCCCATCATCGATCCTCGCTGCCCGCATCGGTACACCTCGTCATCGCCGCGGTCCTCGTTGCCGCGATCGTCATCGCAGTGAGCGCCGGCCACGGCGGCTCGGGCGGCGGCCGGCGCAGCGCCGAGACGCCGACCTCGCCGGCGGGTGCGGTCGAGCGGCGCACGCTCATGCGGGCGCTCGACGCCACGCGTGCGGTCGCCAGCGGGCGCGTGGCGGTGACGACCACCCTCACGGGCCTCGGCGTGCCCGACCCACCGCCGGGCGGCCGGCTGATCGTGGCCCGATACTCGGTGGCCTTCGATCGGCGGGCCCGCCGCGTCGGGGTCGAGGTCGACATGTCCGGAGCGGCCGACCCGCCGGGCACCGGCGTCTCGAACGCGGCCGGGCTGGTCGCGGCCGGCGACGTGGTCTACGCCAGGGCCGGGCCGCTGGCCGCCGTCGTCGGCCACGTGCCGGGCGACTGGGTCCGGGCCGACCGGGCGGCCTTCGGCACCCGGGGAGCGAGCAGCGACGCCGCGAGGCTGGTCCTCGACCCGCTCGGCCCCTTCGAGGTGGTCGGCGACACGAGCGCCGCCGCACGAGTGGTCGGCCACGACGTGATCCGCGGCAGCCCGGCCACCCATCTGGCCACGAGCGCCGACCTCGGCGCAGGCGTGACGCCGATCGAGGTCTGGATCGACGCCGACGGCCTGATCCGGCGCCTGGAGATCCGGCTCCCGACCCACGCCGCAGGCCGGCCGGGCGCCGTCGTCACCACGATCGACCTCTACGAGATCGGTGGTGCGGTGAGCATCCCGGTTCCCGCGGCCGCCGGCGGCGGGCGATAGGCAGCGATAGGCATGGCCGTCCCCATGCGGGCAGACTCCGGTGTCACATGGCACACGATCCGGGAACCACGGTCCGCGACCACGGGGGCGAGCTCGCGCTGGCGGCCCTCCGCCCCTTCGGTGTCGACACGCTGTTCACCCTGTCGGGCGGTCATGTCTTTCCGCTCTACGACGCCGCGGTCAAGCGCGATCCGCCGACCCGCATCGTCGACGTGCGGCACGAGCAAACCGCCGCCTTCGCGGCCGAGGGCCACGCCCGGCTCACCCGCCGGCCCGGGCTCGCCGTGCTCACGGCCGGGCCCGGCGTCACCAACGGCATGTCGGCCATCACGCAGGCGCACTTCAACGGCTCGCCGGTCGTGGTTCTGGGCGGCCGTGCCCCCCAGGCGCGGTGGGGCTCCGGCTCGCTCCAGGAGCTCGACCATGTGCCGCTGCTCGCCCCGGTCACGAAGCTCGCCCGGACGGCCGCCAGCGTCGAGGAGATACCGGCGGTGGTCCACGAGGCCACAGTCACCGCCCTCACACCGCACCGGGGGCCGGTGTTCGTCGACCTGCCGATCGACGTCGTGTTCGCCGAGGGCGAGGCGTCGATCCCACCAGCCGTCCTGCCCGCGGCCGCCGCGCCCGATCCCGACCAGGTGGACGCCGCCGCCCGCCTCATCGCCCGGGCCGAGCGTCCGATGCTCGTCGCGGGCACCGACGTGTGGTGGGCCGGGGCCGAGGCCGACCTCGTGGCCGCCGTCGAGCACCTGCGGGTGCCGACGTTCGTCAACGGCCAGGGGCGAGGTTGCCTGCCGGCGGACCATCCGCTCGCCGCCAGCCGGACCCGCAGCCTGCTCAAGACCGACGCCGACGTGGTCGTCGTGGTGGGCACGGCGCTCGACTTCCGCCTGTCGTTCGGCCGCTTCGGGGGTGCGACCGTCGTGCACCTGGTCGACAGCCAGGAGGGCCGGGCGGGGCACGTCGACGCGTTCACCGTGGCGGGTGACCTGCGCACGACGCTCGCCGCGCTCGCCGGCTACGGCGGCCCGCGCACCGACCACGAGCCGTGGCTCGACCGGGTCCGCGACCTCGAGGCGGCCGCGGGGTCAGGCGAGGCCCCGCTGCTGGCGGCGGCGGCGACGCCGATCCTGCCGACCCGCGTCTACGGCGAGCTGCGCAGGCGGCTCGACCGCGACGCGGTGGTGGTCTGCGATGGCGGCGACTTCGTCTCCTACGCCGGCAAGTACGTCGACGTGTACGAGCCCGGCTGCTGGCTGGACAGCGGGCCCTACGGCTGCCTCGGCACCGGCATGGGCTACGCCATGGCGGCGCGTCTGGTGCACCCCGACCGCCAAGTGGTGGCGCTGCTCGGCGACGGCGCCGCGGGGTTCTCGCTGCTGGACGCCGACACGCTGGTCCGGCACCAGCTGCCCGTGGTGATGGTCGTCGGCAACAACGGCATCTGGGGCCTCGAGAAGCATCCGATGCAGGCGATCTACGGCTACGACGTGGCCGCCGACCTCCAGCCCGGCTGCCGCTACGACCAGGTGGTGGCGGCCCTCGGCGGTGCAGGCGAGACCGTGTCCGACCCCGACGACGTCGGTCCCGCGCTCGACCGGGGACTGGCGTCCGGGGTTCCGTACCTGGTCAACGTCCTCACCGACCCGGCCGACGTCTACCCGCGCTCGTCGAACCTGGGCTGACCCGCTGGCCCGCGTTCAGGCCGGGCGGGGGCCGTCCGTCCGGGGCGGCATCCTCCCCACACCGGGCGATCGATCGCCCGACCACCGGGGCACGGCCCAGGCCCGGTTCGTCTCGCCCAGCAGCACCACGATGACGGCCGCGATGACCACGATCCCCGCCATCGCCAGGAGCTCGAGGCTGCCGTTCCATACGGGATCGAACGACGCCTCCCCGGACGACGCCGACACGACCAGCACGACCAGGAGCCCGCCCGTCCAGAGCGCGAGTGTGAGCCAGCGCAGCCAGCGGAGCCGGCGGGCGGTGCCCGCCCGCTCCCAGGCCGCGGCGCGCCCGGCCAGGTCGCCGAGGAGCAGCCACAGCGCGACGCCACCGGTGACGACCGCTGCGGCCAGCACGGCGAGCCGCCAGCCCGTGAGGTCGTCGAACGTGAGCTGCTCGGGGTATGCGAGGTCGACGCCCGGACGCGGCTTGATCGTCTCGCCGGTCTGCGGATCGACCATCACGAAGTGGTGTGGCAGCGACACCTCCGGCAGCGTCAGGAGCGCCGTTGCCGCCGCCGCGATCGCCGGCACCACGAGCGCGGAGCGCCAGGCGCCGAACGCGACGAGGCCCCACCCGATGGCGTCCGGGAGGAGATCGAGGTGCTCCGTGCGGATGTCGACGGCGATGAGCGCAAGTCCCACCGCCACGAACGTCAGCGGACGCATCGGCCCGGATCGTAACCCTGGCCGTGACGCGCCGAAGCCCGACGGAAAGGGAGCCGAAGCTCCCCAGGTGCCCGTAACCGCTAGCGGGCGCGGCGGTCCACTAGGAACACTTCTCGAGGAAGCGGTCGACGTCGACCACCACCCGGGTGACCTTGCCGGCGGCCACCAGCCCCCGCTCGTCGCTGGCGGAGACGGTGAACGTGAGGCGCCGCCCCTCGACCTTCTCGAGCGTGGCCTCGGCCTGCACCTTGGTGCCGACGGCCGTCGGCACCAGATGGTCGAGCTGTACCCGCATGCCGACGGTCGTGTGTCCCTCCGGGACCCGGCCGTCGACCGCCCGGAGGGAGGCCTCCTCGCACAGCGCGATCAGGCGGGGCGTGGCCAGCACCGCCACCTGCCCCGAGCGGAACGCCAGCGCGGTGTCGTCCTCGCCGACGTCGAGAGTGACGGCCGCAGACAGGCCGGGTTCCAGGGGCACCCGGGTACAGTACGCATCCACGTCGCCGGCGGGCGAAACCGCCCAGGCCCAGGTCAGCCGGCGTCGATCAAGTGCGATCACCCCTGGATCCGCCCCTGGATCCAGGCCCCCGTCCAAGCGAATCGAGGTCGCCCGTGCTCGACGAATCGGCCATCCAGCGCACGCTCGCCACCGCCCTCCGCACCGGCGGCGACTTCGCGGAGGTGTTCGTGGAGGACAAGCGGTCGTCGGCGGCGATGCTCGACGACGGCCGGGTGGAGGAGCTGTCCTCGGGTCGCGACCGGGGCGCGGGCATCCGGGTCGTGGTGGGCGACACCACCGGCTTCGCCCACACCGCCGACCTCACCGACGACGGCCTGCGCGTTGCGGCCGAGGCCGCGGCCGCCGCGGCCCGGTCCGGGGGCGGGGGCGTGCGTGAGGTGGCGCTCACGCGCCAGGCCGCCCCCCGGCCCAACGAGGTCGCCGTGCTCCCCGAGACGGTCGCCAAGGGCACCAAGGTCGAGCTGCTCCGCCGGGCCGACGAGGCCGCCCGCGCCGAGGGAGGCTCGATCCGCCAGGTGCGGGCGCGCTACGGCGATTCGCGCCGCCGGATACTGGTGGCGAACAGCGACGGGCTGCTGTCCGAGGACGACCAGGTCCGGACCCTGTTCGTGGTGTCGACCGTGGCCTTCGGCGATACCGGGATGCAGACGGGCTACGAGTCGCTCGGGCGCACGGTCGGCTTCGAGCTGTTCGACCGCTACCAGGTCGAGGACATCGCCCGCACGGCCGCCCGCCGTGCCATCACCAAGCTGGCCGCCCGCCCGGCACCCTCGGGCACGCTGCCGGTCGTGATCGGGCCCGGCGGCGGCGGGGTGCTGTTCCACGAGGCCTGCGGCCACGGGCTGGAGAAGGACCTGGTCGACAAGGGCGCCTCGGTGTTCAAGGGCCGCCTGGGCCAGCAGGTCGCCTCACCGCTGGTCACGCTCGTCGACGACGGGACCATGGCCGAGGAGTGGGGCTGCTACGCCATCGACGACGAGGGCACACCCGCGCAACGCAACGTCCTCATCCAGGACGGGGTGCTCACCGACTACATGTGGGACCACCTGCGCTCACGCAAGGAGGGGCGCCCGCGGTCGGGCAACGGTCGCCGCCAGAGCTACCAGCACCTGCCTATGGTGCGGATGACCAACACGTACCTGATGGGGGGCGAGGGCGACCCTGCGGGCATCGTGTCCTCGACCGACCACGGTGTCTACGTGTCGTCGCTCGGTGGCGGACAGGTCAACACCGCCACCGGCGACTTCGTCTTCGGCATGACCGAGGCGTACCTCATCGAGGACGGCGAGATCACGGAGCCGATCAGGGAGGGCAACCTCATCGGCAACGGCCCCAAGGTGCTGGTCGACATCGACGCCGTCGGCAACGACTTCGCCATGGGCCACCCCGGCACCTGCGGCAAGGATGGCCAGGGGGTGCCCGTGGGCGACGGCGTCCCGACCCTCCGGGTCAAGGCCCTGACGGTCGGCGGAACCGCAGCGTGACCCCCCGAGGGCTTCCCCGCGGGATCGCGCGCCGAGGCCCCCACCCCCGCGACGAGGACGGCGGGATGGGGGCGTGAGCGACCTTCTCGACGTCGCCGACGCCGTCGTCGCGCAGGCCCGCGGCGACGAGCAGCTCGAGGCGTACGTGGGCCGGTCCACCGATACCCAGGTGCGCGTCTACCAGGGGGAGGTCGAGCAGCTCGCCGTGGCCGACTCGCTCGGCGCCGGCGTGCGCATCGTCCACGAGGGACGCCAGGGGTTCGCGTACTGCGGCACGTTCGATCCCGATGCACTCGCCGAGGCCGTGAACGAGGCACGTGACAACGCCGCATTCGGCGAGCCCGACGATGCCGCGGGCCTGGCCGAGCCCGACGGCGTCGAGCCCGCCGATCTCGACCTGTGGCGACCGGGGCTGGCGGCCGTGCCCACCGACCGCAAGGTCGCTCTCGCCGTCGAGCTGGAACGGGCGCTCCTGGCCGCCGACCCCCGCATCGTCGGCGTCGAATCCTGCGACTACGGCGACTCGCTGGGGGAGACGGCGGTGGTGACCACCACCGGCATCCGCCGCAGCTCGCGGGCCACGGGGTGCGAGCTGGTGGCGTTCTCGCTGGCGGGCGATGACGACGAGACGCAGACAGGCTTCGGGTTCTCGCTGGGTCGCGACTTCGACGAGCTCGACGTCGACACCGCCGCCGGCGATGCCGCCGACCGGGCGCTCCGCATGCTGGGTGCCAGCAAGCCACCGTCGGGGCGGTTCGCGGTCGTGCTCGATCCGTGGGTGACCGCCCAGCTCGTCGGCATCGTCGCCGGGACGCTCGGGGCGGAGGAGGTCATCAAGGCCCGCTCGCTGTTCGCCGGTCGCGAGGGCGAACAGGTGGCGGCGCCGTTCGTCACGCTGACCGAGGATCCCACCGACGCGCGGTCGTGGGGCGCCTCGCCCGTCGACGCCGAGGGGTTGGCCACCCGGCCGGTTCGGCTCATCGAGGGGGGCGTGCTGCAGGGCTTCGTCCACTCCACGTGGACCGCCCGCCGCCTGGGCACGCGCTCGACGGGCTCGGCCGTGCGGGCGGGGTTCAAGTCGACGCCGACCGCCGGCTGCCGGGCGGTGACGCTCACGCCCGGGGAGCGCGACGCTGCGGCCCTGCTCGCCGACGTCGGCGACGGCGTCCTGGTGCAGGAGGTCTCGGGCCTGCACTCGGGTGTCAACCCGATCTCCGGCGACTTCTCGACCGGGGCCCAGGGCCTGCGCATCCGGGACGGCGCGCTGGCCGAGCCGCTGCGCGAGTTCACGATCGCATCCACGATCCAGCGCCTGCTCCACGACATGGTGGCGATCGGCTCGGATCTCACCTGGCTGCCGATGAGCGCCGCGGGCGTGACGCTGGTCGTCGGCGACGTCGCCGTCTCCGGTGCCTGACGCCGGGACGTGGACCACGCGGCCATGAGCGAGCTGCTCGACCTCGCAGCCAAGGTCGCTGGCGAGGCGGGCGCGGGGGAGCAGGTCGAGGCGTTCGTGGGCCGGTCGACCTCGACGTCGGTGAAGGTCCACGGCGGTGCCATCGAATCCCTGACCCAGGCGACCTCCGCGGGGATCGGTGTCCGCGTGGTCGAGCACGGTCGCCAGGGCTTCGCCTGGGCCGGGTCCCTCGACGGCGACGTGATCGCCGAAGTCCTCGCCGAGGCCCGCGACAACGTCCGCTACGCCCAGCCCGAGCCCTGGGTCGGGCTCGCCGAGCCGGACGGCGTCGAGCCCCCGCCCATCGACCTGTGGCGCGAGGGCCTGGCGGCGCAGCCGACCGAGCGCAAGGTCGACCTGGCGCTGGAGCTCGAGCGGGCGGTCAGGGCCCGCGACCCACGCATCAGCGGCGTGCGCACCGCCCAGTGGGCGGACGGGGCCGGCGAGGGTGCGGTGGCGACGTCGACAGGCATCGCCGTGGCGGGACGTTCAACGTTCTGTCACCTCTCCGTGCAGGCGCTCGCACAGGGCGCCGGCGAGACCAAGACCGGCTACGGCGTGTCCGTCGGCCGCGAGCCCGACGACCTGGATCTCGACGAGGCGGCGGACGACGCGGTCGACCGTGCCACCCGGCTGCTGGGCGCCGTCCAGCCGGCCAGCGGCACCGTGACGTTGGTGCTGGAGCCGCGGATGGCGGCGACCCTCCTCGGCGTGGTCGCCGGCACGCTCAGCGGTGAGGCGGTGCTCAAGCAGCGCTCACCGTTCGCCGACCGCGTGGGCCAGCCGATCGGGTCTCCGGTGATCACGCTCGTCGCCGACCCGACCGACGCCATGTCCCTGGGTGCCGACTCCCACGACGGTGAGGGCCTGGCGACGCGGCGGGTGCCGCTGATCGTCGACGGCGTGCTCCAGGGGTTCCTCCACAACACCATGTCCGGCCGGCGGGCGGGCGTCCCGTCCACGGCGTCGGCCGTCCGGGGGTTCCGGTCCACCCCCGGCGTCGGGGCGCAGGCTCTCGCGCTCGCCACCGGCACGGGCAGCCTCGATGACCTCGTCGCCGCCGTCGACCAGGGGATCCTGGTCCAGTCCATGACCGGACTGCACTCCGGCGTGAACCCGGTGTCGGGCGACTTCTCGGTCGGGGTGGAGGGCCTCATGGTGCGCGGCGGGCAGCGGGCGGAGCCGGTCCGGGAGGCCACGATTGCCTCGACGCTCCAGCGGCTGCTGCTCGACGTGAGCGCCGTCGGCGGCCAACGGGAATGGACGCCGGGCGGCACCGGCGCCGCCGCACTCGTCATCCCGGGCGTCACGCTCAGCGGCCGTTGAGGCGCCGTCCGGGCAGCCGGGTTGCGAGGAGGGTCCCCGGTCGGTGAGCATCTTGCGCTTCCGACGATTCGTTCAACCTGGGTGCGGGCCCTGATCACCGAGCAACGTGTCGATCTTCCACGCCATTGTCCTTGGGATCACCCAGGGACTTACCGAGTACCTGCCGATCTCGTCATCGGGCCACCTCATCGTGGTCCCGTGGGCGTTCGGTTGGGACGACTTCGCCGGCAACGAGTCGCTCCAGAAGACGTTCGATGTGGCGCTCCACCTGGGCACGCTCGGCGGTGCCGTCGCCTACTTCCGCCACGACATCGTGCGCCTGTCCCACGCCGCCGTGACAGCCCCGCGCTCGAAGGACGGACGGCTCGCCTGGCTCATCGCGGTCTCGGCGGTGCCGGCGGCGATCACCGGCGCGCTCCTGGCCGACACCATCGAGGAGAACACCGACCAGATCTGGCTCATCGCCGTGATGATGATCCTGGGGGCGCTGGCGTTGGCGTGGGCCGACGGCGTCCGGGGCAAGCGCACGATCGACGAGGTGGGGCTGCGCGATGCGCTGGTGATGGGCGCCGCCCAGTCGTTGGCGCTGCAGCCGGGCCTGTCGCGTTCGGGCGTCACCATCACCGTCGGTCGCTTCTCGGGGCTCAGCCGCGACGGCGCCGCCCGGTTCGCCTTCCTCATGAGCCTGCCCATCACGTTCGGGGCCCTCGTCTTCAAGTGGTACGACGTGTCGAGCGAGGGCGGCATCCCCGCAGGCTTCCGCGCGCCGTTCATCTGGGGGATCGTGGCCTCCGGCATCACCGGCTACATCGCGGTGTGGGGCACGCTGAAGCTGATCCGCACCCACTCGTTCCTGCCGTTCGTCGTCTACCGCATCGTCGTCGGCGTCCTCATCCTGCTGGCCCTCGCCACCACGTTCCGCTGATCACACGCCGCCGAGCGCGAGCACGACGGATCCGTTCGCGAGGACCCATGCCACCCGCGGTGCGTCGGCCTCGGGAACGGCGACGGCGATCGACTGGTCGCCGACGTCCACGACCGGGGCCGCCTCGACCAGGGGGAACGATGGCGGCTCCGCCGACCGAGGGGGCCGCCCGTCCGTCGGCAGGGGCACGACCGCCAGCACGTCGACGAGGTCGCCGATCGTGAGCGGCGGGGCCGCCAGCGGCCCGATCGGTATCGCAACCGCCCGATGCCCGGCCGGGACCAGCGCCGCCACCCCGGTCAGGCCCTCCGGCGCCAGGCGCTCGGCGACGAGCGGCTCGCCCGCCGCCACCGGCTGGCGCACCACCGAGCCGGACGGAGGCTCGGCAAGCGCGGCCGGCGTCACCGCCGCCTCGGGCAGGCGGCGGACCTCGACCGCTGATGCGTCCACGATGTCCCCCGGGGCCAGGTCGCGCGTGGCGACGACGACCGGTCGGGCGCGGCCCCAGCGCTGGCGGGCGGCGTCGGCGGAGGAGACCAGCGAGACGACGACCAGTCCCGTGGCCACGGCGAGGCTCAGCACCGCCGCCCGGCGGACGGCG
Source organism: Acidimicrobiales bacterium (assembly GCA_035259985.1). Taxonomy (GTDB): domain Bacteria; phylum Actinomycetota; class Acidimicrobiia; order Acidimicrobiales; family VFJN01; genus DASQUK01. The sequence goes on along the minus strand of DATFVX010000169.1, from coordinate 6,944 downwards.
GACCGGGCGAGGGCTCGGCGGACGTGGACGCCCAGCATAACGGGGTGAGCGGACACGGGCTTCCTCCGGAACTGGCGCGTGGGCTGATGCCGGGGGGAAGCCGGGTGCACGCTAGCGCGCGGGGCCGGGGGCACGATCGTGCTGCCGGCCGGAGTACCTACGGCGCGAACAGCTCGTCGGGTAGCAGCTCGATCGCCCGGAACAGCACCTTGCGCACCACCTCGGCGTTGCGCTCGAGCGTGGCGAACACCTCGTCCATCGTCACCGGCTCGATGCCCGAAACCCCCTCGAGCCCCACGTCGTAGTCGGTGATGAGGGCGATGGCCGCATAGGGGATGTGCCCTTCTGCCGCGAGCACGGCCTCGGGCATCTGCGTCATGTTGACGACCTGCCACCCCTGGGCCGCGTACCAACGCGACTCGGCCCTGGTCGAGAACCGCGGCCCGTTGATCACCACCACCGTGCCGCCGTCGTGGACGTCGACCCCCTCGGCCCGGCACGCCTCGACCGCCGCGGCGCGCAGGCGGGCGTCGTAGGGGGCCGCGAAGCTCACATGATCGACGGGCGCCAGCCCGGCCGGCGTACCGGGACCGTCGTGGAACGTGGCGTCGCGGCCGTAGGTGCGGTCGACGATCTGGTCGAGGACCACGAAGTCGCCCCGGCGGATCTCCGGCTGCAGCGACCCGGAGGCGCACGGCGCGAACACCGCACGCACGCCCAGCTGCCAGAGCGCCCAGGCGTTGGCCCGGTAGGGGACGCGGTGGGGCGGCAGCGAGTGGTCGCGGCCGTGCCGGGGGAGGAATGCGACCCGCCGCTGGCCCACCGAGCCGACGGTCAGCGGCGCCGACGTGGGGCCGAACGGCGTGTCGACGGCGACCTCGTCGACGTCCTCGAGCAGCGAGTAGAGCCCGGATCCCCCGTAGACGCCGACGTCGGCACGAGGCCCGGGCGCCGCGGCGTCGCTCATGCGTCCTTGGCGCGCCCGCCCGACGACGACGAGGACGAAGACGACGAAGACGAAGACGACGAGGACGAAGACGACGAAGACGAGGACCCGGCCGGCGACTTGGCCCGGTCGCCGCCCGTCCCCCCCTCGCCGTTGGTGCCCGACGATGCGGGCTTCGCGTCGGACGAGCCCGATGACTCGGACGCCGAGCCCGACGACGAGGAGGCCTTGGCCGGCTTGCGGCTGTCGGTCTTGTAGAAGCCGGAGCCCTTGAACGCGATGCCAACGGCCTGGAACACCTTGCGGAGCTCGCCACCGCACACGGGGCACACGGTCAGCGGGTCGTCGGTGAACGACTGGACGACCTCGAGCGGCTCGCCGCAGTCGCGGCAGCGGTACTCGTACGTGGGCATGTGGACTCCCGAGGGACTTCAGGTGCTCGACCCGGTGCGGGTTGCGGGATTAGCACTCGCGACTTGAGAGTGCCAAGGTTAGCGCCTCGAACGGTACGATCGCCGCGTCGTGAGCGTGCTCCCCGCAGTCGTCGCCAGCGCGTCCCCGGGGGTGGCTGCGGCGTGCGTCGCCGGTGCCTACCTGCTGGGGACCTTCCCGACGGCCAGGCTCGCCAGCCGGCGCCGGGGCGTCGATCCCACCGCCGCGGGGTCGCGCAATCCGGGGGCCACCAACGTGTATCGCACGGCGGGCCGCCGGGCCGGGGTCCTGACCCTGGTCGGCGACGTGCTGAAGGGGGCAGCGGCGGCCGGGCTGGGTTGGGCGGTAGGTGGCCACGGCCTCGGGGTGGCGTGCGGCGTCGCCGCGGTCGTGGGCCACGTCGCCCCGCTGACGCGCCCCTCCCGCGGTGGCAAGGGCGTGGCCACCGTCGCCGGGATGGCGCTCGTGCTTTTCCCGCTGGCGGCGTTGGCGTCGGGGGCCGCGTTCGCCGTGGTCACGGCGCTCACCCGGACCGTGTCGCTGGGCTCGATCGCCGCCGCCGTGGTCCTCCCGGTGGCTGCCGGTGTGCTCGGGGCGCCCGGTCGGGAAGTGGCGGCCCTCGTCGTCTGCGCAGTGCTGGTCATCGCCCGCCACCGAGCCAACCTCGGCCGCCTGTGGCGCGGCGAGGAGCCCCACCTGGGCACTGCGGCGTGAGTGACGTGAGTGAGTAGCGTTCGAGTGATGAGCGAGCGTCCCGAAGGCGAGAGAGCGAGCGTGGCCCGAGCGGCCCGGCCGAAGGCCAAGAGCGGGCAGTGATGACAAGCGTTCGGAAGGCGGTCGTCCCCGCGGCCGGCCTGGGCACCCGCTTCCTGCCCGCCACCAAGGCCCAGCCGAAGGAGATGCTGCCGGTCGTCGACCGGCCCGCGATCCAGTACGTGGTCGAGGAGGCGGTGCGGGCGGGCATCGACGACATCCTGATCATCACGGGCCGGGGGAAGCGCAGCCTGGAGGACCACTTCGATCGCTCCATCGAGCTCGAGGCCTCGCTGGATGCCGCGGGCAAGCTGGAGGAGCTCGAGGAGATCCGGCGCCTCGCCGAGCTCGCCGACATCCACTACGTCCGGCAGGGCGAGGCCCTCGGGCTCGGGCATGCGGTCTCGGTGGCCCGCAAGCACGTCGGCGACCATCCGTTCGCCGTGATGCTCGGCGACGACATCATGGACGAGCGCTTCCGGGTGCTCGAGCAGATGATCGCCGCCCACGAGGAGACGGGAACGTCGATCATCGCGGTCAAGCGGTTCCCGATCGAGGAGATCTCCTCCTACGGCTGCGTCGATGCCGAGCCGGCCGACGGCGGGCTCGTGCGGCTGCGGGGGATCGTCGAGAAGCCCAAGCCTGCGGACGCCCCGTCCGACCTGGCGGTGGTCGGCCGCTATGTCTTCACGCCCGAGATCTTCGAGGCCCTCGACAGCACCAAGCCGGGCGTGGGCGGCGAGATCCAGCTGACCGACGCCATCGCCATCCTGCTGGAGGACCAGCCGGTGCACGGGTTCGTGTTCGAGCACGGGCGCTTCGACATCGGCAAGAAGCTCGACTACCTGCGGGCAACCGTGGAGCTGGCGCTCGACCGCGACGACCTCGGTCCCGAGTTCGCGTCGTACCTGGCCGAGGCCGTTCGCCGCCGGGGGCTCGTCTAGCTCGTGGACGCTCGCGGGAGTCATCGTGGCGTCTCGCCGGCCAGATGCGCCGCTGGACGTCGTCCTCGTCGTCGCCGCAGCCGCTGGCTGCGCCTTTCTCCTGCGTCCTCGCCAGCGACGAATCTGACGCGACGATCCATCCACGGAACTCCCGCGAGCGTCCACTGGTGCCCGCGATGATCCCGCTCGACGACGCCGTCGCCCACGTCCTCGCCGGTTGCCTGCCACTCCCCCCGGCGCGGATGCCGGTGTCGCCCGAGGCCGTGGGCTGCGTGCTGGCCGCCGACGTGGTGGCGCGCGAGCCGGTGCCGTCGTTCGCGAACACGGCGATGGACGGCTACGCGATCCGGGCCGCCGACGTCGCCGCCGTGCCCGTGACCCTGCCGGTCGTGGCGGAGGTCGCGGCGGGTCACCCCGCCCCGCGCCCGCTGCAGCCGGGCGAGGCCATGCGGATCTTCACCGGGGCACCGATGCCCGAGGGGGCCGACGCCGTGGTGATGGTGGAGCGGACCGAGCGGCGCGACGGTGGCAAGGCCGTCGAGATCCAGCTGTCGGTCGATCCCGGCAACCATGTGCGTGACGTGGGTGAGGACCTGCACGCGGGCCAGCGGGTGTTCGGCGCGGGCGACGAGCTGACGCCCGCCCGCCTGGGGGTCCTCGCTTCCCTCGGCATCGACGAGGTCGAGGCCCACCCGCGGCCACGGGTCGGCGTGATGTCAACCGGCGACGAGCTGGTCGTCGGTCCAGACCCGCTACAGCCGGGGCAGATCCGGGACAGCAACCGCCCGGCGCTGCTCGCGCTGGTCGCCCAGGGCGGATTCGTCGCCGTGGACCTGGGGCGCGTCCCCGACGACGAAGCCGCCATCGCCGCCGGCCTGGAGCGGGGCGCCACGACCTGCGACGCGGTGCTCACCAGTGGCGGCGTGTCCATGGGCGACATCGACCTTGTCAGGGTCGTGCTGGACCGCATGGGCAAGATGCGGTGGATGCAGGTGGCGATCAGACCCGCCAAGCCGCTGGCGTTCGGGGTCATCAGGGCCGGGAACGGCCGCCGGCGCGTGCCGGTCTTCGGCCTGCCCGGCAACCCGGTGTCGTCGCTCGTGAGCTTCGAGCTGTTCGCCCGACCCGGGCTCCGCCGGCTCGCGGGGCAGCCGCATCCACGCCTCCACCGGCCGCGGCTGGCGGCGACGGCGGACGAGGCACTGGCCCGCCGGCCCGACGGCAAGGTCCACCTGGTGCGCGTGGTGGCCACGGCCGGCGAACGGGGTGTCCTGCACGTGCGCTCGTCGGGCGGCCAGGGATCGCACCAGCTCGCAGCGATGGCCCGGGCCAACGCCCTGGCCGTGGTGCCGGACGGCGACGGCGTGCGGCTCGGCGGCCAGGTGGAGGTCATCCTGCTGGAGCAGCCCCCGACACAGGAATGGGCCTGAGGGGCCGGCGATCCGCCGACGGGATTCCCGCGAGCGTCCACTAGCGGACCCTCGCGGAAATCAGCGTGGCGCCTCGCCGGCCAGATCCGCCGTTGGACGGCGTCCTCGTCGTCGCCGCAGCTACGGCTGCGCCTTCCTCCTGCGTCCTTGCAAACGACGGATCTGACACGGCGATCCGCCGACGGGATTCCCGCGAGCGTCCACTAGCGTGGAGCAATGGTCAGGGGACCGCTCGTCGACGGCTACGGCCGCGTGCATCGTGACCTGCGGATCTCCGTCACCGACCGCTGCAACTTCCGGTGCACCTACTGCATGCCGGAGGAGGGCATGCGGTGGCTCCCTCGTGACCAGGTGCTCAGCTTCGAGGAGATCGAGCGCATCGCCCGGGTGTGCGTCGAGCGGTTCGGCATCGACAGCATCCGCCTGACGGGCGGGGAACCGACGGTCCGGGCTCACCTCCCCGTCCTGGTCGGCAAGCTGGCGGCGCTGGGCGCCGACGTCGCCCTCACCACCAACGGCGCCACGCTGCGGACGCTGGCCGGCGACCTGGTGGCCGCGGGGCTGCGGCGGGTCAACATCTCGCTCGACACGCTGCGCCCCGACCGGTTCGTCGACCTCACCCGGCGCAACGAGCTCGGCAACGTGCTCGACGGCATCGAAGCCGCCAAGGAGGCGGGCCTCGATCCGGTGAAGGTCAACGCCGTCGTCATGCGGGGCGTTAACGACGACGAGGTCCTCGACCTGGCGACGTTCGGTCGCGACCGCGGGGTCGTCGTGCGGTTCATCGAGTGGATGCCGCTCGACGCCGACCAGCGCTGGCAGGCGGACGCGGTAGTCAGCCAGGACGAGATCCTCCGCACGATCGATGCCGTCTACCCGGTCGAGGCGATCCGGCGTGGTCACGAGCCGGCGGAGCGTTTCGCGTACCGCGACGGCATCGGTGAGGTCGGCGTGATCCCGTCGGTCACCCGTCCGTTCTGCGGCTCCTGCGACCGGATCCGCCTCACCGCCGACGGCCAACTGCGATCGTGCCTGTTCGCAGTGGACGAGATCGACCTGCGCGCCCTCCTCCGGGGCGGCGCATCGGACGACGAGGTCGGGGCCGCGGTCCAGCGCTGCGTCGCCGCCAAGTGGGCCGGGCACATGATCGGACAGGTGACGTTCGTGCGCCCGCGGCGGTCGATGAGCCAGATCGGCGGCTGACCGCCGGTCGCCGGCGGGGGATGACCGTCGTCCCTGCTGGGGCCACTAGTGTGGGGCCCATGTCCGACCGGGGGCTCACCCATCTCGACCCACTGGGCAGAGCCCGGATGGTCGATGTCACGCCCAAGGAGCCGACCCACCGCCGCGCCGTCGTGCGGGGGCGGGTCCACATGCGGCCCGAGACCACGTCGCTGGTGGCCCGGGGCGCGATCAGCAAGGGCGACGTGCTCGCCGTCGCGCGCGTGGCCGGCATCCAGGCGGCCAAGCGCACGCCCGAGCTCATCCCGCTGTGTCACCCGCTGCTGGTCGGCAGCGTGCTCGTCAACTTCCGCATCGAGGACGACTACATCGAGGTCGAGGCCCAGGTCGAGACCATCGACCGCACTGGCGTCGAGATGGAGGCGATGACGGCCTGCGCCGTGGCGTGCCTCACGATCTACGACATGTGCAAGTCGGTCGACCGGGGCATGACGATCGGTGACATTGCGCTCTGGGAGAAGACCGGCGGGCGCAGCGGCACCTACAGGCGCAGCGACGGCATCGACGCCGAGCTCGGCCTGTAGACCCAGGTCAGTAGGCATCCACCGCGTCCGCGACGGCGACCACTACGGTCGCCAGCGAGACCTCGGAGTGGATGCCGTGCCTGCTTTCTTGCTTCTGGGAGTGATCTGGGCGGCGGTCCTGCTGCCGCCGTGGTTGCAGAGCCGTCGTGAAGCACGGCCCACGGCCTCGATGGTCACCTTCCGGCGCCAGCTGTGGTCGCTGGCACGCACTTCGCCGGGCTATTCCCCGGTGTACACCGACGCGTTCGGCGCCTACGAGGACGATCATTCCGGCGATCCCGCGGACGGTCCGATCGATGACGGTGACGGGGTGGGCGACGACTCGGAGGGGGACGAATTGGCGCGCCGACGCTCGGCGGTGGCCCCGGCGTCGAGCCAGGGCCCGGCCCCGCGCCGCACGCGCCGCGTTGCCGGCTCGTATCGCCGCCGGCGTCACATCCTTGCCGTGCTCGCCGTGCTCGCCGCCGCCAGCGTGGCGCCGGCGGTTCTGCTCGCTGGCGCCTGGTGGATCGCGCCGGCGGTCGTCGGCGGACTGCTCCTGACCTACCTGACCCTGCTGGTCCGGCGCCAGCGCCGGATCACCGAGCAGCTCCGCAAGGTGCGCTACCTGGCGCCCATTCGCGCACCACGCCCGGCGGTGGTGGTGCTGGGCACCGGCACCGCCCGTTAGCTC
>DATFVX010000168.1:0-6916 GCA_035259985.1 Acidimicrobiales bacterium | reverse complement strand
TCGCCCGCGAGCTGCGCGCGGCGGTCCCCGCCGGCGACATCGGCGTCCCGGGCCCCGCCGCCAATCGGGGCGCGGCAGACGTCGGCGAGCCGGCCGGGGCCACCCGGACGTTCGGACCGCGCCCTCCCCGGCCCGAGCCCGAGGCGTCGCGCCGGCAGCGCGCACCGGGCCGGATCCCCGTGCTCGCGGCCGCCGGCCTCGCGCTCGCCGGGCTGCTGCTGCTCGTGCGGGGCCCGCTGTCGTCAGACGACGGCGCACCGGACTGCCCGGAGGACGAGGCGGCCGCCGCCACCGGTGGCGGCGGCGCGGCCGCAGTGGAGGGCGATCCCGAGGGCGACGGCTGCCGCACCGTCGGCCTGTACCGGCCGGAGGCCGTGACCGGCGGCGAGCTGATGGTGCTGAGCATCCGCATCGACGGCGACCGGCAACGGATCGCGATCGGCGAGCCGGGCGACCAGCTCGTGCTCGGCGACTGGGACTGCGACGGCACCGACACGCCCGGCCTCTACCGGAGACACGGCGGCGACATCCAGTACTTCGATGCATGGCCCGAGGTGGAACAGCGGCGCTACGAGCCCGACCGGACCGAGCCGGCCGCGTCCGGCGGGACGGCGTCGCTCGCCGAGGGGACCGGCGAACGCTGCGACCGCATCGAGGTGGCATCATCTGGGGGCGCCTCATGATCGAGTTCGGTTGCTGGGGGACGGTGACGCGCAGGTGAGTGCCCACACGCAGCTTCACACGCCGCGCCGGTGGTCGGATGCCGGCCGCGGGCTCGTCGCGCTGGCGGGGGTGGCCATCCTCGTGGTCGGGCTGCCCGCGGCGCTGGTGTCATGGGTGGGTTGGCCGCTGCCCAGCGAGGTCCCGTCGCTGTCGGAGATCGGCGACGCGTTGCGCGACACCTATATCCCCGACGAGTTCCTGGTGAAGGCCCTGGCCGTCGTCTGCTGGTTGGTCTGGATCGAGCTGGTGGCGTCGCTGCTCGTCGAGGCCGTCGCCTACGTGCGGGGGCGCAAGGCCGGCGCCGTCCCGTTCGCCGGCGGGCTGCAGCGGGGCGCCGCCCGCCTGATCGCCACCGTCGCCCTCCTCGGCTCGCTCCTCGCCACGAAGGGCGTGTCCGGCTCCGGCGGGCTCGGGCTGCGCGCGTTGGTGCCGCCCCCGTCGCAGCGATCGGCGGTGACCATGGTGGCCGACGAGCCAGCCGACGAGGGCGTGGCTCGGGCCGGTGCCGCAGCCGGTGCCCGTCTCGCCGCCGCCCCGACCTACGAGGTCCAGCGCCGCGACACGCTGTGGGACATCGCCGAGCGACAGCTCGGCGACCCGTTCCGCTGGCAGGAGATCTTCCGCCTCAATCAGGGCAGGGTGCAGCCCGACGGACGCTGCCTGACCGACCCCGACCTCATCTACGCCGGCTGGCGGCTCGAGCTGCCCGACGACGCCTCAGGGTTTGCGGCCCCGGGGCAACCGGGGCCACCGGGGCCGGGCGCATCGCCCGCCCGACCCACGACGCCCGACGCGCCGGCGCCCGCCCCCGACAACGCCAGGCCCACCGCCGACGGCGGCATGGTCCTGCTCGACGACGGCCGGGGCCCCGCCGGCCCCGACGCGGTCGCCGACGCCGCCGACGCCGCCGAGAAGGGCGGCGCCCGCGGGCCGCGCCACGACGGTGGCGGGATGGTGCTGCTTCCCGACGACGGTCCGTGGGGCCCCTCGCCGGTCCCGCCGCCGACACCGCAACCGCCGGGCGAGCAGATCGCCGCCGGCGAGGGCTAGGAGTCCGACACGATGGCTTCGACGACGGTTCCGTCCCGTCCCCCGCAGGCCGATCCCCGGCGGCCGGCGCCGGCGTTGGTGCCCGGTGGCGGGCGGCAGCGGCGCTGGTCCCTGGCGCTGCTCGCGGTGCTGGTCACGGTGGCCTCGGCGCTGGGGTTCGTCGTGTTGTGGATGAATGCCGGTGGTCGCGAGCCCGTCCTCGCGCTGCGCAACGACGTTGCGGCCGGCCAGACCATCGAGGACGACGACCTGCAGGTTGTGCGGGTAGCGGCCGACCCCGGGATCGACCCCATCGCGTCGTCGGCGCGTGACGAGGTGGTCGGGCGGCCGGCAGCGGCCGACCTGCTGGCCGGCACGCTCCTGGTGCCCGGCGCGGTCGGCAACGCCAGTGGGCTCGAGGCGGGCCAGGCGGTCATCGCGGTGCCGGTGTCCCCCGAGGAGCTGCCCGCCGACCTGGAGGGCGGCGACCGCGTCGTGCTTCTCCGCTCCGGCGCCAACGGATCGACGGTCGAGGAATCGACCGCCGAGACCATCGGCGACGGGACCGTCATCGCCATCCAGCGCGACGAGGACAGCGGATCGACGGTGCCGGTCTCGGTGCGGGTGGCCGAGGGCCTCCTCCCGGAGATCGCCGCCGCGATCCAGTCCGACTCGATCACCGTGGCGCAGGCGGCGTCGTCCTGACGCATGGCGTATGTCGCGTTCGCATCGGCCAAGGCGTCGCCGGGGGTCACCACCACCGTCGCCGCCCTGGCCGCCACGTGGCCGCGTGATCGCGACCTCGTCATCGCCGAGCTCGATCCCGCAGGGGGCGACCTCGGAGCCCGGTTCGATCTGGCCACCGAGCCGGGCCTGGTGACCCTGGCGGCCGCCGGCCGCCGCGAGCTCGACCATTCCACGTTCTTCGGGCACACGCAGCCGTTGCCGCCCGCAGGGCGGCCGAAGGCGGACGCCGACGCCGCGGGCCCGGTGCGCCGCGTGCTGGTGGGGCCGGTGGCGGCCGACCAGGCCGGTGCCGCCCTCGCCGCCCTTCGGGGTGGTCTGCCGGGCGTGCTCTCGTCGCTGAGCGCCGATGTGCTCGTCGACTGCGGTCGCCTGGACCCCGGCTCGGCCGCGCACGACGTCGTCACGGAGGCCGATCTCCTGGTGGTCGTCGCGCGTCCGGTGGTCGCCGAGGTCCACCACCTGGCCGCACGGCTGGCGGCGCTGCGGCCCAGGGCGGCGTCGCTGCTGCTGATCGGCGACCGTCCCTACTCCGTGGCCGAGGTGGCCGACGCCGTCGGCGCCAGCCCGCTCGGGACGCTGCCCGTCGACGTCCGCGCCGCGGCGGCGCTGAACGTCGGGCGGTCCAACGCCGCGCGGGCCATGCGGCGCTCGCGGCTGCTGCGCGACGCCCGGGCGGTGGCAGAGGCCCTCGCCCGCTGGCTGCCGGCCAGACCGATCCGGCCGCCGGGGCCGCCGCCGGGACCGCCGCCGGTGCCGCCACCCACGCCGCCGCCCACGCCGGCAACGAGGACTGCTGCCTCGCGTCCCGCGGCCCGCCGCGGCGCCGACCCGGTCCGGGCCGGCGCCGATCCACCGGGCCCCAAGCACTTCCGCCGGGAGCCTGACGAGGAACGCCCGTGAACCCGCAGCACAAGGCGCTCGTGCGCGAGTTCCGCCGTGAGGTCGCCGACGAACTGACCGACCGCCTGCGCGCCGACGAGCTGGCGGAGCGGCCGCGCCTGTCGCCGGCCGACCAGCGGCAGTTCGGGCGGCAGCTCATCAACCGGCGCCTCGAGCGCTACGCCAAGCAACGGCTCGAGCAGGGGCGCGAGCCCCCGACGTTCGAGGACGAGACGGCGCTGGCGCAGGCGATCCACGACGCGCTGTTCGGCCTCGGCGCGCTCCAGCGCCTGCTCGACGACGAGTCCATCGAGAACATCGACGCCAACGGCTGCGGCGACGTTTGGGTCACGCGGGCCGACGGCTCCAAGCACCGGGCCCCGCCCATCGCCGACAGCGATGACGAGCTGATCGACACCCTGCGCATGACGGCGGCCCGGGTGGGCCTCACCGAGCGGCGCTTCGACACCGGTTCGCCGTCGCTCAACCTCCAGCTCCCCGACGGCAGCCGGTTGTTCGCCGTCATGGCGGTCACGTCCAAGCCCTGCGTGGCCATCCGTCGCCACCGGTTCCCCAAGGTGTTCCTCGACGATCTCGTGGGACTGGGATCGATCGACGTGGCGCTGCGCGAGTTCCTGGCGGCGGCCGTGCGGGCCCGCAAGAACTTCATCATCTGCGGCGGCGTCGACGCCGGGAAGACGACCCTGCTGCGGGCCCTGCTCAACGAGGTCGGGCCCGACGAGCGGATCGTCACCATCGAGGACAGCCTCGAGCTCGGGCTGGACCGCTACCCCGACCTGCATCCCGACGTGGTCGCGCTGGAGGCCCGCGAGGAGAACGTCGAGGGCGAGGGCGAGATCGACCTGGCCACCCTGGTGCGCTGGGGCCTGCGCATGAACCCCGACCGGGTGATCGTGGGCGAGGTGCGGGGCCACGAGGTCATCCCGATGCTCAACGCGATGAGCCAGGGCAACGACGGGTCCATGTGCACGGTGCACGCCAACTCGTCGCTGTCGGCGTTCAGCAAGCTGGCGATGTACGCGGTGCAGGCGCCCGAGCGCCTCAACCTCGAGGCGACCAACCTCATGGTGGCCAACGCCGTCAACTTCGTCGTCTACATCGCCATCTCGCCGGGCAGCGAGGGCGAGGGGGGCATGCGGCGCTACGTCTCGTCGGTGCGGGAGGTCGTCGGCGCCGAGGGACCGCTCGTGATGTCGAACGAGATCTTCGTCCCCGGCCACGACAAGCGGGCCATCCCCGGCGCGCCGCTGCGGGACAGCACGCAGGGCGACCTCGCCGAGGTGGGCTTCGACTCGTCGGTGCTGCTGCGCCCGGACGGCTGGTGGAACTGACGTCGTCGCCGCGCGGGGGCCGGGGCGTCGGGCCCGGCGTTCCCGGCGCCGTCTTGGTTGCCCAGCAACCAGGACGGCGCCAAGAACCTCAGTCGCCCTGCGGACGCGGGCGGTAGATCGCCGTGTGCACCACGTGGACGACCGGACGGTCGCCACCGTCGAGCAGCCCGACGTCGAGCTCCACGAACCGGTGGCCCTTGCGCTCCCACTCCCGGGTGACGACGGCGCGGGCCTGGACGCTGTCGCCGTCGCGGACGATGCCGCGGTGCCGGGCCACGGACTCGACGTGGATCCACGGCCCCAGCCGGACGTTGGCGGACAGGACCCGGTTGGCGTCCCGCAGCAGCCAGCCGGGGTGGGCCACCCGGTGGTCGGCGTAGAGCGGCAGGCCCTCGCCGATCTCGGCGAGATAGTCGCCGGCGCTGTCGGCATGGAAGCCGTGCGGCGCGAGGGCCAGTGCTGTGCCGGGCGCCAGGCTCGCGGGTGACGCATCGGGCGGGTCGTCGGCCGGCTCCGCCGTCAGCCAGGCGGCGGGCGTGGCGGCGGCGGGCCTGGCCACAGCGGGGTCGGCCGCAACATCCCCCGGCAGCTGCGCCTCGCCCGTGGCCCGCACGGCGCCGTCCGGACCGCGCAGCTCGAGCGACATGCGCTGCCCGTTCGGCCCGTTCGAGCCCGGCGCTGCCCCCGTCGCTCCGGTCGCCAGGACGACGACTTCCTCGCCCTCGTACACCGGTGTCAGGAACCGCGCCCGCATCGCTCCCCGCTCCAGCCAGTCGAGTCCCCACGCCTCGGCGGGCGGGTGGGTCATGTAGGCGTACACGTCGACGCCCGGGACGAGGCCGCCGGCGAACCCGTACCGGCGGGCCACGGCGTCGTCGTGGATCTTGTTCGACGACGCCGTCGCGGTGTTCCTGGCCACCACCCGGTACTCGTGCGAGGTCTCCATCGGTGGGCAAACTAGGCGCCCGCCGGGTGCGTTCGCGCGTGCGCGGGCGGGGGTTGGCGAGGGTCTAGGATCCCGCCCGCACGCAAGCCATCGGCAGCTGGGGGCGGGCGCTGGGGTGCCGGTGCGTGTGGGAGGAACCGAGGAGTGGGAAACCCTGGCGCACCGCTGACGTTCGCCGCCCTGGCGGTCCTCGCGTTCGTGGTCGCCGGCTGTGGCGGCGACGACGGCGGCGGCGGGAGCGGGGAATCGGCCGACACGACCGCCGCTGCGAAGGACGAAGGCACCACCCAGGCCGACACGTCGACCACCGCAGCGCCGGCGACGCCGGAGGAGCAGGCGATCGCGGCGTACGAGCGGGCGTGGGCGGCCGAGTTCGAGGCGCTGAATCCCCCGAACCCCGAACACCCCGCATTGAGCGAATCGTTCACCGGCGTGGCGGCACAGTCGGTCGTCGAGATCATCGTCGCGGCGCAGGACGACGGGCACTACACGGTGGGCTCCATGCAGACCAACCCGGAGGCGGTCTCGGTCACCGCGGACAAGGTGTTGCTGCGCGATTGCACGATCGAGGACTCCACGAGTTACGACATGGCGACCGACGCCGTGCTCGAGCAGGGCCCCTATCCGCCCCGCAGCCGAGAGGTCGAGGTCGTCAACCAGGGCGGCACCTGGCGCGTCTCGCTGATACGCACGCTGGAGGAGTCATGCACACCCGGATGACGCTCGCCGGCGCCCTCGCGGCATCGGGCGTGCTGGCGGTCTGGGGTCAGCCGGCGGCCGCCGAGGAGAACGGCAGTTTCAATCCGCCCACCAACGACGAGTACAGCCATGCAGCGGAGTGGGTCGCAGCCTCCGGCGGCGGCAGGGGCGCGAGCGATGCCACCTGTCGGCTCGACTACGAAGACACGCGGGACAAGCCCGCCCACTACGAATGGCATTCCTACCCGCAGGGCGATGGCACCTATGACGTCTTCCTCGATTGCGTCGTAGACGGCAAGCACTTCTGGGAAGAGGGTCTGGCCGGCGACGAGTGGGATGTCGTGTGGTACCGGGAGGGAATCACGCCGCGCGACCCGCAGGAATTGGCCGCCGATGCACTGGCACGACTTCGCCCGCCCGAGGCCGGCATTCACACCAATCCCGGGAACGGCGCGGCGAGCATGGTCGGCATCGACACGTGGCTGTGGCTCGACGAAGACACCTACGGGTACCAGGAGGCATGGGAGTACGACGGCCCGGT
>DATFVX010000167.1:0-2501 GCA_035259985.1 Acidimicrobiales bacterium | reverse complement strand
CGACCACCAGCAGGCCCGCCGTGGCGGCCGCCACCGGCCGCACATCAACCTGGTGCTCGACGTGGACCGCTACCAGGCCCTCGCCGCCACCGGGGCCACCACTGTCGACGGCACCGGCCTCGACCGCGCCAGCGTCGACCGCCTGCTGTGCGACGCCGCCCTCCACCGGGTGCTCACCCGCGGCCGCTCTACCGTCGTCGACTACGGGCGTGCCACCCGCACCATCCCCGCCCCCCTCTACAACGCCCTCGTCGTACGCGACCGGGGTTGCCGCTTCCCCGGCTGCGACCGGCCCGCCCACTGGTGCGACGGCCACCACCTCCACCCTGGCAAACCGGCGGAACCACCACCCTGGCGAATCTGGTGCTGCTCTGCTCCCGGCACCACCACCTGCTCCACCGGCCCCGCTGGCACGCCAAACTCCTCCCCGACACCATCCTCGAGATCACGGATCCCCGCGGCCACGTGCACACCAGCCACCCACCCGGCCCCAACCGGGCACCCCCGCTACCGCTCCGCGAGTGATAGGAAAGGCGCGACGTTCAGCCGGTGAAACTGGTGCCCCGTAGCCGTTCGGTCGCCTCGGTGACGATCCGCTGAACGACGACTTGGGCGGGTTCGATGGCGTCGATCAGCCCTGCGGTTTGGCCGGTGAACAGGAACGCGTTGTCGGTATCACCAGCCTCGAGCGCTCGCCAGGCGGAGGCCGCCGCCTCGGCCTGGCGGTAGCGCAGCTCGCCCTCTCGCCCGACCCACGTCTCGTAGAACCGGTTGCGTTCTATGCGGGCGTAGGCACCCGGCCACACCGTCGACGTGGCGACGTCGGGTAGCTCCGTCACCACCGTGTTGTGGCCGTCGCTGTCGACGATCACCTGCTTGTACGCATCGGGGATCGACGCTTCGGCCGTCGCCAGAAACCGGGTCCCGAACAGGGCGCCTTGGGCACCGAGCATCAGCGCGGCGGCGAGGCCGGCGCCGTCAGCAAGCCCGCCGGCGGCGATCACCGGGACGGGCGCCACGGCGCGGGCCACCATGGGAACCAGCACCATCGTCCCCATCAGGCCGACGTGGCCTCCGCCCTCGGTGCCTTGCGCGACGATCGCGTCGGCTCCGGACTCGGCCGCGCGCTCCGCCTCGGGCACGGTCGACACCATGTGCAACACCTTCGCTCCCGCGCCGTGCGCTTGCGCGAAGAGCTCGGGGAGCGGCTGATCGGCTCTGGCCCATGCGGTCGACACGACCGGTGGGCGGGTGGCCACGGTCGCGGCCCATCGGGCCTCACCTGCCATGAACAACAGAAGGTTGAGGCCGAACGGCCGATCGGTCCGCTCCCGGATGGCGGCGGCCAACCTGGTGATCTCGTCCGGCGGCCGGCCACTGCAACCTTGGATGCCGAGCCCCCCGGCGTTGGAGACCGCGGCGACGAGATCGGGATTGGTCCCCAAAGCCATTCCGCCCAGCACGACCGGATGGGTCATGCCGAACAACTCGCAAACCGGAGTCGTCAACATGTCGACCGCGTGCCCTTCTGGTTCGCGTTGTCCGCGATGCCGGCCAGCAGGTCCGCGAGCTCTTGGGGCATCGACATGAAAGGGGAGTGGTCGGTGTCGAGCGTGACAACGTCGCCAGCTCGTGTCGACATCCACTTTTGAAAGTCCGGGTGGATGGCGCGATCGCGTTCGCAGAGCACGTAGGTCGAAGGGATCGACCTCCACGGCTCGGCGCCGGTCGACACCGCCAGGCAGGCGACCGCCGTCGGGCGGAGGCGCCGCGCCGCCTCCGCCGCCTCCTTGCTGTCGCACTCGTTGTAGAAGCAGCCAACGGCCGCCTCGGCCGGGACAACGAAGATGCCATCCGCCAGGAGCTCGACCTGGTCGATGATGGGGGCAGCCGGGAACTCGCGCATTCGTTCTAGGTAGACGTCGCCGCCATCGATGAGCATGGCGGCCACGTACACGAGGTGCCACACGTCGGCACGGTCGGCGGCGGCCTTGGAGATCACCAGGCCCGCGTACGAGTGACCAACGAGCACGGCATGCCTACCCCATTCGTCCAGGGCCCGCCGCACAGTCGTCGCATCGTCCTCGAGGCTCGTCAGGGGAAGATCGACCGCGAAGACGTCATGGCCGCGCCGGACAAGATCCGCTCTGGTCCGGCTCCAGCACCACGCCCCGTGCGCGACGCCGTGAACCAGCATCAACGCCCCCATCGGACCTCCTCACTCGCCCGACGCGGCGAACGACGCCACGGTAACCGTCCTCGCTCAGCATTTCGCTCGGATCCGTGCCTACGCTCCGGGCATGCGCCGATGTTGATGCTGCCCGGCCGGCCGCGATGCGGGCGCCATAGCCCGTGCGCGTGGACCTCCGTGGCGACGCGTTTCCCAACAGGAACCGCTCGTCCACTTTGGAGGTCCATCACGCATGTCGTCGACAACCGAGGTCGTGCCGCTCGCGCCCGACCACCTCGATCAGCTCACCGCGCTCCTCAACGCCCACCTC
>DATFVX010000166.1:0-9182 GCA_035259985.1 Acidimicrobiales bacterium | reverse complement strand
GACGACACCGAGGCCGTCACGGTCGCGGCGCCCACCGTCGCAGGGTTCGGCAGCGACCAGCACCTCAGCAACATGTCCGGGGAGCTCGCTCGGGTGTCGGCCAGCGCCGGCAGCGACCAGCACCTCGCCAACCGGGCTTCGGAGCTCAGCCGCGAGCAGCGCTCGTACAAGGCTGCGAGCGACAGGCTCACGGCGCAGGCCGAGCAGTACGAGCGGGCGGTCCAGGCCGGCAACCGAGCCGCCCTGAAGGCCCAGGCCGAGTCGTACGTGCAGCAGCAGCAGGACCGGGCCGAGAGCACCCGGGCCGTCCAGATGACCGAGGCCCCCGCGTACGTGTGGCAGCAACAGCATCGGGCCGACGGCAGCTCGGACGGCAACGACTCCTACGACGACGACTTCCTGCCCGGCAGCCGTCACGTGCCGACGAGGTGATGGTCAGCGAGCGATCGTCGATCGGTAGTGGTTGACGATCACGTCGTGGCGGGACAGGTGGAGCCCGAGGTCGAGGCGGAGCGGGCCGTCGGCCTCGGGCACCACCGTCTGGAGGGTCCCGACCCGCACGCATGAATCGGCGGGAATGTCCCCGCCCCAGCTCCAGTCGTGACGACCGCCCGGCCATTCGAGTCGGGCGGTCACGCGCGCGTCGTCGACCGCCGCCCTGAGGTCGGAGACCACGTGCACGTCGAGCGCCAGTGGGTCCCCGGGGGCGACGGTCTCCGGCAGGCGGTCGGCGACGACGATCATCGGGCGACAGGCGTCGCGCAGAGCGTCGTATCCGAGCTTGGGCCGGCGCTCGTGGTCGAGCACCGACCAGGTGACCCCCGGGTGGCCGTCGGCGAGGCAGAACTGGGCGAACCCGCCGGTCGGCCGGTACTTGAGCCGCCGCAGCGACTCGACGTGCCGCCGGATCAACTCGGCCTGGTAGCGCTGGGTGGCGGCGCGCCAGTCGTCGAAGCTGTCGAACGCGGCAGGAGGCACGTAACGGTCGAACCGGGCCTTCTGGAGGTTGTGGCGCTCGCCCAGCCGGGCCCAGTCGAGGTCGGGCCAGCGGTCCGGCTCGCAGAACGCGGCGCCGTCGCCGCTGGCGTCCGCAGCGGGCACGGCCTGGGCGCCGAACTCGCTCACGAATCGCACCATCCGCGGCAGCGTGCGGGCGAAGCCCGGCAGCTCGCGCTCGTCGCCCCAGTACCACCCGAAGTAGAGGTGGCTGTCGGTGCCGTCGAACTGCGGCGGATGCGGAGCCACGCCGGAGTGGGCCACCACCGGACGGGTCCCATCGGCCTTCTCGAGTGCCCGCTTGATCGATGCGTCGAGCACGGTCTTGTTCCAGGTCGGCAGCTGCTGGGCACGCAGCACCCGGACAGCGGTGCGCCACGTGGCTGGGCCGGTGCCACCGGCGGCGTCGGGGTCGATGGCCATCGGCTCGTTGTGGCCGCACCACAGGGCGATCGAGGGGTGGTGCCCCAGGAGGTCGACCGCCTCCCGCGCCTGGCGCACGGCCGCGCGGCGCACCCCCGCGGCATAGCCCCACTGGAGGGGCATGTCCTGCCACAGCAGCAGTCCCCGCTCGTCGGCGGCGTCGTACAGCTCGGGGCGCGAGACGTGGGCGTGCACCCGCAGAACGTCCAGCCCCGCGTCCAGCGCCCATCCGACGTCGGCGCGCAGCTCGTCGGGCGCCGCCTCCGCCAGGGCCATCCGCGTCGGTCCCTGGTTGGCGCCCTTGAGGAACAGCCGCTCGCCGTTCACCGAGCACGTCCAGTTCCGCATCCGGACCGACCGCAGCCCGGTGCGCAACCGACGGACGTCACTCCGGATTCCACCCGAACTTGCGGCAGATGAGGCCCCCATGGGGGCCGTAATCGCCGCAAGTTCGTCGGTGAGAACGTCGACGGCGACCGCTACATCGTGGAGGACCGGGTCGCCCAGCGCCCGCGGCCACCACAGCTCGGGCCGCTCGACCGTGACCGTCCACTCCAGCTCGTTGGCGCCGGCGGCGAGCGTCTGGGTCTGCTCGTGGTCGAGGGTGCCCAGCTCGGTGCGGACGCACACCGCTTGCCGAGCGTCGCTGTCGAGCGTCGCCCGGAACGCGACCACCGCGCGGCCGGCCGTCGCCTCGCGACAGAGCACACGCAGGCGGGAGATCCTCACCGGCCCCGTCTCGGAGATGCGGACCGGACGCCAGATGCCGCCGGGGTTCCACGCGGGGTCGAGGCAGTCCCAGTGCTGGAAGACGCCCGTGAGGTTGTGCTTGGCGGTCTTCGCCCGCTCGGGGGCACACGTCACCTCCACGGCGAGCACGTGCTCGACCCGGCTCCGGAGCTGGTCGGTGACCTCGAACGTGTGGGGCACGAAGTAGCCCTCGGTGTCGCCCAGGTAGCCGCCGTCGAGCCACACGTCGCCCTGGTAGAAGAGGCCGTCGAAGGTCAGCCAGGTCCGGCGGCCCTCGTCGGGCCCGGGGGCCTCGAACCGGCAGCGCTGCAGCAGCGGGCCGTCGCTGTCGGCGAACGCCGCGGTCGACCGCCAGTGGCCGGGCACCGCGATCGGCTCCCAGGCACGGTCGTCGAAGTCCTCGCCGTGGTAGACGCGCCGCAGGTCGTCGTCGGCGCTCGCCGCACGCCAGCCGTCGCTCAGGTGCATGGTGGGGGGAGGCTACTGGTCGGCCTTCTCGGCCTCCTCAGGTGCCGCGGCCTCGACGGCCCCTACGGCGGCGGCCTCGCCATCCTCGCCGTCCCCGGGCTCGGCGGCCTGGTGGGAGCGCACCCAGCCGGTGATGCGCCAGCCCATCTCGATGACGAACCCCCCGGCGGCGGCGATGCCGATCGCCGACAGCACGAGCTCCGTCCGCGGCGGGTTCAGCGCGAAGAAGTCCCGCAACCCCGGCACCGCCATGATGACCGCGAAGGCGGCCGCCATCGACAGGACCAGCCCCGCCCGCCACGGGTTGGTGGGCCGGGCCAGGATGGCCAACACCCACAGCGCCACGAGGAACAGGGTGATCGTCGCCGTCGTGCGGGCCTCGGTCTGGCTGACGCCGCTCTCCGAGCGCGCCAGCGCGTAAGCGGCGATCGTGCAGGCGGCGGCGACGGTGCCGGCGGGCACGGCGAACCGGAGGACCCTCTCGACGAACCCCGGCCTGGCCCGTTGCGCGTTCGGGGCCAGCGCCAGGAAGAACGCGGGGATGCCGATGGTCAGGCTGCTCACGATCGTCAGGTGGCGGGGGAGGAACGGGAACGGCACCCGGGCCACGCCGACGATGAGCGCCAGCAACGCCGCGTAGACGGTCTTGGTCAGGAACAGGTTGGCGACGCGCTCGACGTTTGCGATGACCCGCCGGCCCTCGCCCAGCACGGGCGGCAGGCTGCCGAAGTCCGAGTCCAGCAGGACGACGGGTGCCACCGCGCGGCTGACCGGTGCCCCGGTCCCCATGGCCACGCCGAGGTCGGCCTCCTTGAGGGCCAGCACGTCGTTCACCCCGTCCCCGGTCATGGCGACCGTGTGCCCGCGCGCCTGGAGCGCCCGCACCATCGCCTGCTTCTGCTGCGGTCCCACCCGGCCGAACACGTTGGTGCGCTCCATCACGTCGGCCAGCTCGCCGGGGTCGTCGGGGAGGTCCCGGGCGTCCCGGGGCGATGCGGTGTTGTCGAGGCCCACCCGGGCGGCCACGGCTCCGACCGTCCGGGGGTCGTCGCCCGAGACGACCTTGACGGTCACGTCCTGCGAGGCGAAGTAGTCGAGCGTCGAGCGGGCGTTGTCGCGGATGCGCTCCTCGATCACCACCAGCGCCACGGGGTGGCCGGCCGGCGCGCCGTCGCCCCTGGGCTCTCCCTCGGTCCGGGCCAGCAGCAGCACGCGGCGCCCCTTGCGGGTCTCCTGGTCCACTAGCTCCGCGGCTCGGTCGCGCTCGCCGTCGGCCTCGGGCCCGTCGCCGTCGCCCCCCGCCGCCTCCAGCAGCACGTTGGGGGCGCCGATCACCCAGTCGCCGTTGTCGCCGAAGCCGCTCCCGGAGAAGCGCCTGGCCGACGAGAACGCGGCGCGCCATGTGGGGGTCCAGCCGGGCGACGGATAGCGCTCGGCGAGCGCCCGCATGCTGGCGTTGGGCTCAGGGTCTGCGGCCGCCAGGGCCCCGAGGGCCGACTCGGCGTCGGCTTCGTCGGCGTCGTCGAGGGCGTGGAGGTCGGCGACCTCGAGGCCGAGCTCGGTGAGCGTGCCGGTCTTGTCGGTGCACACGATGTCGACCCGGGCCAGGCCCTCGATGGCGGCGAGCTCCTGGACGAGCACCTGGCGGTGCCCGAGCCGCAGCACGCCGGCCGTGAAGGCGATGCTGGTCAGCAGCACCAGCCCCTCGGGGATCATGCTGCCGACGCCGGCCACCGTGCCGCGGATGGCGTCGCCCAGCGAGTCGTCGGTCGACTCGGCGAGCTGGCTGAAGATCAGCAGGATGGCGGTGGGGATGATGAGCCACGTGACCAGGCGGAGGATCTGATCGGTGCCCCGCCGCAGCTCGGAGCGCACCAGCGAGAACCGGCGCGCCTCCGCTGACAGCTGGTTGGCGTAGGACTCGGCGCCGATCCGGTCGGCCCGGTACCACCCCTGGCCGGCGCTCACGAAGCTGCCCGACAGCACCTCGTCGCCCGGGGACTTGGCCTCGGGGACGGACTCGCCCGACAGCAGCGACTCGTCGACCTCGAGGGCGTCGGCGGACAGCACCTCGCCGTCGGCGACGATCTGGGTTCCCTGCCCCAGCTCGACCACGTCGCCGTCGACCACGTCCTCGAGCGAGATCTCGCGGCGCTCGCCGTTGCGCGCCACCGTGACCGCGGGGGCGGTGAGCAACGACAGGCGGTCGAGGGTCCGCTTGGCCCGCCACTCCTGGTAGATGCCGATGCCGGTGTTGGTCACCAGCACGACGCCGAACAGCGCGTCCTGCAGCGGGCCGATCGTCAGGATGATGACGAGCAGCGCACCGAGGATGGCGTTGAAGCGGGTGAAGACGTTGGCCCGCACGATGGCCCACAGTGAGCGGCTGGTCCCGCCGGGCGCCCGGTTGACACGGCCGCTCTCGATGCGGTCGGCGACCTCGGCGTCGGTCAACCCCCGGGGGACAGGAGTGGTGTCGACGGTCTGCTGCACGTGGTCCTCCTGTGCCGCAGAGTACCGATGGAACCACGGGCAGAGGGGCGGTGTAGGACCGGTATGCGAACCAGGATGTGGATGGCGGCCGGCGCGTGTGCGATGGCGTTGGCCGGAGCGATGGCTTCGGCCGGCCCGGCGTGGGCCAAGGGGATCGAGTCGGCGAGCATCACTGGCCCCGGCCTCGACCACCCACTGGATGCCACGCCCCCCGGCGACGGAGGCAGGTTGGCCACCTTGACCGGGTTCTGGGACGTCATGCCCGGCCAGCCGCGGCCGCCGACGTTCTCCGAGCAGGCGCCGCCCGGGACGCTCGGGCCCCGGTACACCATCACCTGGCGCCTCATGACGGGCCCCGAGGAGACCACTGCGATCCGCCAGGACCTCTACCCCGACGCCGCCGGCGGTCCGCTGGTCCACACCGCCGCCGGCCAGCCCATCTTCGAGGGAACGACCGTCGGAGGCTGGTACGCGGCGCCCCTCGGGCTGCGCGACGTGCTGGGGTCCCTGGGTGTGCCGGTGGCCGGCGCTGCGCCGGCGACGGCCGAGAAGGCTGCGGGGGCGTCGCCCGACCGCGCCGATGCCGCTTCGCACGGCTCTCCGTGGGTGTCCGTGATCGTCTCGGCGATCGCCGTGCTGGCGCTCGCGGGCGCGGGCGGGGTGGTCGCCGTCCGCCGGGCCCGGCGCCGCGAGCGGGTGGCCCCGATCCCGCTCTGACGCAACGATGCGGTGGTGGGCCGGCCACCCGATGACCGGGAGCTCGCACGACGGGCGAAGGAAGGTGACGTGGACGCGTACGCCTCGCTGCTCCGCATGCACGAGGGCCCGGCCCGCCGGCTGGCGCTCGTGGTGTGCGGCTCGGCGGGCGAGGCCGACGAGGCCGTGCAGGACGGCTTCGTCAAGGCGTGGTACGGGCTCGCCGGGTTCCGCGACGGCGCGGCCTTCCGGCCCTGGCTCCTGCGCATCGTGGCCAACGAGGCCCGCAACCGCCGCCGGTCGGCAGGCCGGCGTGCGGGCTACGAGCTGCGGTTCGCCGAGGACCGGGCCTCGGGTGGGGCGGCCCCCTCGCCCGAGGCCGCGGTCCTCGCGGCCGATCGCCGGCGCACGGTCGGGGCCGCGCTGGCCGGCCTCCCGACGCCGCAGCGGGACGTGGTCGCGTGCCGCTACCTCGTCGGGCTCGACGAGGCCGAGACGGCGTCGGTGCTGGGGCTGCCGCGGGGGACGGTGAAGTCGCGCGCGGCGCGGGGCCTGGCGCGGCTGCGCGACCTGCTGCCCGAGCGCATCGAGATCGGCGGGACCGGCGATGGCTGAGCGGCACGACGACCTCGGGCTGGTGCTCGGCGAGCTGGGCGAACGGCTCGAGCTCCCGGCGGCCGTGGACCCGGTGGCGGCTGCGATCGGCCGGATCCGCGCCGACGGCGGAGGGCTGGACACGTTCTCGCGCCCGAAATGGTCGCCCGGACGGCCGATCTGGGCGCGAGAACGCGTGGTGTGGGCCGCGGCGGTCGCCCTGCTGGTGGCGCTGGCGGCCACTCTGGTGGCCCCCGGTCCCCGCCACGCCGTCGCCCGCTGGCTCGGGATCGGGAGCGTCACGGTCACCTACACCGACCGGGTCCCCGCCTCCGCGGGCGGGACCTACGACCTGGGGGCCCCGACCCCGGTGGCCCACGCGATCCGGCGTGCGGACGCGGCCGGCTGGCACCTGGCGGCCCCCAGCGCCGCCGGCGACCCGGCCCGGGCCTTCGTCGGCCGGCCGGCGGGCGCGGTCAACCTGACATGGGCGCCGGCTGCGGACCTGCCGGAGATCGGCGACTCGGGCATCGGGCTGCTCCTCACGGAAGTGCCGGCGACGACCGACGCCGGCGGCGTGGCCAAGATGGCCCCACGCGGCACGACCATCGAGCTGGTTCGGGTGGGGGACGAAGCGGCCTACTGGATCGCCGGCCGGCCCCACGAGGTCGTGCTCACCGACGCCGACGGCGACGTCGTCCACGACAGCTCCCGGCTGGCGGGCAACACGCTGATCTGGACCGACGGCGAGGTCACGTACCGCCTCGAGTCGGCGCTCGACCGGGACGACGCGGTCGCGCTCGCGTCGACGCTGCGGCGCCTCAGCTGACCCCGCGGATCGCTGCGCGCCGGCCCGGCGGTAGGTTGGCGGCCATGAGCGAGCGTCCCGAAGGGCGAGAGAGCGAGCGTGGCCCGAGCGGCCCGCTGCGAAGCGGCATGAGCGGGAGATGATGTCGGACTCCCCCCGTCCCACCACCTTGGGAGAGCTCCGGGCCTCGGGCTGGCGCTCGGTTCCGGTCAAGAACGAGATCCGCCGCAACGCCGTGCGACGCATCGCCGCCGGCGAGCAGCTCATCCCGTCGGTGATCGGTTTCGACGAGACGGTCCTCCCCCAGCTCGAGAACGCCGTGCTGGCGGGCCACGACATCATCTTCCTGGGCGAGCGGGGCCAGGCGAAGACCCGCATGATCCGGTCGTTGGTCGAGCTCCTCGACGAGTGGATCCCGATCGTCGCCGGCAGCGAGATCAACGACGATCCCGAGAACCCGGTGTCGCGCTATGCACGCGACCTGATCGCCGAGCACGGCGACGCCACGCCCGTCGAGTGGGTCCATCGCGACCACCGCTTCGGCGAGAAGCTGGCGACCCCCGACACGTCGGTCGCCGACCTCATCGGCGAGGTCGACCCCATCAAGGTGGCCGAGGGGCGCTACCTGTCCGACGAGCTGACCATCCACTACGGCCTCGTGCCCCGGACCAACCGGGGCATCTTCGCCATCAACGAGCTGCCGGACCTGGCCGAGCGGATCCAGGTCGGCCTGCTCAACGTGCTCGAGGAGCGGGACGTCCAGGTGCGCGGCTACAAGATCCGCCTGCCGCTCGACATCATGCTGGTGGCCTCCGCCAACCCCGAGGACTACACGAACCGGGGCCGCATCATCACCCCGCTGAAGGACCGGTTCGGCAGCCAGATCCGCACGCACTACCCGCTCGACGTCGAGACCGAGGTGGCCATCGCCGCCCAGGAGGCGCGGCCGTTCGACGTCGAGGGCGTCCGGGTGTCGGTGCCGCCGTACATGACCGAGATCGTGGCCACGCTCAGCCACCTGGCCCGCGACAGCGCCCACATCAACCAGCGCTCGGGGGTGTCGGTCCGGCTCACGGTGTCCAACAGCGAGGTGCTGGTGGCCAACGCCACCCGGCGGGCGCTGCGCCACGGCGAGCGCGAGGTGAGCCCCCGCGTGAGCGACCTGAACGCGCTGGCGGCGTCGACGATGGGCAAGGTCGAGATCGAGACGCTCGACGACGGCCGGGACGAGCAGATCGCCGAGCACCTGCTGCGGTCGGCGGTGCTCACGGTGTTCAAGCGCCGGGTCAACCCGGGGCAGCTGCGCGACGTGGTGGTGTCGTTCGACGACGGCGCCGTGGTCCACACGGGTGAGGACGTGGGGTCGGCCGACCTCGCACGCCTGGTCGAGGACGTTCCCGCACTGCGCGAGTCGGTCGCCGAGCTCACCGGCGGCGACGAGAGCCTCGCCGCGGTGGCCAGCGCCGTCGAGCTGGTGCTCGAGGGCCTGCACCTGTCCAAGCGGCTCAACAAGGACGCGGTCGACGGCCGCGCCACCTACCGCTCCCGCAGCTGAACCCCTGCGGCAGGTTTCAGGGCAGCGCTCCCAGGCCGTCCTTCGGGTTGCGGTCGCGGTCGAACAGGCCGAGCCGGGCGTCGAACCCCCGGTGCCACTCGTAGCCGTCGACCGCCGGCAGGTGGAAGGCGCCGACCACGCGCAGGCCGTCGCGGTGGGCCGCGGCGACGGCGTCGGCGGCCCGCTGGACGCGCCCCTCGCCGGTCGGGTCGCCGGTCACGACCACGATCCCGGCGTCCGGGAAGGCGTCGGCGACCCGTTCCAACGGTGCCTCCAGCTCGTCCACCGGGGCGCCGACCATCAGCAGGTCGTCGGCCTCGCGGGGTTCACCGGGCCGGGCGGTCACGGCCACCGGCGCGCCCCCGGTCCGTAGCAGGCGGGCCGCCTCGGCCTCGGCGG
>DATFVX010000165.1:0-5331 GCA_035259985.1 Acidimicrobiales bacterium | reverse complement strand
GGTCGTCGCGGGTGCCGGCCACCACGCCGTCGGACACCGTGAGCACCTTGGCCGGCCACCGCCGCCCCTCCATGGCGCTCACCGCCGCTGCTCGTGCACCCGCTCGACCGTCTGCGCGACCCGTCGGGCGCGGGTCGCCGGTCGCTTGGCCTCGGCGATCCAGTCCACGTACTCGCGGCGGTGCGTATAGGACATACCGTCGAAGGCGGCCCGGGCGACGTCGTCGTGGGCCAGCGCCTCGGCCAGGTCGGCCGGCACTTCGATCACGCGGGGCTGCTCGTCGAGCGCGACCAGGACGTCGAAGGCGTCGCCGACATCGACCCCGGCGGCGGCCCGGTGCCGCTTGTTGACGCCGATCATCTGCTGCCCGCCGTACACCGCGACGGTGGTGCGAAACGTGTAGTCGCCGATGGTCACGGTGACGGGCGGGCGCTTGCGCTCGCCGAGCGCGGCCGCCGCCTCAGTGGGCACATCGAAGGCCGCACCCCCACCGCCCGCGTCCTCGAGGCGCACGCGGAGGCGCTGCGGCTGCTGCACCCGACGGACGCTACCCCCGACCCCGGACGTAGCGGAACAGGCACATGCCGTCCGTCTGGGCCGTCTGGGGCAGCAGGATCGCGCCCCGCCCCCACGGCCCCCAGGGCTCGCCGGGCGGCTCGATCGCCGCCAGGTCGGGGCGCTCCCCGGCGAGCCAGGCGTCGACGCCGGTGGATTCGGTCGCCGTGAGCGTGCACACCGAGTACACGAGCGACCCTCCTGGCCGCACCAGGCCGGCGGCCGCCGTCACCAGCCGCCGCTGCAGGTCGGCGAGGCGGTCGATCGAGGCCGGCTCGACACGCCAGCGGAGGTCGGGCCGGCGGCGCAGGGTGCCCAGCCCCGAGCAGGGGGCGTCGACCACGACCCGATCGAACCTGCCGCTCGGGAACGGCGGACGGGTGCCGTCCGCGGACACGACGGCGATCCGGTCCGTGAGCCGCAGGCGCGCAGCGTTGGTGCGGACCAGGCCGGCGCGCGCCGGACGGATGTCCGCGGCCACGACCCCGGCGCCGGCTCCGGCGAGCGCCGTGGCCTTCCCGCCCGGCGCCGCGCACAGGTCGAGGACCCGGTCCCCCGCCCGCGCCGCCACCGCATCAGCCACGAGCCGCGACGCCGGATCCTGGACGTAGCCGTCGGCCCTCTCGACGGCGGTGGCCGGCTCGTTCATCGCCGACACGGCGGCGAGCGCCGCATCGCGCCCCAGGTCGGACGTCAGCCGGTCCAGCACCCAGTCGGGCACGCTGAGGCGCGTGGCATCGTCGGGCCACGAGACCGCGGCGTCGGCGACCTTGCGGAGCACGGCGTTGACCAGTCCCCTCGCCGTGCGGGGGCTGGCCGCCACCGTCTCGGAGACGGCGGCATGCGCCGGCACCGACGCGATGGCGAGCTGGTACGCACCCAGGCGCAGGGCGTTGCGCGCCCTGCCCTCGGGCGGCCGGGCCAGGAACCGGTCGACCAGGTAGTCGCACGCCCGCCGCATCCTCGTGGTGCCGTAGACCAGGTCGGTGACGAACCGGCGATCGCGGTCGTCGAGGCTCGATCGGTCGAGCGCCGCCGACAGCGCGAGGTTGGCGTAGGCGCCCTCGCCGTCGATGCGGTCGAGCACGTCCAGCGCCACCGCCCGCGCCGACCTCGCGGGGCGACGACGGCCCGCGGTGACCCCGGGCCGGCTCTCTCGTCGTGCGCCGCTCAAGTCGCTCCCGCTCAGGTGCCGACGCGGTCGCCGGGCCGCCAGTGGGCGCCGTTGGCCCACGCCCTGGCGGGCATCCGCCGCCGGCCCTCGGGTTGCACCTCGACGAGCTGGATCGGTCCGTCGCCGGCGGGCACGGCGACGCCGCCGGGGCCCGCAGGGGCGAGCGCGGTCCGCCAGACCTTGAGCCGGTGGCCCCCGTGCGTGGTCCACGCACCGCCGATCCGGACCAGCCGATGGATCTCGAGCGCCGGCCGGCCCCAGTCGATCTCCAGCTCCGCGGGATCGATCTTCCGGGCGTACGTGGGCTCGCCCTCCTGGGGCTCCGGCTCCGGCAGCCCGTTGCGGAGGTTGGCGAGCAGCATGTCCGTCCCCAGGGCCGCCAGCCGGGCGCGCAGCTCGTCGGCGGTCTCGTCGGGCCCGATCGCCACCTCGGCCCGGGCGTACACCCCGCCCGTGTCGAGGCCCTCCTCGATCACCATGAGGTCGACGCCCGTGCGCTCGTCGCCGGCCAGGATCGCCCGCTCGACCGGCGCCGCACCGCGCCACCGCGGCAACAGCGAGAAGTGCAGGTTGATCATCGGCATGCGCTCCAGCACGGGCGGCTTGATGAGGCGGCCGAACGCGGCCACCACCCCGAGGTCGGCGCCGGTGTCGAGCACGTCGTCGACGCGGTCGGACACGGGCAGCCCGAGGTCGAGCGCCGCACGCTTCACCGGGGACGGCATCAGGCCGCCGCCGCGACCCCGGCGCTTGTCGGGTTGGGAGACCGCCAGCGCAACGTCCCAGCCGGCGTCGACCAGCGCCCGCAGCGGTTCGGTGGCGAACTCGGGCGTGCCCAGGAACACCAGCCGCCGCGGATGCGTCGGTGCTTGTGCGAGCGCCACGGAGCCGGCCCAGCGTCTCGGACGACCTAGCGGAGCGAGAAGCCGCCGCCCTTGGGCTCGGCGTCCGCCAGCACCGACGGACCGATGCCGAGCTCCCGGATGGTCTTCAGCGCCCGCTTCCGGGTGTCCGGATCGAGCCGTTCGAGCAGCAGGACACCGTCGAGGTGGTCGAGCTCGTGCTGGAAGCAGCGGGCCAGCAGCTCGTCGGCCTCGATGGACACGTCGTTGCCGTCGAGGTCGACGCCGACCAGGTGCACCTGCTTGGCGCGGACGATCTCCCATGAGAGGCCCGGCACCGATAGGCAGCCCTCCTCGTACGCCCACTCACCGTCGTGTTCGACGATCTCGGGATTGACGATCGTGAACGGCCCATCACCGACGTCGTACACGAACATCCGCTTCTCCACGCCCACCTGGGGGGCGGCGAGGCCGACCCCGGGAGCGTCGTACATGGTGGCGATCATGTCTTCCGCAAGCTTGGCGAGTCGCCCGTCGATGGAGGTGACCTCGGCGGCGCGCTGGCGCAGGACCGGGTCGCCAACCACGCGGATGTTGTACGGGGCCATCGCCAAAGAATATGTCGGTCGAAGACCGACGCCATCAGGGCCGGCGGTCGGGGTCGGGCCGGAGCGTCGGGGGCGAGGTTGGGCCGGAGGGTACCGTCGCCGGACGTGGGCCGATCGTCGCACTACTTCTCGCCCTCGCCGGACGCCGCGTCTCGCCCCTCGACCGTGCGCCTCGACCTGCCGGACCTGTCGCTGGTGCTCCGCACCGATCGCGGCGTGTTCTCCGGCGCCCGTATCGACCCCGGCACCAAGTACCTGCTCACCGAGGCACCTCCGCCGCCGGCCGAGGGTCACCTGGCCGACATCGGCTGCGGCTACGGGCCCATCGCGCTCACGCTGGCCACCCGGTCGCCGGGCGCCACCGTGTGGGCCGTCGACGTGAACGAACGGGCCCTGGAGCTGACCCGGGCCAACGCCGCGGCCGCCGGCCTCACCAACGTCCGCGTGGCCAGGCCGGACGACGTGCCGCCCGCGGTGCGGTTGGCCTGCCTGTGGTCGAACCCGCCGGTGCGGGTGGGGAAGGTCGTCCTCCACGACCTCCTCGACCGGTGGCTGGGCCGGCTGGCCGACGACGGCACGGCGCTGCTGGTCGTCCAGAAGAACCTCGGCGCCGACTCGCTGCACCGCTGGCTGGCGTCGCGGGACTGGTCCGTCACCCGCCTGGGCAGCCGTGTCGGCTACCGCCTGCTCGAGGTGGCGCGGTGACGCGCCAGCTCGACCCCACCGGGCTCAAGCGCCTGCACCGCTCCTGGCGCCGGCGGGCGACGGCACCGGTGGCCCTGATCCTCGATCACGTGCAGTCGCCGTTCAACGTGGGCGCGATCCTCCGCACCGCCGCTGCGTTTCGCGTCGACCACCTCTGGCTGGTGGGCGACACCGCCGCGCCCACCGGGGCCAAGACCGCGAAGACCGCGCTCGGGTCGCAGCGCTACCTCGACTGGACATGGGAGGACACGGCGGCCGAGGCCGCATCCGCGGCGCGCGGGGATGGCTACCGGGTCGTGGGGCTCGAGCTGACCGACGATGCCGTGCCGATCCCAGAGCTGGCCGTCGAGGGGCCTGCGTGCCTCGTCGTCGGCAACGAGGACCGCGGCCTGCCTGCGGCCACGCTCGCCGCCTGCGACGCCGTGACGTACATCCCGCAGCTCGGAAGGATCGGTTCGCTCAACGTGGCGACCGCCACCGCCATCGCCCTGTACGAGCTCCGCCGCCGGGACTGGGCCGCCGACGCCTGAAGCCAGGGCCTAAACCCTGCGACCCGCCGGTGGGACGCTGCCTACCCTCTCGGGGGTGACCCCCGAGACCGTGCGCACGATCACCGACGACGAGTTCGGCGACTTCATCAACGTGGTCCACACCGCCTTCCTGGCGCCACCGTCGTCACCGGAGGACATCGAGGCCCGCCGTACCGCGTTCGACCTGGACCGCTGCCTGGGTGCGTTCGACCGCAACGGACGCCTCTGCGGTGCCGCTCGGGCGTTCCCCACCGAGCTGACAGTGCCCGGCGGCACGGTGGCTGCGGGCGCGGTGAGCGGGGTGGGCGTGCTCCCGACGCACCGCCGCCAGGGACACCTCAGCCGCATGATGCGCACCCAGCTCGACGACATCGCCGCCCGCGGCGAGCCGGTGGCCACGCTCGTGGCCGCCGAGTACCCCATCTACGGCCGCTACGGCTACGGCCTGGCGGTCGAGGCCTGCGAGCTGCAC
The DNA here is from genome assembly GCA_035259985.1 of Acidimicrobiales bacterium. Classification (GTDB taxonomy): domain Bacteria; phylum Actinomycetota; class Acidimicrobiia; order Acidimicrobiales; family VFJN01; genus DASQUK01. Next base: position 445 of record DATFVX010000165.1, on the reverse strand, counting down.
CTCGACGCCGCCCAGGCGCAGTGGCTCGCCGAACCCGAAGGCAGCGTCGACCTGGTCGACAACGACACCTTCGCCAAGATCGTGATCGACGTCTACGACCGCGCCCGGCACGCCTTCCCTGGCCACATCAGCTACGAAAGCCTGCGCTGGGAGGTGTTCGCCGGGGTCCGCACCTGGCCCGATGGCGACAACGAGGCGCGGCGCAAGGCCACCAAGGTCGTGTGGTTCGACGCCCAGGGCGAGCCCCAGGCGGCCACCGCCTACTCGGTCGACGACCGCTGGGAGCACAACCGCCCGGCGGGAACGCTGTCGGCTGGCGTCCTGCTGGCGACGTCCGGGCGGGCCGAGATCGGGCTCGTCCGGTTCCTCTCCTCCGTCGACTGGGTGGCGCAGGTGCACGTGGGCCTCCGACCCCTGGACAACCCGGTGCCGCTCGCCCTCGCCG
>DATFVX010000164.1:0-6545 GCA_035259985.1 Acidimicrobiales bacterium | reverse complement strand
CGAACGAATGAGCCGGATCCTCGAGGTCGACACCGCCAACCACGTCGCCGTGGTGCAGCCGGGGGTGACCCTGGCGCAGCTGGACCAGGCGACCGCCCCCGCCGGGCTTGTCTACCCCGTCTTCCCGGGGGAAAGCTCCGCCAGCCTGGGCGGGAACGTGGCGACCAACGCCGGCGGCATGCGGGCCGTCAAGTACGGCGTCACCCGCCACCACGTCCTCGGTCTCGAGGCGGTGCTCCCGTCGGGCGACGTGATCCACGCCGGCGGCAAGATCGTCAAGGTCTCGACCGGCTACGACCTCACGCAGCTGATCATCGGGTCGGAGGGCACGCTGGCGCTGGTCACCAAGGCCTACCTGAAGCTCCACCCGCGCGCACCGCACCAGGCGACGGTGCTGGCGCCGTTCACGACGTTGGAGACCGTCACCGGCGCGGTGCCCAAGATCCTGGCCAGCGGGGTGGGCCCGCTGATCCTCGAGTACATCGACATGCTGACGATGGCCGCCGCCACCGCCTACGTGGGCATCGACCTCGGCATTCCGGACGATGTGCGCGAGGCGGCGTTCGCCTACCTGGTGGTGGCGCTCGAGAGCGGCCACGTCGACCGCCTGGAGGCCGACACCCACACGGTGTCCGAGCAGCTGTCCGAGCTCGGTGCGATCGATGTCTACGTCCTACCGCCCGGCGCCGCGGCCTCCCTGATCGATGCACGGGAGAAGGCGTTCTGGGTGGCCAAGGCCAACGGTGCCGACGACATCATCGACGTGGTGGTGCCCCGCGCCGCGGTGCCGGCGTTCATGGCCCGCGTGGGCGAGCTCGCCGGCGAGCACCAGGCGTGGATCGCCGGGTGTGGCCATGCGGGCGACGGCAACGTCCACATGGGCGTGTTCCAGCGGGACCCCGAGGTGCGCCACCGGCTCCTCCACGCGCTGTTCGAGGCCGGGATGGCGCTCGGCGGCGCCATATCGGGCGAGCACGGGCTGGGCACCGAGAAGATGCCCTACTTCATGGCGCTCGAGGACCCGGCGAAGATCGCCCTCATGCGTCGCATCAAGGCCGCGTTCGACCCCAACGGGATCCTCAACCCTGGAACCGTCTTCGATTGAGGCATGGCATGACCGAGACCAGCGCCCCCAGCACCGTCAACGGCGCCCAGTCGCTGATCCGCACGCTCGTCGCCTGCGGCGTCGACACCTGCTTCACCAATCCCGGCACCTCCGAGATGCACTTCGTGGCGGCGCTCGACACGGTGCCCGCGATGCGGGCCGTGCTCGGGCTGTTCGAGGGCGTCGTGACCGGCGCTGCCGACGGCTACGCCCGGATGGCCGGACGCCCCGCGGCCACGCTGCTCCACCTCGGACCGGGGCTGGGCAACGGGCTGGCCAACCTCCACAACGCCCGCAAGGGGCACGTGCCCGTGGTCAACATCGTCGGTGACCACGCCACCTACCACAAGCAGTACGACGCCCAGCTGGAGTCCGACATCGAGACGGTGGCGCGCAACGTGTCGGCCTGGATCCGGCGATCCGAGGCCACCGCTGCGGTGGGCCGCGACGCCGCCGAGGCCGTCGCCGCCGCGCTCGGCCCCCCCGGCCAGGTGGCGACGTTGATCCTGCCCGCCGACGTGAGCTGGTCCCCGGGAGGCACGGTCGCCGAACCCGCCCTCGCCACGGCCGACGCCAACCCCGACGCCGACGTCGTCGATGCCGTCGCCAAGGCGCTGCGATCCGGCGAGCCGGCGGGGCTGCTCCTCGGTGGCACCGCGCTGCGCGAGCCGGGGCTGCTGGCCGCCAGCCGGGTCGCCAATGCCACGGGAGCCCGGCTCCTCGCCGAGACGTTCCCGACGCGCCTGGAGCGAGGCGCCGGGTTGCCACCCATCGATCGCCTGGCGTATCTCGCCGAGTTCGCAAGTGCCCAGCTCGACGGCCTCCGCCACCTGGTGGTGGTGGATGCGAAGGCCCCCGTGAGCTTCTTCGCGTACCCGGGTAGGGACAGCTACCTCGTTCCCGCCGGCTGCGAGGTGCACCTGCTCGCGGCACCGGGCGGCGACGCCACCGGCGCCCTGGAGGCGCTGGCCGAGCTGGTCGGCGCCCCGCCCGACGCCGCCAGCCGGCAGGCGGCGGGCCGGCCCGACCTCCCGACGGGGGCGCTGACCGCCGAGGCGGTCGCTCGCGCCCTGGGCGCGCTGCTGCCCGAGGGTGCCATCGTGTCCGACGAGGGCAACACGTCGAGCCTGTTCGCACCCGGGCTCACGGCCGGCGCCCCCCGCCACGACTGGCTGACGCTCACCGGTGGCGCCATCGGCCAGGGCATGCCGGTGGCGACCGGAGCGGCCGTCGCCAGCCCGGGCCGCCAGGTGATCAACCTGGAGGCCGACGGCAGCTCGCTGTACACGATCCAGTCGCTGTGGACTCAGGCCCGCGAGGGCCTCGACGTCCTGACGATCCTGTTCAACAACCGCTCCTACGCAGTCCTCAACATGGAGCTCAACCGGGTGGGGGCCGAGGCTGGGCCGAGGGCGAAGGACCTGCTCGACCTGTCCCGGCCGGACGTCGACTTCGTGGCCGTCTCGCAGGGCCTCGGCGTCCCCGCCAGCCGGGCCACCACCGCCGATGAGCTGTCGGACCAGTTGGCGCGGGCTCTGGCCGCCCCAGGCCCGGCGCTCATCGAGGCGGTCGTTCCATCCATCACTGCGTAGCCGCCGCCGTGGGCGGCACGGCGCTCGGAATCGCAGCCGCGAGTCCTCGCGACATCCTGAATCACTCGGTGCCCTTCATGAGATTGAGGACCGCCATGCTGACGGCCACCTCCAGCTCCGGGTTGAGGACTTTCAACGCCGCTTCCTCGACATGGGGCGACACCGTGACGCGCACGTTGGCACCGTCCGTCGACGTCATCGCTATGTGCACGATGTGCGTCGGCATCCCCTCGTCGAAGACCAGCACCAAATCCATCACGCCCCCTCTCGGATTTGGGCTCTGAGTCCCGCACCAGGATGGCGGCGATCTCGGCACAGTGCCCGCGCAGCCGGCAGGTGGCAGGCATCTGCGGCACGGGGCACTTCCGTGTTCGGGCGCCTTGACGGTACGCCTTGTTTCGACGGGCGTCCACGTCCGCGGTCGCGGCCACTTCGTCCCCCGCCCACCGGGGTCGTACAGTCACTCGACGCGTGCCCGAGGTGATGACGATCCTGCTGGCCGACCTCCCGGTCGGACCGGGAGACTCTCCCGACCACGCCGGTTGGGGGCAGCTGGACGAAACCGTGGCGGGCGTCGGCGGCGTCGTCTTCGAGCGGACCGTCGACTTGGCGCACGGCAACGCCGGCACCACTGCGCTGGCCGCGTTCCACATCGCCGCGGACGCCGCCACCGCCGCCGTGCGCCTCGTTCAGGCGTTGCCCCCTGCCGGAGCCGCGACGCGCGCCGGGCGCCGCCCCGTGCGGATCGCCCTGTGCACGGGCGAGGTCGATCCGACCGACGACGGCTACCGCGGCTCCGCCGTCGAGCGGACCCTCCAACTGTCCGCGCTCCCGATCGACGCCACGATCCTGGTTGCGGCGTCGACCGCCGTCATGATCAGCCACGCGCTGCCGAGGGGTGCCGACCTGGTGGACCTCGGTGGCCTGGCGGTCAGCGAACACCGCCACGAGCGCGTCCACGAGCTGCGGCTGCCCGCCGCCGACGGGAACGGCGTTGCCCCGGACGACGGTGGCGCCTCCAACCTGGGATGGGCGCGGCGTGCCGCAGCCGGGCTCGTCGTCGGCCGCGACGGTCCCGTCGAGCTGCTGGAGGGGGCGTGGGAACGCGTGCGTCGAGGCGAGCACCGGATGGTGGTGGTCTCCGGCGACCCCGGCATCGGCAAGACCACAGTGGCGGCCGAGCTGGCGCTCCGGCTCCACGCCACCGGTGCCCTGGTGCTGTACGGCCGCTGGGACGAGGAGGCGCTCGCCCCCTACCAGGCGATCCGCGAGGCGCTCGGCACCTACGCCACGGCCAGTCCCAAGCCGCTCCTTCGCGCCGACCTGGCCAGCCACGCCGAGGACCTCGCGCGGCTCCTCCCCGACCTCGGCGCCCGCATCGGTGGCGTGCGGGCCGCCCTCGTCGACGATCCCGACGCCGAGCGCCGGCGCCTCTTCGACGCCATCACCCATTGGCTGGGCGCGATCGCGAGGCGGCACCCGGTCCTGCTGGTGCTCGACGACCTGCAGTGGGCCGAACGCTCGTCGCTCCTGCTGCTCCGCCACGTGCTCGATGCCCCCCCGGATGGCCCCGTGCTCGTCGTGGTGACGCTGCGCGACGGCGACGTCGAGGGGATGGGGCCCCTGCACACGCTCGGCCTGTTCGAGGCCGGGGAAGACGTGGAGCGCCTCGAGCTCAGCGGCCTGCCGCCGTCGGCGATCGAGCGGCTGGTCTCCCAGGCGCTGGGGCGCCCGGTCGATGGCGAGGAGGCGCAGATCGCCCGCTGGATGGCCGACGAGACGGCGGGCAACCCGCTGTTCGTGCAGGAGATCCTGCGCGGGCTCGACGCCGCCGACCCCGGCGGCTCGCTCCGTGCCGTACGCGACCAGCTGCCCGAGCGGCTCCACGACGTCGTCCGCTGGCGGCTGGAGCGGCTCGACCCCCAGGTGGGCGACGCGCTGGCGGCGGCGTCGATCATCGGCGAGGAGTTCGGCCTCGACGTCCTGGCGGCGAGCCTCGACCGGCCCGCCGTCGACGTACGCATCAGCCTCGACGACGCGGTCCACGCCGGGCTGGTCCGGGACACCGCGGACGAGCGGCTCGCATTCGCGCACGCCGTCGTCCGCCGCACCCTGCAGGACGCCCTGCCGACCCATCGGACTGCGGACCTCCACCGCCGCATCGCCGACGTGCTCGCCGACCGGGCCGGGGACGGGTCCTCCGCGCCGGAGATCGCCCATCACTACCTGAACGCGGCGGACGCCCACCTCGCCGGTCGCACCCCGTCCGACACGACCCTCGTCGCCCCCGAGGCGGCCACGGCGGCCGCCCTCGCGGTTCGCTGGGGCCGCGCCGCCGCCGACCAGGCCCGGCGCGAGACCGCCTTCGAGGGTGCCGTCTGGTTCCTCGGGCGCGTCGTCGACGTGCACGACCGCGGAGCGACGGACGACGTGCTGGCCTGCGAGCTCCGTCTCGAGCTGGCCGAGGCGCACGATCGTGCCGGCGAGTTCACGGCGCGCGACCGGCGCCACCTGGAGGCGGCCGAGCTGGCCCGGGCCCTCGACCGCACTGACCTGTTCACGCGGGCCGCCCTCGGCTACGGCGGGCGGCTGCCGGCGGCGGCGCCGCACAATCCCACGGCCCGGAGCCTCCTCGAGGAGGCGCTCGCCCGGCTGGCCCCGAGCGACAGCCGCTCGCGGGCCCTGGCGCTGGCCCGGCTGGCCCACGTGGTCACGCTCGCAGCCCCGCATGCCGAACGGCGGGCGGAGTCCGACGAGGCCGTGGCCATGGCCCGCCGGCTCGACGCCCCGGTCGTGCTCGCCTCGGTGTTGGTGTCGCGCAGCCTGGCGCTGGACGGGCCCGACGACGTCGACGAGCAGCTGGAGCTCGGCGAGGAGGTCATGGCCATCGGGCGACAGACCGGCGACCCGGACCTGGTGCTGCAGGGGGCGCGGGCCCGGGTCCAGGCGCTGTTCGTCGTCGGGAGGCACGCCGAGGCGCAGATCCTGGCCCGGGAGCTGACCGCCCTCGCCCACGAGGTCCGGCACCCCGACCACCTCCGCATCGCGTCGATGTGGGCCACCATGTGGGCCGTCATCGAGGGGCGGTTCGGCGAGGCCCAGGCCCGGGCCGACGCCCTCCGTGACGAGCTGCGGGCCGCCGGCCACTCGCAGGCCCAGCACATGAGCGTCGCCCAGACCCTCGTGCTGCGGCTGTTTCACGGCGGCGCCGAGGCGATGCGGCCGCTGGTCGAGGCCATCCGCCGGCCCGCGTCGCTGAGCCTCAACGGCTGGTCCCTCCTGACATGGTTGGAGGCCGGCAGCGGCAACCTCGCCCGGGCCGAGGACCTCCTCGACGAGGAGGACCCGGCCCTGCTCGCCTCCCAAGACCGCGGCTACCTGTGGCGCCCGACGGTGATCGGGGCGGCGGTCGCGGCGTCGCTGACGGGCCACCGGGGATGGGCGAGCGCGGCGCACGACGCGCTGCGCCCCTATGCCGGCCAGAACGCCGTGATGGGGTACGCATCGTTCCTGGGGGCGGTGGACCATCACCTGGGCACCCTCGACGCGGCGCTGGGCCGGGTGGCGGCCGCCACCGACGAGCTGGAGGCGGGGCTGGAGCGGCACCGGGCCCTCGGCGCGCGACCGTTCGTGGCGCTGTCGGCCCGCTGGCTGGCCAACGCGCTGGTGGAGCGGGACGGGCCGGGCGACACCGACCGTGCCCTGTTGCTGCAGGCGGAGAGCCTGGCGCTCGAGGAGGAGCTGGGCCTGGCGTCGCTCCCCGCCGCCCATCCGAAGCTCGGTCGGGACTGAGAGGCCGAGCGGACAGGGACGCACGTGGGCACAGAACTGCACGGGATCTTGCACCG
>DATFVX010000163.1:0-3440 GCA_035259985.1 Acidimicrobiales bacterium | reverse complement strand
GCCATGTCGCAGTAGTCCTTGCCGGGCACCTCGATCTCGCGGCGCAGGAACCGGTCGTAGACGACCTCGAGCTCGGCCACCTCGGCCTCGCTGAGCAGTCCCGGCAGGTGGACGAACCCGTCGCGGTGGAAGGCCTCGATCTCTTCCGGGGCGACGGCGTAGGTGCCATCGGCGTTACGCGTTCCCATGGCCCTCCTGAGGGCGGACGGCGACGAAGACGTACTCGCTACTCTCCTCGGTGAGCGGGCTGCGATCGAAGTTGCCGTAGAGCGCCTCGAGGTCCAGCCCGGCGACGTCGAGCAGCCCGAGCCACTCGTTCTTCGTCGCCCACCACAGCGAGCTCGTGCTGCCGTCGTCGAGCCGGAGGTCGATGCGGTTGTCCGGGATGTCATACGAGACCCAGTGCGGGACCGGCGCGTCCTGGTTGAGCCGGCCGTCCAGGCGGGCGGCCACCCGATGATCGAACACGAACACGTTCCAGGCGAACCTGCCCCCGGGGCGCAGGGACCGGGCGACGCGCTCGAACACGCGCCGCCGGTCAGCCCATGTCGGCACGTGCAGGAGCGCCCGGTACGGGCAGTAGATGAGGCCCGCGGGCTCGGCGAGCTCGAGCTCGCGCATGTCGCCCTCGCGCAGATCCAGCGTCACCCCGGCCTCGCGGGCCGCGGTGCGGGCCTGGGCGAGCATGGCGGGCGACGAGTCGACGCCGATGACAGTGCGACCAGTGGCGAGCGCCACGGGGATCGCCACGCGTCCCGTGCCGACGGCCAGCTCGACCAGGGGCCCGGGCGTGTCGACCGCGAGGTCGACGTAGAACGGCACGTCCGCCGTCATCGGGGCGGACCACTCGTCGTAGCGCGCCGCGAACTGGTCGGGCCAGCTCACGGGTAGTCCACGACGAAGACAGGCTGTCCGATCCTGGTCGTGTCGGCCGGGCCGCCGACGCCGTTGACGACGTGGTCGATGGTGCCGGCGCTGAGGTTGACCGTCATGATGTGGTGCAGCCGGACGCCGGCCGTCTCGGGCACCTCGAAGCCGTTCTCGGTGTGGATCGACGGGTCGTTCCGGTTGAAGACGTAGACCCCACCGCCGAAGAGCCTGTGGGTCGTGACCGCGTCGTCGACCTTGTAGCCGGCCCAGCCTTCGACCGCGCCGTTCATCCAGTCGGCCTGGGTCGGGGGATCGTAGGGCAGCTCGTTCTGGTACAGGATCGTGGTGCCGTCTTCGCCGTTCCACACGGTGTTGTACTGCTGGAAGTGCTCCACGAAAAGGCCGTTCGCGGTCACGTGGTCGCCGTTGACGACCACGCCGTTGCGGCCGGTGTTGGTGGTCCACCGCTCGGTGTCGGTGAGGCCCTCGACCCCGTGGTCGGCCCGCCAGACCCAGGTGTGGTCGATCAGCACGTGGTCGCTGTTGACCTCGAGCGCGGTGGCGGCCCGGCCGATGTGCGGGCCGCCGACCCGGAAGTACACGTCGGACAGCGTCGTGGGGTTCTGCGCCGAGCCCAAGCCCGGTACGTGGGGGCGACCCACCTGCATCAGCACCGGTGACTCGTCCGGTCCGGCGTCGACCGTCACGCCCGCCACGATCACGCCGGGGACGTCGGCGATCTGCAGCGGGACGGCGCCGTCCACCGCGGTGAGCGTCGCGTGCCCGAGCCCGAGGACCACCGCGTCGGCCCGCTTGATCGTGATGGAGCGGTCGATGTCGTAGACCCCGGGCGTGAGGAGCAGGTGCTTGCCCCGCGCCAGCTGGCTGTTGATCGCCTGCACCGAGTCGGCCGGCGTGGCGACGAAAAAGTCGCTGATCGGCAGGGTGCGGCCCGTCGTCTCGCCGCCGGCCCAGGTCGTGCCGCTGGTGTTGGTCCGGGCGGCGGGGACGCGCACGTTGAGCTCACCCTGCCCGTCCACGAAGAGGTACGGCTTCTCGCGGCTCACCGGAGTGGTGGCGAGCGTCGTGTAGGGCGGGTTGGGGAAGCCGGCGTCGTCCGGGGCGCCCATGACCCCCGTGAACACCTGGTTCCACACCGCATTCGACCAGCCCCCGATGACGCTGTTGCGGGTCAGCCACTGCTGCTGCGACCCGTTGATCGTGAAGGGCAGGCTCGAGTCCGAGATGAAGCCGCCGCTCGCGAACTGCGGCCCGGCCGTGCAGTAGTCCATCAGGGACAGGTTGTTGCCGCTGATGGCCACGCGGCGCATGGACGAGGCCTGCGAGACGGCCCAGAAGTTCGCCGACGCGCGGCAGCCGTCCTGGCCGGCTGAGTTGACGTTGATGGTCAGGTTGGACAGCGTCCGCCAGAAGTTGACCAGCGCGACGCAGTTGTTCGGCTCCAGGCAGCGGTTGTAAGTCTCGATCTTGCCGTTGATGACCACGTCGCCGGGCGAGGCACCCAGGCCGGCGATCTCGGTGTAGTAGCCCACCTTGATCTGCAACGGGTGGGTCGCGGTGCCATAGGTGCCGGGCATGAACAGGTAGGCGAAGCGGTCGGTGCCCATCTCGTTGTCGACCTGGGCGGCGTGGGTGGCGTCGAGGGTCGCCTGGATCTCGCTCACCGGCATGCTGGGATCGAACACGGTGACGTTGGGCCCGAGGTCGGGGATCCCGCTCGCCTGAGCGGCGGCGACCGTCCCCGGCAGCGTGACGGCGACCGCGAGCGCGACGCCGGCCACGGCGGCCGCGATCGGGCGGGGACGAAGGTTGGTCATGCGCACACCCCTCCTCTGCGATGCAGCGCCCCTTGGTCGGCATCGCGCCCGAGGGGCACGGCGTTCAGATCTACGTAAGGTACTCGGCCGTCCCGTCCGACTACCGGCGAAGGGGTCCACACTCCGCGATCCGGCGGTGCAGATGGCCGCGTTCCGCCCCGTTGGTCGTGAGCGTGAGGGCGATGCGGTAGGCGGCGACGGCGTCCGCCGAGCGGCCGAGACGCCGCAGCAGGTCGGCGCGGGTGGCGTGGAAGAGGTGGAACGCGTCCAGGCCGGTCAGCGCGTCGACCTGGGCGAGGGCCACCTCCGGTCCGGTGGTCATGGAGTAGGCCACCGCCCGGTTGAGCCGGATCACCGGCGTCGGAGCTACAACGACGAGACCGTCGTAGAGGCGGGCGATGTCGTCCCAGCGGGTGTCCTCGGGCCGGGCCGCGTTGGCGTGGACCGAGGCGATGGCGGCCTGGAGCTGGTACGGGCCCGGCCGGTCGTCTCCCGCGGCCGCGGCCGCCAGCAGGCGGTTGGCCTCGGCGATCACCGCGGCGTCCCAGCGGGTGCGGTCCTGCTCGCCCAGCGGGACGAGGGCGCCGTCGGGCGCCTCGCGGGCCGCGGCGCGGGCATGGTGGAACAGCATCAATGCCACCAGGGCCCGCGTCTCGGGCGTGGGGTGGGCGGCGTCCACCAGCCGGGCCAGGCGGATGGCCTCCTCGCTGAGGTCGGGACGGGTGAGGCCGC
>DATFVX010000162.1:0-3672 GCA_035259985.1 Acidimicrobiales bacterium | reverse complement strand
CACCGATCGCGACGCCCCGTACTACAAGCGCCTGCCCGTGCCGAGGATGGGCAGCCCCGACGAGGCGGCGCGTGCCGTGCTGTTCCTCGCCAGCGACGACGCCAGCTACACCACCGGCGCCGAGCTGACCGTCGACGGCGGTGCGACTGCCGGTGAGCTCACCATCCTCGACCCACCGGCCATCTAGACCGTTCTGGTTAGACCGTTCTGGTTAGACCGTTCTGGTTGTAGCTGTGCGGCGTATGACCGGTTACCTACAACCAGTTTTTCTCGGGTGTTACGGGAGGATCAGGTGGCTGTCGCCGAACTCGTGCCAGCGGTAGCCCTCCGCCACGGCCGCGGCGTACGAGGCGTCCAGCAGCTCAGGGCCGGCGATGGCCTCGAGCATCGCGAGGTGTGACGACTCGGGCTCGTGCCAGCCGGTGACGAGCCCGTCGACCACCCGCACGCCCCGCTCGGGCGTGACGACCAGCTCGGTCCAGCCCCGCCCGGGATGCGATCGGCCGGACCCGTCCCCGGTCGACTCCAGCGCCCGCACCACGGTCGTCCCAACCGCGATGACGCGCCGGCCGTCGGCGTGGGCGGCGTTGACCAGCGACGCGGTGGCCGGCGGCACCTCGTAGCGCTCGGCGTAGGGCGGCTCGCCCGCCTCCTGCGACGACACGCCGGTGTGCAGGGTGATCGGGGCCAGGACGACGCCTCGCGTCACCAGGTCGGTCACCAGCGATTCGGTGAACGGGCGGGCAGCGCTCGGCATCTCCGCCGAGCCGGGGTCCCGCGAGAACACCGACTGGTACGCCTCGACGGGCCACGCCCGGTCGGCGTGGGCGTAGCGGATGGGCTGGCCGTGGTCCCGCAGGTACTCCAGCAGCTCTCCCGGCACGTCGAGCCGGGCCAGCCAGAGCCGCACGAGCCCGGTGCCCGCCGGATAGGGGGCGAGCAGCTCGGCGCGCCCGCCGCCAGGGAGGACCAGGTGCGCCGGCGGCGTGCCCACGTAGCGCTGGGTGCCCGGACCGGCGGGGCGCCGCGGCTCGACCACCCAAAAGCCACCGGGCTGCTCGGTCGACAGGTGCAGCCGGACGCCCGACCCGTCGTTCCCGCGGGCGTCGAGCGCCGCCGGGACCACCGCCGAGGTGTTCACCACGAGCAGGTCGCCGGCATCGAGGGCATCGCCGAGATCCGCAAACCGGCGGTGGACGACGTCGCTCGTGGAGCGCCGGGCCACCATCAGGCGGACGTCGGCGCGGGCGTCCGAGCCCAGCTCGCCACCGCGGGTGAGCAGCTCGACCGGGGTGCCGGCCTCGCCGCCCAGCGGGATCCGGAACGACCGCAGCCCGGACGTGTCGATCACCCTCATCGGATTCCCGCCGGCTCCGGCCGGTCCTCGAGCAGGTCCTCGACCCGGTACCGGCCGCTGGGCCGCCGCTCGTCGATCAGACGCGCGAGCCCGGGGACCCGGCTCTCGGGCGTCGGGCGGTCGGAGATGTCCTCGCCGGGGAACGCGTCCTGGTGCATCTGCGTGCGCATGTCCCCCGGGTCCACCCACAGCACCCGAACGTCGGGCTCCTCGGCCGCCAGCACGCGGCTGAGCTGTTCCAGCGCCGCCTTGGAGGCGCCGTACCCGCCCCAGCCCTCGTAGCCCTCGACCGCGGCGTCGGACGTCAGGTTGACGATCGCGCCCCGCGCCGCCCGCAGGTGGGGCAGGGACGCCTGCACCAGCCGCAGGGGTGCCACCACGTTGGTCCGCAGGATCCGTTCCAGGTCGCCGGTCCGGAGCCAGGCGACGTGGGGGAGGGGGGAGGGCCCCAACGTGCCGGCGTTGTTGACCAGCAGCTCGAAGCCGCTCTGGCCCGCGGCGGTGTTGACGAGGGCCGCCGCGTGGACCGGGTCGGCGATGTCGCCCGGGAGGGCGACGACCGTGCCGGGTCCCGAGGCGTCGAGCTCGCGCCGGGCCCGCTCGAGGGCGTCGGCGTCGCGGCCGTCGACGACCAGGTTCCAACCGTTCGCCGCCAGGTGGCGGGCCAGCGCCAGCCCGAGGCCACGGCTGCCGCCGGTGATGAGAGCTGTCCTTCGCACTTCGTGCTCCCTTCGTGGGCTCTGCGCGCAACGTAGGGAGCCGGCGGGCGTCCGCCATCGGCCCGCGGGCGGTTTCGGGTAGGTCGGGAGGCCTACTCCCGGAGGCCCGCCGCTGACCTGCGGTGATGCGGTCGGCTCAGGCCCGGGGATCGACGAGTCCGACCCGGACCGCGAACAACGCGGCCTGGGTGCGGTCACCCAGCCGCAGCTTCGCCAGCACGTTGGACACGTGGGTCTTCACGGTCTTCTCCGACACGTACAGCTCCGCGGCGAGCTGCCGGTTGGACAGGCCCCGCCCCAGGCCCGCCAACACCTCCCGCTCCCGCGCCGTGAGCCGCTCCAGGTCGGGATGCACCGACCCGCCGGCGGGGGAGGCCGCATCCGCCGCATCCGCCACCTTGGCCATCACCACTGCGGCCGCCTCGGGCGCCAGCAGCGGCTCGCCCCGGTGCACGGCCCTGATCGCGCCGTCGAGCGCGGCGGGCCCGGCGTCCTTCAGCATGTAGCCGTCGGCGCCCGCCTGGATGGCGGGGATGACCTGCTCCGCGCCGCTGAAGCTGGTGAGCACGAGGATCCCGACCGACGAACCGGCGGCCCGCAGGCGGCGGATGGCCTCGATGCCGTCGATGCCGGGCATGACCACGTCGGTGAGCAGCACGTCGGGCTGCGTCCGCTCGACGAGGCGCACCGCCTCGTCGCCGTCAGAGGCCTCGCCCACGACCTCGAACCCCTGGGCCTCGAGGAACGACCGCAGGCCCTGCCGCACGACCGGGTGGTCGTCGCTGATCGCCACCCGAATCGGCCGGCGGATCGGTGGGGACGGGCTCTCGGCGGTCATCGCTCTCATTCTGGTTGTGGCTGTGCGGTCATATGCCGGATGGCTACAACCGGTTCGAACCGCCTAGCGGGGCACCCGCAGCTCGACCGTCGTGCCCCGGCCCGGCGCCGACGTGATCGTGAGCGAGCCGCCCACGGAGGCGGCGCGCTCGTTCATCGATGTCAGCCCCAACCGGCGCGCCCGTACCGCCCGGGCGGCCGGATCGAAGCCGCGACCGTCGTCGGTCACCCGCAGCACGAGCGCCTCGCCGGCGGAGTCCGATCCGGGCTCGGTGCCGATCGCCACGCGCACCCGGCTGGCCGCGGCATGGCGCAGGGCGTTGGTGACCGCCTCCTGGGCGATGCGCAGGATCTGGTGCTCGTCGTCGGGGTCGAGCTCGGGCAGCTCGCCCGCGTCGATCTCGACCGGCACGTCGTGGGCACGCCCGGCCAGCGTCAGCTGGGCGCCGAGCGCGGCGACGAGCCCGTCGCGCTCGAGGTCCGCGGGCCGCAGGCCGTCGACCGTGGTCCGCAGCTCAGCCGCCACCCGGCCTGCGATGGCCCGCACGGTCGCCACCTGCTCGGCGGCGGCGCCCGGATCCGTTTCCAGGAGCCGCCCGGCCGCCTCGGCCGAGAGCTGCAGGCTGAACAGCGACTGGCTCATGGCATCGTGCAGCTCGCGCGCCAGCCGCCCGCGCTCCTGCACGAGGCCGAGCTCCCGGCTGTCCTCGAACAGGCGGGCCTGGTCGATCGCGATGGCCGCGTGCGACGCGAGCAGCA
>DATFVX010000161.1:0-3268 GCA_035259985.1 Acidimicrobiales bacterium | reverse complement strand
GTTCTCGGCCGCCCGGTGGCGGCGCCCATGCTGGCCGCCGGGTACCCCGCATCGCCGTACCCGACGCGCTGAGTCCCCCTCGCATGAATCGAGACCCGAGGTGCGAAGTGGGTCACATCGATGACCAGCAGCAGCCGGGTGCGCGGGTCACCCCCGGGGGGCGGCGGTCATGACAGCCCTGTCTCGCGGACGGTGATGCTCAGCCGCCCCGGCGGCAGCCCGATGTCGGGGCCTGTCGCGTCGAAGACCTTGGGTACGCCGTGGAACACCCGCCGGCTCGGCCCGCCGAACACCACCAGGTCGCCGCTGGCCAGGTCGACGTCGGTGAACGGCCCGGTGCGGTGGTCGACGCCGGCGAACCGGAAGCGGCACGTGTCGCCGAGGCTGATCGTGACCACCGGCGCCGCCGACGGCTCCTCGCCGTCCTGGTGGATGCCGAGGTGGGCGCCCGGCGCGTAGAGGTTCAGGATGGCGGCGTCGGGTGCGTAGGTCCGGGCCGCCGGGCTGGTGGCGCCGTAGGCGTCGGCCACGGCCGCCCGGGCCAGGGCGACGACGTCGTCGGGCATCGGCTTCACCGGGGCGCCGTCGGTGTCGTCGGCCGTGCGGGAGTAGGCGTACGGCCACCAGTGCCAGCCCAGGCACACCGACTGCACGGTCATGAGGTGCCCGGTCGGCACCCGGGGGTGGCGGAGGCCGGCGGGCGGCCGGGCCCACTCGCGGAACCGGGCGACCAGGGCCCGCTGGGCATCGAGGTCGAGCCAGCCGGGGATGTGGACCGCACCAGGCCGCGGCTCGGCCCGGGACGCAGCGTCGCCGGCCCCGTCCAGGGGCAGGCCGAGCTGACCCGGCGACGCGGCCGCCGGGGGCACGACCGTCGGCACGCCACCCTGGCGGCTCACGGATCCGGAGGTCCTGAGGCTTCCCATGACCCGTCCAACGCTACGGGCCCGGCTGCCGTGAGACGCGAAGGCGGCCGAGGCCCCTCCCCCACTGTCCCGCTGGGATCTGGGCCCTCAGACGACGTCGAGTAGCTGGTATCGGCAGGGCGCAGCCGACGAGCTCCAGGACGGTTGGCAGGATCCGTCAACACCTTGTCATTGCTGCCAGACCCGTCGTACTGCACTCTCGGGGACACCCGATCGATCCGGGAGTGCCCGATGACAACAGCAGCTGACAACCGACCGGACGCCGGACACGGACCGGCGTGGCGCTTCATCCGCCACTACCTCGAGATGGTGGCGGCGATGCTCGCCGGCATGGCCGCCCTGGGCGTCTCGCAGCTCGCGGTCGAGGTGCCCGGCGGGACCGGGGTCGAGCTGGTCGAGATGGCGGTCTGGATGACCGTCCCGATGGTCGCCTGGATGCGCTTCCGGGGCCACGCCTCGCGCCCCTGCGCGGAGATGGCCCTGGCGATGCTCCTGCCGGCCGCCGGCGCGCTCACACTGCTCGGCGCGGGCGTCGTGACCGATGCCGACACGCTGGTCATGCTCGATCACACGGTGATGTTCCCGGCCATGCTCGTGGCGATGCTGCTGCGACGCGACGAGTACGCCGGCCACGACCACGGCGCCGAGCCGGACCCGCTCGCCGGCTGACCTGCACAGTCGGAGACATGTTCCGTGCGGGGTCGGCATGATCGAGGCGTGAAGCGAGTTCTGCTGCTGCGACACGCCAAGTCGAGTTGGAATGATCCCCGCCTCGGCGACCGCGACCGGCCACTCGCTCCCCGTGGCCGGCGAGCGGTGACGGCACTGGCGCGCCACCTGCGCGAGACCGGCTCGTCGCCGGATCTCGTGCTGTGCTCGCCGGCTGTCCGCGCCCGCCAGACACTGGAGGGTGTCGCGGCGGGCATCCGGCCGGACGTAGCAGTCGAGATCGACGAGGCGCTCTACGGCGCCGGAGCCACCGAGCTGCTGGAGCGCTTGACGCGGCTGCCCGCGGGGGTGGACGTCGTGCTCGTGATCGGGCACAACCCGGGGATCGAGGAGCTCGCGGCCGGGCTGGCGGGCGCCGGCGACCGCTCGCGGCGCGCCCGCATGGCGGAGAAGTTCCCCACCGGTGCACTCGCCACCTTCGACACGCCAGGCGAGTGGCGAGACCTCACGTGGGGCCGAGCCACGCTCGCCGACTTCGTCGTCCCTCGCGACCTCGGCCGTTGAGGACCGGCGAGCGATACGTTCTCCGAGGGCCGCGCACTCGGGCAGAAAGCACCCGTTCGCTGGCCGGCTAGGAGGCCCCGAGCCTGACAGCTTTGAAGGGTGGCTGCGGTGGCGATCGACATCACCTTCGACTTCCGCACCGACGCCACCGGCGATCCGGACGCGTCTAGCCCAACATTGCTGCGCTACCACCATTTGTTGTGGAGCAAGCCGTTGCCTTCGGGCACGCAATTTCAACTCACCCCGCGGAGCCGGAAGCCCTACGCCCTGCTTCACGACTCCGACCTGGGGACGTTCTTCCTCACGAGCGACGCGGTCCTGCCGACCTTCACCCGGCGTCCCGACATGCAGGCGATCGTCGCCCAGCTGCCGCCCGCAGACATCGACGCGCTCAACACGATCACCTACACCATCGGCGGCATGGTCCTCTGGCCGGGCAACCAGATCGACGGGAAGTGGACGATCAACCAGGCCCGCGGCTGCACCCGCCGCATCGCCGACCGCTTCGACCTGACCGTCGAGTGCATACGCCGCCACTACCAGGGCGACACCACCCACCCGCTTGCTGACACATTCGGCCGCTATCGCGACTTCTTCGACCTCTTCGGGAGCTTCGCCGGCTACGTCGACTTCTGGCTCCTCGACGACCTCGTGGAAGCCCACGGCGGCGTGAGGTTCTTCCTGCCCTCGCAGGACTTCACACTGCCGTCGATCCCCCGCAGCCTCGCCGACTACCTCGCCTACTGCGAGCGCACCATCGAGTTCGTCACCGCTCGCAACGAGCGAATTCACAATCTCGCGCTCAGCGCCTGACGGTCTTGAGTTTGACCACCCTCGTGGTTTCGGTCCGGATCAGCAGCTGGGTGTCCGGGTCCACTGCCTGGCTTCGGACCTCGACATCCGCGTTGCCCTTCACGGACGGAAGTGCGAAATCTGCGCGCACCTCCGCGCTCCATGTCGCCGCGGTATCGGGTGTGCAGTTGACAGGTTCGGCGAAGTTCGAGCCGTGCTTCAGGCCAACCGGCGACTGCTGGGCCACGGTGACGGAAAAGCTCACGCGTGCCGGTTTGTCGCAGGTCACCGTGCCACGCACGGTCGCCGCTCCGGTC
>DATFVX010000160.1:0-10501 GCA_035259985.1 Acidimicrobiales bacterium | reverse complement strand
CGTTGCGCACGGAGACGCTCAGGCGACCGTCGTCGTTGACCACGCGCACCGCCACGTCGGAACCGGGGGCGTGGTGCCCGACATTGGCGAGCGCCTCCTGGACCAGCCGGTACGCGGCCAGGCCCACGTAGGGATCGACGGCATCGAGATCGCCGGCCACCTCGGCTCGGACCGGCAGCCCTGCGGCGGCCGCGGTGTCCACCAGCGCGACGATGTCGGCGGCCCCGGGCTGGGGCCCGGCGCCGGCCTCGTCGGGCGCGCGGAGCAGGCCGACGATCGCGCGCACGCTCTGGAGGCTGCCGCGGCCCGCCTGTTCCGCGCGATCGAGCGCCTCGGCCGCAGCGGCGGGATCCCTGGTGAACACTCGGCGGGCGCCGCTCACGTTGAGCAGCATCACGGTGAGGCTGTGCCCGACCACGTCGTGGACGTCGCGGGCGATGCGCTGCCGTTCGGCCGCGCTGGCCGCCGCCTCCAGGCGCTCCTGCGCCTCGGTCAAGGCCGCCACGAGCCCGCGTTCCCGGCGGAGGATGCGTCCGATGCACCAGACGATCAGCCCGCCCGTGGCGAAGTAGAAGAACGCCTCGCCGTCTTCGTCCCAGTCACCCAGGGCGAAGACGAGCGGGATGACTATCGAAGCGGCCACTGCGGCCGTGACCTCGGCTGCCAGTGACTCCCCACCGGCCGCGAGCCACCCCACCGCCAGGAGGGCCAGGAAGATGGCCCCCGGCGCGTCGTAGACGGTGACCAGCACGCCCGGGATGGCGACCCCAGCGGCGACCATCACCCAGGGCCCAACCCGCACGTCGCCCGCGAGCAACGCCCAAGGGACCAGCGCGGCGATGACGCCGACGACCAGCCCCACCTCGAATGGCGAGGTGACGAACACGAGAAGTGCCGCCACCAGCGCCGCGACCGGGAAGGCGAGGCTCATTGCGAACGTTCCGCCCCACGATCGCAGCCTCCCCTCGCTCATGAACCGAGGGTACGACGGGGGAGCGTCCAGGGCACCGTCCCCTGGTACCGGTTGCGCCCGTCCCTGGGGACGGGTGAGGACCGGCGCTCCGTACGTCGCGAAACGTCCGGCGGGCCGATGTATCGCACTCCCTCCGATCCGACGATGAGCGGCGTCCGTCCACTGAGTCGCGGAGGCCTGCCATGTTCACCCGCATCGGCCGCTTCACCGTTCGTCGGCGTCGCCTGGTGCTCGCCCTGTCGGTCCTGTTCGTGCTGGCCGCCGGGGCCGGCGGCGCCGGCGCGTTTGGCGCATTCGAGGACGAGGGCTTCGAGGACCCCGGCTCGGAGTCTCACGGCGCCGGCCGGTTCCTGCAGGAGCAGATCGGGACCGACGACCCCGAGTTGGTTCTCCTGGTGGAGGCCGACAGTGGCGCCGACGTCGACGACCCGGCTGTGGCAACCGCCGGGACCGAGCTCACCGATGCGTTGGCCGGCGAGCCGCAGGTCGCATCCGCCATCTCCTACTGGTCCCTCGACGGTGCGCCCGAGCTGCGCTCCGTCGAGGGGACCGCCGCGCTCGTGGTTGTCGACGTCGATGGCGACGACGAGACGGTCGGGGACCTCGGCGACCGCTACGCCGGCGACCGCGGCCCCGTCACCGTCGGCGTGGGCGGCGAGGACGCCATCGACGCCGCCATCGAGGAACAGCTGGGCTCGGACCTTGCCCGCGCCGAGAGCCTGGCGATCCCGGCGACGCTCGTGCTGCTGGTGCTTGTGTTCGGCGGCGTGGTCGCGGCGTCCCTCCCCCTGGCCATGACGCTGGTGTCGGTAACCGGCACGCTGCTGGCGCTCTTCGCCGTGTCCCAGGTCACGGACGTCTCGATCTACTCGATCAACCTGACGACGGCGCTCGGCCTCGGCCTCGCGATCGACTACTCGCTGTTCATCGTCAGCCGCTTCCGCGAGGAGCTGGCCGCCGGGCGGTCGAGCGACGACGCCGTGGTGCGCACGGTGGAGACGGCCGGGCGGACCGTCGCCTTCTCCGCCCTCATCGTCGCCGCCTCGCTGTCGGCGCTGCTCGTGTTCCCGCTGTACTTCCTGCGGTCGTTCGCCTACGCCGGCGCCGCCGTCGTCCTCAGTGCGGCGGCCGGCGCGCTCCTCACCCTGCCCGCCCTCCTGGCCGTGCTCGGGCCCCGGGTCAACGCCTGGTCGTTCCGGCGGCACGCCGGCCCCGCCGCCGAGGGCGAGCGCGGCTTCTGGCACCGCCTGGCCGGCGCCGTGATGGGGCGGCCCCTGCCGATCGCCACGGGCGTCATCGTGCTCCTGCTCGTCCTCGGCTCGCCGTTCCTGCGGGTCAATCCCGGGCTGCCGTCGTACGAATCGCTGCCCGAGTCCAGCGAGGCCCGTCGCGTCGCCGCGGCGCTCGCGACCGACTTCGAGGGCAACCAGAGCGAGCAGTTCGCCGTGGTCATGCCCGGAACCGATGCCGCCGGTGCCGACTCCGAGGCCGTGGCACAGTTCGCAGACGAGGTTGCGGCCGTCGACGGGGTGGCCGACGTGACCGTGGAGTCGGCCGACGCCGGGTCGTGGTTGGCCGTCGTTCCCTCGGTCCAGTTGGTGTCGTCCGAGGGAGAGGACCTCGTGGAGGACATCCGTGACGTCGATGCCCCGTTCGAGTTCGGGGTCGAGGGCGATGCCGCGGAGCTGGTCGACACCAAGGCGGCGATCTACGACCGCCTGCCACTGGCGCTCGCCATCATCGGCATCACCACGTTCGTGATCCTGTTCGCGGTGTTCGGCAGCATCCTCGTGCCGGTGAAGGCGATCGTACTGAACCTGCTGTCGCTGACCGCCACGTTCGGCGCCCTGGTGTGGATCTTCCAGGACGGGCACCTGTCGGGCGTGCTCGACTTCACCGCCACCGGGCAGCTGGACGTGGCGATGCCCATTCTCATGTTCTGCATCGCCTTCGGGCTCTCCATGGACTACGAGGTGTTCCTCCTGTCGCGGATCAAGGAGGAGCACGACCGGACCGGCGACAACACCCAGGCGGTGGCCGCCGGCCTCGCGAAGACCGGCCGCCTCATCACGGCCGCGGCCTTGGTCCTGGCGATCTCGTTCGCGGCGTTCGCCACCAGCGGCATGAGCTTCATGAAGCTCATGGGGATCGGCTTGGCGCTGGCCATCGTCATGGACGCCACGATCGTCCGTGGTCTGCTGGTGCCCGCGGTCATGCGGCTGGCCGGGGAGGCGAACTGGTGGGCCCCGGGCCCGCTCCGTCGCCTCCAGCGACGCTGGGGCATCCGCGAGGCGGCCCCGCAGGAGACGCGCTGAGGCGGCGGCGCCGGCGGCGACGGCTGTGTCCTACAGGGCCTGGCCGGTGTCCGTCGGCGTCTCGACGTCCTCCACCCACACGGAGCCGGGCGCCGGCGTGAACGACGACGTGTGGCCGTCCTGCCATTCGAGCGTCAGCATCGACCCCGTCTTGGCGACGACGGTTCCCTTCCTGCAGGGCGCCCCCTTGGCGGCGGCGACCATGACGTGATCACCGATCTCTGCCACGACACACCTCCATGTCGAGCATGGCTTGGCGTCCTCAGTGTAGGACCACGGGTGTGGCCCGGCGGCCGGGCGGAAATCGGTGCGACGGGTCGAATTCCTCTGACTAAAGTCAGAGAATGAGCGTCGACACCAGCGATGTCATGGTTGCCCGGGTGCGACGGTTCAACAGGCTCGTCACGCAGCGCGTGGGTGCGCTGGAGGACCACTACCTGGCCCGCGACCGCCCCCTGGGCGAGGCGCGCGTCCTGTGGGAGATCGGCGAGGGGGAGATCGGCGAGCACGGTCCGACCGGTCACGACCGCGAGAACGGCTGCGATGTGCGCTCGCTGCGGTCCCGGCTGGACATCGACAGTGGCTACCTCAGCCGCCTCCTCCGCTCGCTGGAGGCGGCGGGGCTGGTCGAGGTCGGCCCCAACCAGAGCGACCGGCGGGTGCGCACCGCTCGCCTCACGCCCACCGGCGCCGCCGAGCGAACCGAGCTCGACCGGCGCAGCGATGACCTGGCGCGGTCCTTCCTCGAGCCGCTCGGCGAGGCCCAACGGGCGCGACTGGTCGCTGCGATGGGGGACGTCGAGCGGCTGCTCACCGCCGCCATGGTCGATATCGGGGCGGTCGACCCGTCACAGCCGGCGGCCCAACACTGCCTACAGGCCTACTTCACCGAGCTCGACCGCCGGTTCGATAGCGGTTTCGATCCGGCGCTGAGCAGCGCCCCCCACCTCGACGCGATGCGGCCGCCGGCCGGGCTGTTCCTGGTCGCCACGCTGCGCGGGGAGCCCGTCGGCTGCGGAGGGCTCCAGTTCCCCCGCGGCGCGCCACCCATCATCAAACGGATGTGGGTCGACGAGGCTGCGCGTGGCCTCGGGATCGGGCGGCGGCTGCTCGCAGAGCTCGAGGCGCGTGCCCGGGCCAATGGCGGCCACCGCGTGCGGCTGGACACCAACCGGTCGCTCCGCGAGGCCATCAGCCTGTACCGCTCCGCGGGCTACCGCGAGGTCGAGGCGTTCAGCGACGAGCGCTACGCCCACCACTGGTTCGAGAAGCGGCTGTCGTGAGCCGACCCCACCGGCGCCGCGCCCGTCAGTTCCTGGCGCCGGAATGGTTGCTGGGCAACCAATGCCGCTCCAAGAGCGTCTCAGCTGCGTGAACGAATCGCCACCGCGTTAGGCCAGCGCCGCGAACCCGACGTCGTAGCGGCCGGCACCGGGGGCCAGGAATCGCAGGAGCCGGCGCCCCTCGGCGGCCACGGCCGACCTCGCCCGCTGGTTGAGTCGCCCGACGTGGTCGACCACGAGCCGCTGGGCGCCATCGCGGTCGCCGTCCATCCGCCAGGTGCCGCACACCGTCCCGTCGTGGAGCACCGCGCCGCTCACCTTCCGATCGGCGCCGAACGGGCCGGCCCGGGCCCCGTCCTCGGGGATGAAGCGGCTGCGATCTTTGTGGGACAGCAGCACGTTGTCGTACTCGGGCAGGAACCGGGGCGGCGCGGGCGTGTCGGCGTCGGGCCGGACCCCATCCTCGACGTCGAACAGCTCGCGGCCTCGCTCGTCGCGGAACGTCCGCAGCCGCGGCCGCAACCGGTCCACGACCTCCCTGAGCCCGGTCAGCCGTGACCACGTTGCCACGTCGGCCACGGCCGCCGGCCCGAAGGCTGCGAAGTAGCGCATGACCACCTCGTCTACCGGCGGGTCGGCCACCAGCGGGCGGCCCAGCCAGGCCTCGACGGTGACGACCTTCACCTGGCTCCGGCGCCCCCACACGCCGCGCGGCGGGGCCTGGACGAGGCCGAGCTTGCAGCGGCACGCATACGCCAGGGCGGCGGCGTCGAGGTCGGGAAACTTCGTCGCCATCGCCGCGCGCAGCTCGGTGTTGCTCAGCGGCTGCCCGGCCAGGGCCTCGCGCCCGAAGTCCAGCACGGGTTCGAGGTCCACGCCCCGCAGCGCCGGCCCGTAGTCGGGGTGCCGGGCCAGCTCCGCGTCGAGCACCGGCTGGGCCACCGACCGCAGCACCACGCAGTCGTCCGCGGTGACGAGGTGGATCGTGCCGCGCATCACCACGATCCGGACCGCCCGGCGGTCGAGCAGGGCCTCCGACAGATCCTCGGGCCGGAAGCGGTCGAGCCGGGACCAGAGTGCGTGGTAGGGGTTGAACGGCTCCTGTGCCTGGAGCCCCACCAGGTGCGTCACCGCGTCGAGCACCGGCAGGCTGGCCCGCTCGAGCAGCATCTGGCGGGCGAGCGTGGCGCGGTTCAGCGTCCGCCGGTCGAGGACGTCGACCGTCACGGCGGCGAGTCTGTCAGGCCCGTCGGCCGCCGAGGTCGTGGGGTCCCCGGGGCAGGTAGCCGCCGCCGTCGCGCACGGCGGCGCTCCACGGTTCGACGATCCCGACCAGCTCGTCGAGGTCGGGGCCCAGGCCCTCGATCGCCGGCCGCATGTGGCTGTCGGTGGCGACCTCGACCGCCTCGCGCTCGGCGCGCCCGCGCTCGGAGAACCCGTCCCCGTCGAGCAGGCCGCGGCTGCGCAGGCGCTCGGTCGCCTCGTCCAGCTCCGCCGCCGACCAGGCGCGGCTGCGTATGTAGGTGCGCATCGGCAGTCCCCAGTACAGCTCGGTGAGCAGGCCGATCTCCACGGCGTCGAAGCCGGCCGTCGTCCACGCGGCCGTGTGGGCGTCGCCCCGGAACTCCCGCAGCTGGTCGGCGAGGCGCCAGGCGTCGCCGATGGGGTCGCCCGGCAGCCCCAACGAGCGCAGCCCGGCGTACAGCGGGCGGCCCTCCACCCGGAGCGGTTCGGTGGCGCGGACCAGCAGCGCCGTCGCCCGCTCCAGCCCCTCCGGCGACTCGCCGAGGAGGCGGGACAACTGGGCCGTCGCGCCGCGCGCCCGCGCCGCTGCGATGGTGGCGGCGTCGGTCAACCCCCAGCCGGTGGCCACGGCCGGGACCACCACCGCCGGGTTGAACACGGCGAAGGCGGCGGCGACGAGCTCGCCGGAGGCCTGCCCCATCGCCGAGCCGCGGCTGCAGAAGTAGGCGGGCCCGTCGGGCAGGTGGACGCCATTGGCGACGGTGCCCGGGCTGGGCCCGAACCCCAGCGCCACGTACTCCTCGTGGCACTCGGGCGAGAAGTAGACCTGCCCGACGAACGGCTCGATCGTCGCCGCGAGCCGCCGAGCCCGGCGGGACAGGGTCTCGTCGTCGATCATCGGTGCGCCTCCGTCGGATCCGTCAGGGAACGACCAGGACCTTGCAGTGTCGCTCGGGGTCGGCCAGCTCGCGGAACGCCCCGGGCGCACCGTCCAGATCGACCTCGCCGGTGATGAGCGGGGCGACGTCGATCTCGCCCTCGGCGATGGAGCGCAGGCTGGCCTCGAACTCCGCCGGGTCGTAGCCCAGGACGAACTGCAGGCTCAGCTCCTTGGCGATGCCGAAGAAGGGCCTGACCGTGTCGGGCTGCATGCACACGCCGACGACCACGATGCGGCTCTGCGCCGGCGCCGCCCGCAGGGCATCGTCGATCACACCCGGCACACCGATCGCCTCGAACACGACGGGCGCCTGCCCACGCCCCACGCGCCGCCAGGCCTCGAACGCGGGCTCGACCACCGGGTCGACGACCTCGTGGGCGCCCATCGTCGCCGCCAGCGACCGCCGGGCGGGCGACAGGTCGGCGGCCACGATGGGCTCCACCGACCGGAGCCCGAGCGCGGCGATGACGGCCAGGCCCACGGGCCCGCATCCGAGCACGACGGCGCCGTCGCCGGCACCGATGCCCGAGCGGTTCGCGGCGTGGAGGCCGACCGCCATCGGCTCGGCCAGCGCGGCATGGCGGGGGTCCAGCCCGTTGGGGACCACCTGGACGAACGGCGCCGACAGCAGGATGCGCTCGCCGTAGCCGGCCGGGAGGTCGTTGCTGTAGACGATGTCGCGCAGGCCGGTCGGCGTGAGCATGATCGGGACCGACGTGACGATGGTGCCGGGCGTCGGGGCGACCGTGTCGGGCCCGGCCTCCAGCACCTCGGCCGCGAACTCGTGACCCATGAACACGTCGCGGCCGAGATCGACGGGTGGCGCCCCGAAGTCGGGCAGCCCCTCCATGTCCGCCATCAGCCCCAGCATCGTGGCGGCGTGCTTGACGAAGTGCAGGTCCGACCCGCAGATGCCGCAGGCCTTGACCTGCGCCAGGACCTGGCCGAAGGCCGGCTCCGGATCGGGTGCGTCGTCCCGGACGATCAGCTCGGATGCACCGCGCAGCGCCAGGGCCCGCATCAGGTCACCTTCGCCTGACCGTCGCCGTCGCCGCCGGCGGCCGCGCCCTTGGCCTGTGCCTCCTCCACGTGGGAGGTGATGGCGTTGAGGATGGCCTGGCCGGCGGCACCGAACAGCTCGCCCCGCTTCTCCACCGCCCACTCGTGCGACGCCCGGGGTGCGGCGAGGTGGCCGGTGAAGTGGGGGGTGACCTCGCGCGCGAAGAGGCGGTACGACCGCATCGTCGCCTCGGGGTCGGCCCAGTCGTGGCCGAGCAGCAGGAACGTGCCGAACCCTCCCGACTGCTCCAGCAGGCCCTCGATGTAGGCGATGGCGTCGTCCGGCGTGCCGATCACGACGTTGCCGGACTCCGCGTAGGTCTCGACGAACTCGCGCGGGGTCCGGGGACCGCCGTCGACCTGGTTGGCGAGGGGAACGAAGCCGGCCCCGCCCCCGAAGTAGTCGGCAAAGTCCTTCAGGCCGTGGGTGCAGTCCTCGATGGCCTGGTCCCGGGTCTCGGCGAGGTGAACGGCGCCCAGGACCCGCCACGTGCGGCGATCGGGCTCGGGGCGGCCCGCGGCGCGGGCCTGCTCCTGCACCACACCCCAGGCCTGGCCGATGGCTGCGAAGCCCTCGAACAGGGTCATCGACAGCGACAGCAGGGACACCCCGTGGGTGCCCGCCAGTCGCGGTCCCGAGGGTGAGATCATGGCGGCGACGGCCACCTCGAAGTGCGGGTGGGTGTAGGGGCGCACCTGGAGACGGCAGTCGCGCATCGTGAACCAGTCGGTCTGGCGCGTCACCGGCTCGTCGCTCCGCAGCAGGGCCAGGATCGCGTCCAGCGACTCCTCCATCATCCGCCGCTGGTCCACGGGGTCGATGCCCAGCATGAAGGCGTCGCTCGGCAGGGCACCCGGCCCGGCGCCGAAGATGAGCCGGCCGCGCGTCAGGTGGTCGAGCAGCACGAGCCGGTCGGCCACGAGCCAGGGATGGTGGTACGGGAGCGACACGACCCCCGTTCCGAGCATGACGTGGCGGGTGCGCTCGGCGGCGGCGGCGATGAACACCTCGGGAGAGGCGATGATCTCGTAACCCCCCGAGTGGTGCTCGCCGAACCAGACCTCGTCGTAGCCGAACCGATCGAGCGCAACCACGCGATCGAGGTCGTACTCGAGCGCCAGCGTCGGGTTCTGACCGACCGGGTGGAACGGGGCGAAGAACGCGCCGAAGCGCAGCGGCCAGGGAGCGGGCATGTCGGTCACCGCCGTCGTGGGGCTACATCGGAACGGATCACTGCCTGGCGACCTCCCCCTGTGGCGCTTGACACGTGGTAACGGTCGTTATTCGCAACCTAGTCTCCAGGGGGGAGTGTCGCCGCTCCCGGTCCTGGACCCCCTAGACTGGACAGAGCCATCCCCCTGGGTAGATGGCGGACACCTGGCCGTGCGGCGCCTCCAGCCCACATGGGCCAGCAGACGATGGAGACCCAACTGGACCAAACCAGCTTCGAGGCGCTCGTTGCGTCCGAGGTCGACGGGCAGATCGCGACAGATGAGCTGTCGGCACTCGCGGCGCAGCCGCAGCGCTGGGCCGCGACCCTGCACCACATGCTCGACGAGATCGAGGACACGCTCGAGGCCGTCGCGCGGTCGGACCGCTACGAGCGCAACCAGGCGCTCGCCGACCTGTCCGAGGAGCGCGCCGCGGTGGCGGCGGCGCTCCAGCGCGTCACGGGCGAGGACGTGGAGCTCTCCGACGCAGACAGCCTGGGCAATGGCGAAGGCGCCGACGCGGCTGCGGCCGCCTCGGGCGAGCCCGAGGCGGAGCTGGTCCAGGCTCCGGCGTTGCAGGCGTCGTGGGCGCCCGGCGAGGTGGTGCTCTGGGCCGGCAATCCGTCGGCTTTGCCCGCGGAACGCGAGGACCTGCAGCGGCTGATCGACGAGGCCGGCGGCTCCGCCATCGAATGGGAGAAGCACAAGGGTGCCCCGCTGCCCTCGGGCGACCGGGCGCCCGCCGTCTCCGCGCCGCTCACGGCGGCCCTCGGCTGGCTCGTGGGCGTGGGAGCCGGCCAGCTCGCACTGGACGCCGCCCCGAGCGTGCGGTGGCTGGGCGAGGTGGCGGCGTGGGCCACCGACCTGGTGGCGCAGGGGCGGATGGTGCCCACCCTGCGGCGTGGGGGTTCGGCCACCGCCCGCGGGCGCCAGCGCAGCGGTTCCTACGTCGTCCAGTGGATCGCCGCGGTCGTCGAGCGGGAGCGCATCCGCGAGCTGTCGTCCCGGATGCCTGGTCCGGTGCGGGCGTTCGATCCCAGCACCGGACCCGAGCGCATGTGCCGCACGGTGCTCAACGCCGCCGTCGACGCCGTCTGCAGCGCCGGTGCGGCGCGCCTGGTCACGGCCGCCACGCCCCCAGTGGCGCGCAGCCGGCGCGACGTCGCCGAGGCGGTGCTGGCCGGTCTGGCCGGCGAGGCGTTCGCCGCCGCCCATGGCCCGGCGACCGAGGTCGCCGACGACCTGCGCCGGTGGGCCGCACCGGTGGTGGGGGACGGCGATGTCGGGCTGATCGTGCGGCTCGACCCGCCGGAGGCCGACGGTGGGTGGCTCCTGACCGTGGACGCCACCGGGGTCGAACGCCAACCGGTCCCGGTCGAACAGGCGGTCACCGCCTCCGGTGCGAAGGCGCAGCGGGTCGAGGCGCAGCTCCGCCGCCTGGAGCGGCTCCTGCCCGCGCTGGGGAGGACCGGGC
>DATFVX010000159.1:0-4319 GCA_035259985.1 Acidimicrobiales bacterium | reverse complement strand
GTAGCTGCCGAGGGGACGGTGCACGAAGGGCAGCTCCACGCCGGCCTCGACCTCCTCCAGGGATATGTCCTCGTGCAGGTAGGGGCCGACGCGCCAGTACTGCTCGGGCGGGTCGAGCACCCGGTCGTCGATCCAGCCACTCCCGGGCGTCTGGAACAGCGGGTGGTTGAGGAAGAGCACGAGCCGACCGCGCGGGCGTAGCACGCGGGCCACCTCGTCGAGCGTGGCGTCCAGGTCGAGCACGTGCTCGAGCACGAGGCAGACGACGACTGCGTCGAACGCGCCGGACCCGAACGGCAGCGCAGCCCCCAGGCCGCGCGTGTACGCCACTCCCCCGCCCCGCCGGACGGCCTCGGCCAGTTGGGCGGCCGCCGGATCGAGGCCCACGACCCGGCCGGCCCCACCGGCCACCGCCAGCCGGG
Organism: Acidimicrobiales bacterium; assembly: GCA_035259985.1. Lineage (GTDB taxonomy): Bacteria > Actinomycetota > Acidimicrobiia > Acidimicrobiales > VFJN01 > DASQUK01. Next base: position 3,897 of record DATFVX010000159.1, on the reverse strand, counting down.
CGACCTGGCCCTCGCCGCAGCCGAGGTCGAGCACGCTCTCGGCGCCGGCCAGCTGATCCGCCGCCAGCGGCAGGATCTGCTCCACGTACTCGATGTCGGCGCCGTTGGTGAACTCGCGCTGCCACCAGGCCGCGTGCCGTTCCCAGACGGCGATGCCCTGTTCCCGACTTTGAAGGTTTTCCGGGGTCATGGCCCGTTTTTCCTTCAAAGACGTGTGGGGGCCCGTGGCGACGCCCGATGGATCTTGTCGTAGACGGCGTCGGCCACGTCGTCCGGCAGCCAGGAGAGCGCGTGCAGGTCCTCGAGCGACGCCCGCTTCACGGCGTTGACGCCGCCCAGCTCCCTGGTGAGGCGCTTGCGGCGGGCCGGGCCGAGGCCCTTGATGTCGTCGAGGACCGAGCGGGTCATGCGCTTGCCGCGGAGCTGGCGGTGGTAGGTGATGGCGAAGCGGTGCGCCTCGTCCCGGATGCGCTGGAGCAGGTACAGCGCCTCGGAGCCCCGCGGCACACGCACCGCGTCCGGCGAGCCCGGCAGGTACACCTCCTCGAAGCGCTTGGCCAGCGCCGCCGCCGGGATCTCCTCCTCGAGCCCCAGGTCCTCGAGGACCCGCACCGCCACGTTCAGCTGGCCCTTGCCCCCGTCGACCAGCAGCAGCTGCGGCGGGTAGCTGAACTTGCCCGTGCGCTCGCTCACCGGCAGCGCCCGCTCGTCGATGTAGGCGGACAGGCGCCGGGTCAGCACCTCCTCCATGGCGGCGAAGTCGTCGTTGCCGGGCACGGTGCGCACCCGGAAGCGCCGGTAGTCGGACTTCTTGGGCAGCCCGTCCTCCATCACCACCATGGAGCCGACGTAGTCGGTGCCCTGGATGTGGCTCATGTCGTAGCACTCGATCCGGAGGGGGGCGTCGGGCAGCCCGAGGGCGTCCTGGAGCTCGTTCAGCGCCCGTGCCCGGGCGTTGTGGTCGCTGGCCCGGCGCAGCCGGTGGCGCGTGAACTCCTCGGCGGCGTTGCGGGTGACGGTCGCCTGCAGCTCCCGCTTGGCCCCGCGCTGCGGCACCCGGACCTCGACCCGCGAGCCCCGGAGCTGCGCCAGCCAGTCCTCGTAGAGCTGCGGATCGTCCGGTGCGGTGGGCACGAGCACCGCCCGGGGCACGCCCAGCGGCGGATCGTCGTAGAGGTGGGCGAGGATGTCGCCGACCATCTCCCCCGGGGTGACGTCCTCGACCTTGTCGAGCACGAAGCCCTTGCGGCCGAGCACGCGGCCCCGGCGCACGAAGAACGCCTGGACCGCCGCCTCGAGGTCGTCCTCGGCGATGCCGATCACGTCGAGGTCCTCGTTGCGGTCGGCCACCATCTGCTGGCGCTCGATGGCCTTGCGGACGCTCGCCAGCCGGTCGCGCACCCGGGCGGCGCGCTCGTACTCGAGGTTGTCCGCCGCCGTCCGCATCTGGTCCTCGAGCCGGCGCACGATCGTGTCGGTCTCACCGTCGAGGAAGTCCAGCAGCTCCTCCACCAGGCGGTCGTAGGTCTCGTGATCCACCTCACCGACGCAGGGCCCGCTGCACTTCTCGATGTGGAACAGCAGGCAGGGCCGCCCGAGGCGCTGGTGGCGGTTGAACTTGTTGTCGCTGCAGGTGCGCAGCGGGAAGGTGCGCAGCAGCAGGTCGAGCGTCTCGCGGATCGCGTAGGCGTGGCCGTAGGGGCCGAAGTAGCGCACGCCCTTCCGCTTGCGGCCCCGCATCACGGTGGGCCGCGGCCACTCGTCCGACACGGTCACGGCCAGGAACGGGTAGCTCTTGTCGTCGCGCAGCCGGATGTTGAAGCGGGGCTTGTGCTGCTTGATGAGGCTGTTCTCGAGCAGGAGCGCGTCGACCTCGTTGCGGACCTGGATCCACTCGACGATCTCGGCGCTGGCCACCATGGCGGCGGTGCGCGGGGGCAGGCTGCGGGGGTCGCCGAAGTAGTTGGACAACCGGGAACGGAGCGACGCCGCCTTGCCGACGTAGATGACGCGGCCCTCCCGGTCCTTGAACTGGTAGGACCCGGGCGCATCGGGGATCGTGCCGGCGGGCGGACGCTGGAGCACGTGACCGAGGGTAGAGCCGCTCCCGGCCGATGGCGGTGACCGGCTCCCCGTACCGGCGTCCGAAGCCGCCGGAATCCGGCGTCCGCGGACGCCCGTTCCTGCCACCAGCTCGTAAACTGCCGTTCAAGCCGGCCCGGAATTCCGGCTGCATATCGACTCCGGGGACGACATCCCCGTGGGTGAGGCGACCGGGCTGTCCCCACCGTCCGCCAACCGGAGTCACCTCGACGGAGGTTCACAACATGCTTCGGCTCCAGACCCCGCTCTCCGAGCGGTACACGGCGGCATCACCGGACGACCTCGCCGGCAGGATCAGCGCCGCCAGGGCCGCCCTGGGCGAGCGACTGTTCATCCTCGGGCACCACTACCAGCGCGATGAGATCATCCGCTGGGCCGACGCCCGGGGTGACTCCTACCGGCTCTCGGTGCTCGCGCAGCAACGGCCGCAGGCGGAGTACATCGTCTTCTGCGGCGTGCACTTCATGGCGGAGTCGGCCGACATCCTGACGGCCGACCACCAGACGGTGATCTTGCCCGACCTCAACGCCGGCTGCTCGATGGCCGACATGGCCGAAATCGACGAGGTGGAGGAGGCCTGGGAGGCCCTGTCGGACATCGTCGACGTCGACCGGCTGGTGCCGATCACGTACATGAACAGCTCGGCCGCCATCAAGGCCTTCGTCGGCCGGCACGGGGGCGCGGTCTGCACCTCCACCAACGCCCGTGGCGTGCTGGAGTGGGCCCTCGGAGGCGGGCCTGACGCTCGCGGCCGCGGGGCCGGCCGGGGTGACCAGGTGTTGTTCTTCCCCGATCAGCACCTCGGCCGCAACACCGGCGTCGCCATGGGGTACGGGCTCGACGACATGCGGGTCTGGGATCCGCGGCGCGACCTCGGCGGCCTCACCGAGGGGGAGTGCAAGGAGTCGACGTTCCTGCTGTGGCGCGGCCACTGCTCCATCCACCAGCGGTTCCGCCCCGAGCACATCGAGGCGTTCCGGGCCGAGCATCCCGACGGCATCGTGGTCGTGCACCCCGAGTGCCCACACGAGACCGTCGCGCTGGCCGACCAGGTGGGGTCGACCGACTACATCATCCGCGCCATGGCCGAGGCGCCCGCCGGATCGACCATCGCCGTGGGCACCGAGGTCCACCTGACGAACCGGCTGGCGCACGAGCATCCGGACAAGACCGTGGTGTCGCTCGATCCCATCGTCTGCCCGTGCTCGACGATGAACCGCATCGACGAGCCCCACCTGGTTTGGGTGCTCGAGGAGCTGGTGGAGGGCCGGGTGGTCAACCCGATCCGCGTGGACGCGGAGACGGCCGAGTGGGCCCGGGTGGCACTCCAGCGCATGCTCGAGATCACCTGAGCCGGAGCGGGGATCACCGACTGACATACTCGCTGGCGTGCGGCGCCGCGTCGGACTCGCCGTGGGCGCGGCGCTCCTCCTGGCGTCGTGCGGCAGCGGAGGGGGCGACACCGCGCCCGGCCAGGGGGTCGACGAGCGGGCCGAGGCGTCGCGCTCCCAGGACCACGAGCACCATCACGAGCACGGAGCCCCCGGCGCGGGACCGGCCGGCGCCGACTGTCCCGAGCGGGGACACGGTCCCCGTCCCGAGGCGCCCCCCGTCCGGCCGGCCGAGATGACGCCGGCCTCGCAACAGGCCCTGCGGGCCCTGGCCCGGGAGAGTGAGCGCCTGACGTGCGGCGCCATCGCCGAGTGGACGTCTCACGTCCGCAACCACGGCCATGGCGTCGCGCCCCCCGAGCGGCCGCTGGCGGGCGCAGACGCCGACGCCTTCTCCCGCCAG
>DATFVX010000158.1:0-25119 GCA_035259985.1 Acidimicrobiales bacterium | reverse complement strand
CGGGGTCGTACTCACCGTTCCGGCGTTCGCAAGTGACGGAACCCGGCGCTCCCGAACGCCGGTTGCAGGGTGTTGCAGGGTGGGCCGGTTGGGGTCCCTCGAACGCGCCCGCGCGCGGCCGGTGTCGGGAGATCGTCAGGGGGCGGGCGCCTCGGCCATGTCGGGGCGGGACGGCTTGACCGGCGGCGCCGACCGCCAGTCCGGGATCCCGTCATCGGGCAGCGCCACGGGATACTTGTTCTCGTGGATCTGGGCCCAGTGGGAGTGGTTCAGCTCGTGCAGCGTGAAGCACGCGTTGAGGGCGTTGTGGAAGCCCATGTTGTCCACCGTCTGGTTGACCGACTCCTTGATCAGCAGGGCGGTCATGGTGGGGAGCTGCGCGATGCGCCGGGCGAGCTCCAGCGTGCGCTCGCCGAGCTCGGCCTCGGGGAACAGCTTGCTGACCATGCCGAGCTGGTGGGCCTCCCGGGCGTCGATCGAGTCGCCCGTCAGCATGAGCTCCTTGGTCTTGCGGGGCCCGAACTCCCACGGATGGGCGAAGTACTCCACCCCGCACATGCCGAGCCGGGCGCCCACCACGTCGGCGAACTTCGCGTCCTCGGCGGCCACGATGAGGTCGCACGCCCACATGAGCATGAGCCCGGCGGCGTAGACGGTCCCGTGGACCTGGGCGATGGTGATCTTGCGCAGGTTGCGCCAGCGCCTGGTGTTGTCGAAGTAGTAGTGCCACTCCTGGAGCATCAGCGCCTCGGCGCCCTTCCGCGTGCCGCCGTTGATCCCGGCGGTCGGGTGCTGCGTGGGCCCCGGTGTCCGTTCCGCGATCGCCTGCTTCGAACCCATGTCGTGGCCCGAGGAGAACATCGGCCCCATGCCGCCGAGGATCACCACGCGCACGCGGTCGTCGGCCTCGGCCTCCAGGAGGGCGTTGCCGAGATCGACGAGGAGGCCGCGGTTCTGCGCGTTCCGGGCCTCCGGCCGGTTGAGCATGACGCGCGCGATGGCGCCGTCGTCCAGCGTCTCGTAGGTCACGAACTCGTAGTCAGCCATGATCCCCTCGCGTCCAGGCGGGTGAGCTGCGGCGCGGTCGGAGACTAGCCTTCCCCGTACGGAGAAGGGCACTCGCGCCGGCGGGTCGGAGAAGGGGAGTGCGGTGGAATCGAGCGCCTCGGCAGGCCGTGTGGAGGCGCACCGGTGACCGTGCCCCCGCTGGTGGCGGGCCCGCACGCTCCCGCAACCGCGACGCCGCCGCGGCCGCGGGGATCCGTGCGCCGCACGACCTCGATCGACACCGTCCGCCCCGATGGGCCCGGTGGAACGCTGGTCGTCGACGCCCGCGGGCGCGATCTCCGCACCGACGGCGACGGCGCCGGCGCGGCGGAGGTCCTCGACGAGGTCGCGCTGGCCCTGCGCCTCGAGGCGGGCTCGCACAGCGTCATGGACGTCCGCGTCGACGGCGCCGCCGGCCGGGCCGAGGACGCTCCCGACGCCCCCGACCTGCGGCCCCTGCTCGGCGCCCGGGTGGGTTCCGGCTTCCGCCGCCTGCTCGACGAGGCGATGCCCGCCGAGCGGGAGCGTGGGTCGCTCGTCCACCTTCTCCTCGACGACCTCGTCGGCGCCGTGCTGGTCTCCGGCTACTCCCTGCTGCACGCCGACGCCCTGCCGCGGCAGGCGGGCCTGCTGGACGCGATGGTGGCGCGGCTCGGCGACCAGTGCTCAGGCTGGGCCCTCGACGGCGGCTTCATCGCCAACCTGAGGGAGACGGGCCGCCTGGCCACGCCCCACGGGCCGCCGGCGCCGCCCCTCGCATCCCTGGACGGCGACGCTCTCGCCTGGCACCACATGGCGCGGCTCCCGCCCAACGCCACCCGCCGGCGCCGCCGACTCGACGTGCTGGCGCCCGACGCCGACGGCGTGCATGCCGTCGACGCGCACTTCCGCGACAGCCACGTCGACGGCTCCGGCAACGAGACCGTGGTGCACGAGTACGCCGTGGGTGGATCGGTCGACGCGCGGCGACGCGTGATCGTCGACCTGTGGGCCCGGGCGCTCGTGCTCCCGTGGACCGAATGCCCGGCCGCGGTCGCCAGCGCCGCACAGCTGCGGGGCACCACGTTCGACGACCTGCGGCTCAGGGTCCGGCGCGACCTCGTCGGGACCGCCAGCTGCACCCACCTGAACGACATGCTGCGCACCCTCGCCGACCTCGGTGCGCTGCTGGAGCAACGAGAGGCCGCATGAGCGCCGGCGGCGGCGCAGAGGGCGCCGGCTACGACCTGGAGGGCAAGGTCGCGCTCGTCACCGGTGCGAGCCGTGGGGTGGGCGCCGCGACCGCCATCGCGCTGGCGGCCGCCGGTTGCCGGGTGGCGTGTGCAGCCCGCTCCACCGACGCCGGCCCGAAACGGACGCCGGGCACGCTCGACACCACGGTCGGCGCCATCACCGCCGTCCACGGGCGGGGGCGGGCCGCGGCCGTACCGACGGACCTGTCCGACTCCAACCAGGTGGTCGCGATGGTGGGCGCCACCGTGGACGAGTTCGGGCGACTCGACATCCTGGTCAACAACGCCGCAGTGACGTTCGTCGGCGATCTCGACATCTCCATGCGGCGCCACGACCTCGTCATGGAGATCAACCTGCGCGCCCCGCTCATCGCCATCCGCGAGGCCGTGCCCCACATGCGTGCGTCCGGGGGAGGCCGGATCGTCAACGTGTCGTCGTTGGCCGCCCTGGATCCCATCCCCGGGCTCATGTCCTACGGGATCAGCAAGATCGGGCTCGAGCGGCTCACCGTCGACGCCGCCCGCCAGCTCGCCAGGGACGGCATCGCGGTCAACTGCTTCCGCATCGATGTGCCGGTCGCGTCGGAGGGCTTCGTCGCCAACACACCCGACACCGACCACTCCACCTGGGAGCCGTCGGAGGTCGCCGCCGAGGGCATCTGCTGGATGCTGCGCCGGCCGGGGCGGTACTCGGGCCGGCGCGAGAGCATGGCCGGGCTGCGCAGGCGTGAGGGGATCATGCCCTCCCGCTCGCCCCAGCCCCAGGCGGGCACCCCCGCCACCGAGATGTACGACGGCCTGGCCGCCGACACCGAGACCATCTTCCGCTGACCGACCACCGGACCAGGGAGCCGCCGTGAAGTTCGCCATCTCGCTCGGAATGCTCAATCCCCGCGTGTGGCCCGACGCGGCCCAGGAGGCCGACCGCCTCGGCTACGACTCGGTCTGGCTTCCCGAGCACCTGGTCTTCCCGGTGCAGACGGCGGGCAGCCCGTTTCACGGGGCCGACCATCCACCCGTGCCCGCCGACGTCCCGGTCTTCGACGCGTTCACCTACCTGGGGTTCCTCGCCGGACGCACCGACCGCATCCGCTTCGCGACGCACGTCTACAACATCGGGCTGCGCCACCCGTTCGTCTCGGCGCGCGCCGTGGCCACGCTCGACATCGTGTCCGGCGGCCGCGCCGAGTTCGGCATCGGCGCGAGCTGGCTGCGGGCCGAGTGGGACGCCGTCGGACTCGACTTCGACAGCCGCGGCCGCCGGGTCGACGAAGCCATCGACGTGTGCCGGCGACTGTGGACCGAGTCCGAGATCGAACACCACGGCGAGTTCTTCGACTTCGACCCCGTCATGTTCGAGCCCAAACCCGTGCAGCAGCCGTACCCACCGCTCATCGTCGGCGGCGACGGCCCGGCGGCCCTGCGCCGCGCCGCCACCGTGGGCGACGGCTGGGTGCCGATGAACCACACGTTGGAGCAGATCCCGCCCCAGGCCGCCCGGCTGGCCGACCTGCGCGCCGCCGCCGGACGGGACGGCCGGGTGGAGATCACCATCGGTGGGACGCCGGCGGATCTCGGCGAGGTCGCCCGCTACGCCGACGCCGGGGTCGGGCGGGTCATCGTCCGCCCGTGGCAGCGCTCGAGCGATGCGATCGACGCGCTCCGGCGCTACGCCGACGAGGTCGTCCACCCGTCCGCCGCCGCGCTGGCCGGGTAGTCCGCGAGGGGACACCAGAGTGGAGTTCCGGCGCGAGCTGCGGGCATGGCTGGGGGCGCACGTCACGCCCGAGGTGGTGGACGCGGGGCGGCACCCCGTCACCGAGGAGACCCTGGAGACTCTGCGGGCGTGGAACCACCAGCTGGCCGACGCCGGCTGGGCGGCCCCCACCTGGCCGGTCGAGCACGGCGGCCGGGCCGCTGGCCTCGACGAGCAGGTCGCCTACTACGAGGAGATGGCCGCGGCCCGGGCGCCCGGCCCGATCAACGTCATCGGGGTCGCGAACATCGCCCCGGCGATCATGGCGTACGGGTCCGCCGAGCAGCAGGCGCGGTTCCTGCGGCCGCTGCTGCGCGGCGACGAGATCTGGTCCCAGGGGATGTCGGAGCCCGACTCGGGGTCGGACCTGGCCTCGCTGCGCACCCGGGCCGAGCCCGACGGGGCCGGGTTCGTCGTCAACGGTCAGAAGACTTGGAACAGCCTCGGCCACCTCGCCGATTGGTGCCAGCTGTACGTGCGGACCGACCCCGACGCCCCCCGCCATCGGGGGATCAGCTGCCTGCTCGTCGACGTCCGCAGCCCGGGGGTCGAGGTGCGGCCGCTGCGCACCATGACCGGCGAGGTCAGCTTCAGCGAGCTGTTCTTCCGCGACGTGCGCGTGCCGGCCGCCGCCCTGCTCGGTCCGGTCCACGCCGGCTGGGACGTGGCGATGACAACGCTCAGCCACGAACGGGCGGGGGTGGCGCGGCTCCACCTCGGGCTGCGCAACAAGCTCGACGCCCTCCTGGCCGAGCCGGTGGCGCAGGCTGCGCTGGGCGACCGGCGCCGGCGCCAGCGGGTTGCTCGGGTGTGGAGCCAGATCGCCTGCATGCGCTGGACGACGGAGCGCTCGCTGGCGCAGCTCCGCGCCGGTCCGAACGGACGGGGGAGCGGGCAGCACATGCCCAGCGGGACCGCCGGCAGCCTGGCCAAGCTGGCGTGGTCGCGCGCCGACCAGGCGCTGGCCGAGTTGGCTGTGGACGTGCTCGGCCTCGGTGCGCTGTCGGGCGAGTGGGCCTACAACCTCGGTGCGTCGCGCTCGACCTCGATCGCCGGCGGAACGACCGAGATCAATCGCAACATCGTGGCCGAGCAGGGCCTCGGCCTGCCGCGGGGGTGAGGCCCCGTCGCGGTCAGGAGCGGGGAACCTCCAGGTCGGTGGCCAGCGCCTTGTGCGCCCCGACGTGCGAGGCGTTGGTGGAGCGGATGGTCACGTCGTGGCCGGCCGCCCGCTCGCGCAGGGCCCCCACCGTGCACTCCTCCCCGGGTCGCACGCTGAACGGGTCGAAGCTGAACAGCCGCATCGCGTTCAGGTGGGTGATGCGGTTGATGTCGTGGTCGGACACGCCGTCGAGCTGCTTGGCGAGGGTCTCGGGCGCAGTCGGCCACGTCGAGTCGGAGTGGGGGTAGTCGCACTCCCAGCACACCCGGTCCATGTTGAGGAAGTCGCGGCTGGCCACGCCGAAGTGGTCGTCGATGAAGCACGTGATGACGTGCTCGTTGAAGACCTCGCTCGGGAGCTGGTCGCCGAAGTCCTGCCCCGTCCAGCGGTGATGGCGGTCGTAGTTGTAGTCGACCCGCTCCAGGAAGTACGGGATCCAGCCGATCCCACCCTCGGAGAGGGCGACGTTCAACGCGGGGAACTTGCGCAGGACGTCGGACCACACCAGGTCGGCCGCCGCCTGCACGATGTTCATGGGCGTGAGCGTGATGAGGCAGTCGATGGGGGCGTCCGGCGAGGTGATCACCAGCTGCGACGACGACCCGATGTGCATGCACACGACCACGTTCTCGTCGGAGCACGCGGCCCAGAACGGGTCCCAGTGGTCGGAGTGGATGCTCGGCCAGCCGAGCTTGGACGGGTTCTCGGAGAACGTCACCGCGTGGGCGCCCTTGGCGGCCGTGCGCCGCACCTCGGCGGCGCAGGCCTCGGGATCCCAGATCGCGGGGAGGACGCAGGGGATGAAGCGCCCGGGATGCGTGCCGCACCACTCGTCGATGTGCCAGTCGTTGTAGGCCTGCAGCATCGCCAGCGCGACGTCCTTGTCCTCGGTGCGGGCGAAGAGCTGGCCGCAGAACTGCGGGAACGACGGGAAGCACATCGATCCCAGGACGCCGTTGGCGTCCATGTCCTTGACGCGTTCGTTGATGTCCCAGCAGCCCGGCCGGATCTCGTCGAACGACGTCGGCTCCATGCCGTACTCCTCGGGCGGGCGCCCGGACACGGCGTTGAGGGCGACGTTGGTGATCTCCTGGCCCTCGTAGAGCCACGCACTGGTCCCGTCGGCGCGGGTGACGAAGCGCGGCGCGAGGTCGACGTAGCGCGCCGGCAGCCGACCCTCGAACAGATGGGGTGGCTCGACCACGTGATCGTCCACGCTCACCATGATCATCTCGTCGATGTTCATCGCCACCCCCTGGAGACGTTCCGTTGCGCGTCGAGAGTAGTCTCGGACGGAGAGCAACGCATTGCGTTCTGGGAGAATCGGCTTTTCATCATGGCGACCGAGCAGACCGAGGGTGCCGAGCGGGCCGGGGGCAACCGCACTGACGCCGCCTGGCGCGAGCGGGCAGTCGAGCGGTCGCTCCGCAGGGCGCGCGCCCGCGCGGTGAGCAGGAGCGACCGGTTCCTCGCCGCCGCCAGCGAGCTGCTCGCCGAGACCGGCCGCATCGACTTCACGGTTCAGGACATCGTCGATCGGTCGAAGATGTCGCTGCGGTCCTTCTACCAACACTTCGCCAGCAAGGACGAACTGCTGCTGGCGCTGTTCGAGGAGGCCATCCGCGGCTTCGTCGACCGGCTGCGCCGCGAAGTCGAGCGCACCGACGATCCGGTGGACCGGCTGCACGCGTACGTCACGGGCTTGTACCGGACGGCGCAGACCACCGCGCCGGGCACCCGGGCCCTGACGATCTATCACCTGCAGCTCGCGGAGGCCCGTCCCGCCGACTTCGCCGCCGCCATCGCGCCGCAGATCGACCTGCTCGCGGAGATCGTCGACGCCGGCCGGGCGAGCGGCCGGTTCCGGAGCGACATCGATGCCGCCGCCCTGACGATGCTGCTCTCCGAGACGCTGATCTCCGCCGCCCACATGTACGTGTTGGGAATCCACATGACCGGTGTCGAGGTGCGGCCGCAGCAGCTCTGGGCGTTCTGCCTCGCGGCCGTCCTGTCGCCGGCCGACTGATAACGTCATTCTCCACAGTCGCGAATCGCCAGGGAGAGGGGTCCATGTCCGACGTGTCGACCGGCCAGTCGACCGGCGCTGCGACCAGCGAGGCGCGGGTCGAGTTCGACCCCTTCTCCAACGTCTTCTTCGACGACCCCTACGACATGTACCGGCGCCTCCGGGACGAGGCGCCCGTCTACCACAACGAGCGCTACGGCTTCTGGGCGCTGTCGCGCTACGACGACGTCGTCGAGGCCCACAAGGACTGGCGCACGTTCTCCAGCAGCCACGGCGTCGACCTGCACACCCTGTCGACACCGCCCGACCAGGTCGCCATGTTCCGCAGCATCATCATGATGGACCCGCCGGCCCACGACCGGCTGCGGGCCCTCGTGAGCCGTGTCTTCACGCCCCGGGCGGTCCAGTCGTTCGAGCCGATCGTGCGCGAGGTGATCGAGTCCTACGTCGAGCCACTCGACGGCCGTGACGCTTTCGACGCGGTCGTCGACCTGTCCGGGCCGTTCCCGGTGGAGATCATCGCCCGCATCCTCGGGGTCCCCGAGGGCGACCGGCAGCAGATCCGGCACTGGCTCGACGTCCAGCTCCACCGGGAGCCCGGGCGGCTGGGGCCGACCGCCGAGGGCGACGCCGCGTCGAGGGAGGCGGGCGCCTACTTCCACGGGCTGGTGCGGGAGAAGCGGCGCCACCCCGGCGACGACATGATCAGCCGCCTCACCGAGGCCGAGGTCGATCGCGAGGACGGGCAGGGCGTGACCAAGCTGGATGACGGCGAGATCGCCGGGTTCGCCACGCTCCTGGGCGGCGCCGGGGCCGAGACGGTGACCAAGCTGGTCGCCAACGCCTTCGTGCTGTTCGCCCGCCATCCCGAGCAGTACCGCCGGGTGATCGAAGACCCGCCGCTGATCCCGGCCGCCGTCGAGGAGATCCTCCGGATCTGGCCGCCATCCCAGTACCAGGGCCGGTTCTCGCTCCAGGACTCCGAGTTCCACGGGGTGACGCTGCCGGCGGGCCATCCGGTGCTGCTGATCACCGGCTCGGCCACGCGCGACGAGCGCTTCTTCGACGATCCGGATGCGTTCGACATCGACCGGCCGCCCAGCCAGTCACTGGGGTTCGGGCTCGGCATCCACAGCTGCCTGGGCGCGGCGCTGGCGCGGATGGAGAGCCGCGTCGCCATCGAGGAGATGGTGCGGCGCTGGCCGCGCTACGAGATCGACGAGGACGGGCTGGGGCGCGTGCACATGTCCAACGTCGCGGGCTTCTCCAACGTGCCGGTCCGCGTCGCGGCGTGAGCGCCGCGGGCCGTCGGGGTGCCGCTACTCGGTCGCCACGGCGGAGAAGTCGACCTTGCCGGTCTGCAGGGCGCCGAAGAAGCCGCCGTCGACGTACAGCGCCTCGCCGGTCACGCCCGACAGGCGGGGGCTGTTCAGGAACACCAGCGGCCAGGCCTGTTCCTCGGGCGTCGAGTATCGGGCCAACGGGCCCACCGCGGCGTCGATGATCGCCTTGCCGTACGACTTGTGGAAGAACGGCATCATCGGAGTGTCGGTCGGGCCGGGGTTGGTGCAGTTGAGGCGCACGCCCCTGGCCAGGTAGTCGCCCGCCGTGGACGCCACCCACGCGTTGATGACCTGCTTCGAGAACGCATAGGCGCTCGCCCTGCCGATGGTGGCGGCGTGGTCCTCGCACCACCCCTTGCTCGCGTCGAAGCCCTGGGCGTCGACGAGTCCGGCAAGGGTGTCCAGGTGCTGCTGCCAGCCAAGGCCGGCATTGGAAGCGACGTAGGCGATCGCCGATCCCTCGGGCATCTTGGGCAGCACCTGCTCGATGAGGTGCCGGGCCCCCACGAAGTTCACCAGCATCACGTCGATGTCCGAGAACGGTGGTCCGGGCAGGCCCGCGCAGCTGAAGAACGCATGGACGGGCGTCCTGACCCTGGTGGCGCCGGCCTCGATGGCGGCGCGGTCGCGGAGGTCGACCGCGAGGAACTCGGCGACGTCGACGGCCGCCGGCTTGATGTCGACGCCGATCACCTCCGCGCCGAGCTCGACGAGGATCCGGGCGGTGGCCTCGCCCATCCCGGATGCCGCCCCGGTGACGATCACCCGCCTGCCGTCGTAACCCAAGACGTCGTCCACGCCGTCCCCCTCTGACCGAGCCCGCGGGACCTGTGTCCCGTACGTTACCCCCGTGCGGTCGGGAGTGACATGGGTGTCACATTCGGCGCCCGGCAGTCATAATCGCAGGCGTGAGGCAGCACGAGTTCTCGTTCGAGATCGAGGCGACGCGCGAGCAGGTCTGGCGCACGCTGCACCCCCCGCTCGGGCCGCTGCCGGACGGCGAGCACCGGGTGATCGAGCATGGCGACGTCCGCATCGAGATCGTCCACTCCGGCGACGAGCACGGGCTGGGGCTGGTGCGGTTCTGCCGCTTCCGGGTGCCCCGCTACCTCCTCAGTGGGGGAGTCGGGCGCTCGTGGGAGGTCATCACCGAGTCGCGCCCCCCGGAGTTCTCGCGCTACGAGGCGGTCGGCAAGCCGCTGTGGTCACAGGCGACCGGCTGGCATCGCCTCGAGGACCTGGGCGACGGCCGCACCAGGGTGAGCTTCGGCGAGACCTACGAGGCGTTCAACCCACTCGCCCGGCGCTTGCTCGAGGCCCGGGTCCACCGCTACATCTCCAAGGACAACGACGCGATCATCCGCCAGGCGGTGGAGCGGGGTGTGGCCTCTCAGCGGCGTCGGGCGCCTCGGGCCTAGCCGCCCGCGCCCAGGATCATCGGGAAGCGGTCGATGGAGCGCACGCCGGGCGTGTACGACAGCGCGTGCCCGGGCTTGATCGAGTAGTCGGGATACCTCCGGTGCCACTCCCGCAGGGCCACCCGCAGCTCGTGGCGGGCGAGGTGCGAGCCGAGGCACCGATGGATGCCGCCGCCGAAGGCGAGGTGGCGGTTGGGGTCGCGGTCGAAGCGCACCTCGTCGCCGTCGCCGAACTCGGCGTCGTCGGTGTTCGCCGAGCCGATGAGCACGCTGACGTGCTGGCCGGCCTTGATCGGACAGCCGCCCAGTTCGGTGTCCTCCACCGCCACGCGGGCGACGGTCGTCACCGGTGACTCCCACCGGAGCAGCTCCTCGACCGCGGCGGAGATGATGTCCGGGTCCTCGGCGAGCCGGCGCCGCTGTTCCGGGTGCCGGGCGAGGTACGCGAAGAAGCAGTCGAGCGACGCCGTCACCGTGTCGAGGCCGGCGATGAAGAACAGGAAGCAGATGTCGAGGATGTCCTCCCTGCTCAGGCGGTGCCCGTCGACCTCGGTGTGGAGGAACGTCGTCAGGATGTCGTCCCGCCCCTCCACCTCCCGCTGGTCCAGGACCTCGTTGAAGTAGGCGTAGATCGACTCGGCGGTGGCCTTCTGGTGCGCCAACGTGACCCTGCTGTTGCGCGGGCTCCCGGTCACGTGGTCGGGACGGATGATCCCGTCCTTCATCGCCAGGAAGTGCGGGGTCTCGTCCAGCGGCAGGCCGAGGAGGGTGAGGAAGACGTGGGACGGGAACGGGACCGAGAACTCGGCGGCGAAGTCGATCTCGTCCCGCCCGGCGAAGCGGTCCATCAGGTCGTTGACGAGCCTGGTGAGCGGCTCCTCCAACTCCGCCATCCGCCGCGGCGCGAAGAGCGGATCGAGGATCTTGCGAAACTTCTTGTGCTCGGGCGGGTCGATCTGCAGGGGGATCATCGGCCGCACGTTCTGGAGGTCGACCGCCGACATGTTGGACGAGAAGATGTCGGGGCGGCGGAACGCCTCCTCGATCTCGCCCCGGCGGCAGACGATCACCATGCTGTCGTCGAACGGCACGACGGCGGCGGCCTCGCGCATCGCCCGGTAGGCCGGCTGGGGGTCGGCCGCCGCGTCGGCAAAGCCGGCGCCCGGAGTCGTGGCCTCATGCGAGCTCATTCCGCGCTCCTCACGTCGCCGTACCTGACAGCCACGTCACCGTACCTCATGCGCGCCCGCGATTCTGACGCTCATGTCAGCTTTTCTGTTGTACGGTTCGGCGAGTGAGCGAGCGTCAGCGAGCGAACCATAAGCACAGTGGGGTGCCCGCCGCGAAGCGGCGATCACTCATTTGCGAGCCGTAGGCGAGCCAATGAGGGCGACGGGGACGTGACCGCCAGCGTCGTCAACCACATCGGGCTGTGCGTGCACGACATCGACCGGTCCCGGCGCTTCTACGAGGAACTGTTCGGCTTCGAATGCGAGCGCGAGATCGCCCCGCCCGACGAGCCCACGGGCAGGCTCCTGCAGCTCGAGGCGCCTCTCGGCGTGCGCGCCGTCTACCTGCGCAAGGACGGGCTGCTGCTCGAGCTGCTCGCGTACGCCCGGCGCCCCCCACGCGCGTCGCGCGAGCGGCCCATGGACGAACCGGGGCTGACCCACATCTCCATGGGCGCCGACGACCACCGGCGCATCCTCGACCGGGTCGAGGCCCTGGGCGGCCACGTGGTCACGCAGACGGACATCGGCGTGGCGGTGTTCATCCGTGACCCGGACGGTCAGCTCATCGAGCTGCTGGAGACCAAGGGGGCTGGACGTGCCTGACTCGAGGATGCTGGTCGACGGGAAGCTGGTCGACGCCGAGGGCGGCGCCACCTTCGAGAACCTCAACCCGGCGACCGAGGAGGTCCTCGGCGCGGTCGCCGACGGCTCGGCGGGCGACATGGCTGCGGCCGTGGCCGCGGCACGCCGGGCGTTCGACACGACCGACTGGTCGACCGACCGGGCGCTCCGGGCCCGCAGCCTGCGGCAACTGCAGGCGGCGATCGAGGGGGAGCAGGAGGAGCTCCGCCAGGAGCTGGTGGCCGAGGTCGGGTGCCCGATCCTCATCACCTACGGGCCGCAGCTCGACGCCCCGCTCCGGGAGGCGCTGCTGTGGCCGGCGGAGATGATCGACCGGTTCCCGTGGGAGCGGCCGATCGGGCCGAAGGACGCGATGGGCGTCGGCTACGAGACCGAGCGGGTCGTGTGGAAGGAGCCGGTCGGGGTGGTCGGGATCATCGTGCCCTGGAACTTCCCGGTGGAGATCCTGCTCAACAAGCTCGGACCGGTCCTCGCCATGGGCAACACGTGCGTCGTGAAGCCCGCGCCCGACACGCCGTTCAACGCCGCCCGCATCGGCCGGCTGATCGCCGAGCAGACCGAGATCCCGCCGGGGGTCGTCAACATCGTCAGCAGCAGGGACCACCTGGTGGGCGAGGTCATCACGACGTCGCCGGACGTCGACATGGTGGCCTTCACGGGCTCGACCGCCACCGGTCGCCGGATCATGGAGGCGGCGTCGAGCACGCTCAAGCCCACGTTCCTCGAGCTCGGGGGCAAGTCGGTCAACCTGCTCCTCGAGGACGCGGACTTCGAGAGGTCGCTGCCCGGGGCGGTCTCGTCGTGCATGCACGGCGGCCAGGGCTGCGCCATCGCCTCGCGCATCCTGGTCCCGCGGTCCCGCTACGACGAGGCCGTCGACCTGGTCCGGGCCGGCTTCGACGGCTGGCAGTACGGCGACCCGACCGACATGTCGGTCCTGCAGGGCCCGCAGATCTCTCGCAAGCAGCAGGACCGCGTGCTCGGCTACATCGACAAGGGCAAGGCCGAGGGGGCCCGGCTCGTCATTGGGGGTTCGGTGCCGGCGCACCTGCCGAAGGGGTTCTTCGTCGAGCCGACGCTGTTCGCCGACGTGGACAACGCCATGACGATCGCCCGCGAGGAGATCTTCGGGCCGGTGCTGGTGATCATCCCCCACGACGGCGACGACGACGCCGTCCGCATCGCCAACGACTCCCCGTACGGGCTGTCGGGGATGATCACGTCCGGCGACGTCGGCCGGGCCAAGGCGGTCGCCCGCCGGATCCGCACCGGCACTCTCGGCATCAACGGTGGCGTCTGGTACGGCGCCGATGCGCCGTTCGGGGGCTACAAGGGCTCGGGGGTCGGCCGCCAGTGCGGCCTCGAGGGCCTCGAGATCTTCACCGAGACCAAGACCGTGGGCTGGCCCGCGGGTCTTTGAAGAAAACTCGGGCCATGACCCCGGAAGATCTTCAAAGTCGTCCCGCAGGACCGCTCGGCGGCATCAAGGTCGTCGAGCTGGCGAGCTGGATGTTCGTGCCGTCGGCGGGCACCGTCCTCGTCGACTGGGGCGCCGACGTCATCAAGGTCGAGCACCCCGTGACCGGCGACCCCCAGCGCGGGCTCGTCACGTCGGGGCTGCTGCCAGGCGGCGACAGCGGCATCAACTTCATGATGGAGCAGCCCAACCGCGGCAAGCGATCGGTCGCCATCGACCTATCCAAGCCCGACGGCCACGAGGCGTTCATGAGGCTGATAGAGGGGGCCGACGTCTACCTCACGAACTACCTGCCGCAGGTTCGCCGCAAGCTCGGCGTGGACGTCGACGACGTCCGCGCCCGCAACCCACGGGTCATCGTGGCGCGCGGGTCGGGGCAGGGACCGAAGGGCCCGGACGCCGAGAAGGGCGGTTACGACGCGGCCTCGTTCTGGGCCCGCGGTGGCGTCGCCGCGGTCATGCCCACCAACGCCGAGGGCTGGCCGTCGGGCCAACCGTCGGCGGCGTTCGGGGACGTGATGGGCGGGCTGGCCACCGCCGGGGCCATCGCCGCCGCGCTGCTCCAGCGGGAGCGCACCGGTGAGGCCACCGTCGTGGACGTGTCGCTGCTGGCCACCGCCATGTGGCAGCTGTCCCCCATGGTGGTCGCCGCCAAGCTGTTCGGCCTGACCCGCCTGCCGACCGCCAATCGCCGCACGAACCCGAACCCGGGGGTGAACACCTACCGGACGGCCGACGATCGGTTCATCAGCCTCGTGCTGCTGCAGGCGGACAAGTTCTGGGACGACCTCGCGAAGCGCCTCGAACGCCCGGAGCTGACGACCGACGAGCGCTTCAGCACCGGTGCGGCGCGCGCCCAGAACGCTGCGGCGTGCGTCGCCGTCCTCGACGAGGCCTTCGCCTCCCGGCCGCTGGCGCACTGGAAGGAGGTCCTCGCCGACTTCGCCGGCGTGTGGACCCCCTATCAGACCCTGGACGAGCTCTACAGCGACCCCCAGGTCATCGCGAACGGCTACCTGCCGGCCATGGAGGCGCACAACGGCCAGCAGGTCCAGCTCGTGGCCAGCCCCGCCCAGTTCGACGAGCGCCCGCTGGAGGTGCGGCGGGCCCCCGAGCACGGCGAGCACACCGAGCAGGTCCTGCTCGACGCCGGGTTCGACTGGGACGCGATCGCCGCAATGAAGGAGTCGCGCGCGATCCTGTAGGGGCCGTTGTGGCACCGACCTGCAATATCCCCGGGAGACCGCCTGCGCTATGGTGCGCATCTAACTAGTGCGTCACATTTCTGGCGGGCCCTTGGGCCGACAGGGGGGAAGCCAATGACATCACATGTTTCCCGCTCCCACGGGCGGTCGGGGCGGGGTCGACGCTTCGTCGTGGCGCTCTGCGTCCTCAGCCTGGGCCTGGCCGCGTGCGGGAACTCCGGCGACGACGACAGCGCCGCCGACGGCTCCTCCGGCGGCGACAGCGGCAGCAGCGGCGGCGACAACGCATCGGGTGACCGCGACACCCACGTCGACATCTCGGGTGTCCCCGGCGTGACCGACGACGAGATCCAATACAGCATCATCGGCACCAAGTCCAACAACCCCCTCGGCACCTGCATCCTCGACTGCTACGCCGCGGGCGTCGAGGCCTACTTCGCGTACCGCAACAGCGAGGGCGGCATCTACGGGCGCGACCTCGTGGTGTCCGAGACGCTCGACGACGAGCTGGCCAACAACCAGGTGCGGGCGCTGGACGTGATCTCGGCCGACGACACCTTCGGCAACTTCAACGCCACCCTGGCGCCGAGCGGCTGGGGCGATCTCGACCAGGCCGGCATCCCGACCTATGTGTGGGGCATCCACGGCAACGAGATGGCCGGCCGCGAGCACATCTTCGGCCACATCCAGGGACCGTGCTCGGGCTGCACGGGCCGGGGGCTCCCCTGGATCGCCGGGCAGGCGGGCGCCCACAAGGTGGCGACGCTCGGCTACGGCATCACCGAGACCTCGCGAGAGTGCGCGCACGGCGCGGCGGACTCGTTCGAGCTGTACGGCAGCGACGTGGACGCCGAGGCGGTGTACGTCAAGGACGACCTGCAATACGGGCTGCCCAACGGCATCGCGCCCGAGGTCACGGCCATGAAGGAGAAGGGCGTCGACTTCATCGCCAGCTGCTTGGACCTCAACGCCATGAAGACCCTGGGCCAGGAGCTCGAGCGCCAGGGGATGGACGACGTCACCATGTACCACCCCAACACCTACGACCAGCAGTTCGTGAAGGACAACGCCGACCTGTTCGAGGGCGACTACGTCACCGTGCAGTTCCTGCCCTTCGAGGCGGACGCCGAGGGCACGCCACTCGACACCTTCCAGCAGTGGATGGACGAGACGGGCGGCGAGCTCAGCGAGCAGTCCATGGTGGGCTGGATCAACGCCGACCTCGCCTTCCAGGGCCTCCTGGCCGCGGGCCCCGAGTTCGACCGCCAGTCGGTGGTCGACGCCACCAACCAGATGACCGACTACGACGCCGACGGGCTCATCAACCCCATCGACTGGACCCGCCAGCACGCCGCCGTGGTCGACGGCGACCCCAGCACCGACTACGCGCAGGAGTGCGCCCCCGTGGTCCAGATCCACAACGGCGCCTTCGAGACGGTGGCGCCGCCCGACAAGCCGTGGCTGTGCTGGCCCAACGACAACCAGGACTGGTCAGAACCGACCCCGACATCCTTCAACTGAGCTAGTACAGCGCCCATGATCCTGGCCGCATCGGTTCCCGAGGACATATTTCGGGCGATCCTCCAGGGCACGCCACCGGGCGCCGTCTATGCGCTCATCGCGCTCGGCTTCGTTCTCACGTACAAGACGTCGGGGGTCTTCAACCTGGCCTTCGGGGCCCAGGCGTACATCTCGGCCGCCCTGTTCTTCCAGGCCCGGGAGGAGTGGGAGTGGGCGACCTTCCCCGCCCTCGTCCTGTCGGTGTTCGTGGTGGCACCGCTCATCGGGCTGGCGCTCGAGCGGCTCATCTTCCGCCACCTCCGCACCGCCCCGGCCGTGGCGAAACTGGTGGTGACCATCGGCCTCACGGTCGCGCTGCCGAACCTGTTCGAGCTCGTCACCAGCTTCCAGCCGGTCGCCGGTCGGACGCCCGAGGGCATCGTGCCCAACGGGGGCGTCCTCTACGACGTGTTCGACGTCTACAGCTTCAACCGTGACGAGCTCGTGGCCCTCGGCGTCGCGGTGCTGGGGATGCTGGCGCTGGGGGCGCTCTTCCGCTTCACCGCCCTCGGGCTCCAGATGCGGGCGGTCGTCGAGAGCCCGCGCATGACCGAGCTGGCCGGCATCCGGGCCGACCGCGTGTCGGCGTTCGCGTGGGCGCTGTCCAGCGTGTTCGCCGGCATGGCCGGGGTGTTGATCGCTCCCCGCTTCAACACGCTGGCGGCGGCCGACTTCTTCAACCTGGTGGTCGTCGCCATCGCCGCCGCGGCGCTGGGGCGCCTCGTCAGCCTGCCCCGGGCGCTCGTCGGGGGCCTGGCCCTGGGCTGGTTCATCGCGCTGCTCAACACCTTCCTGCCCCGCTGGAGCGCCGACAACGCCTTCCTGGACGCCATCCAGGACAACCTCGCGCCGGCCGTCCCCTTCGTCGTGCTGTTCGGTGTGCTGGTGCTGTGGCCGGCGATCCGCCGCACCCGCGAGGCGGCCGACCCCCTGGCGGGCGTCGATCCCCCGCCACCCGCGCCCGTGGCCGCGACGCGCAGCCGCGCCCTGACGGCCGCCACCCGGCTGTTCGCCCTCGGGTTCTTCGGCATCGTCGGCCTCGTCGTGTTCTTCCGGGCCGACCAATCCTGGCTGTTCGTGGTCACCCAGGCGGTGATCTACGCCACCATCTACCTGTCCATCACGGTGATCACCGGGTTCGCGGGGCAGATCTCGCTGTGCCAGGGCGCCTTCGCCGCCATCGGCGGGTTCACGGTGTTCCAGATGGCCGACCGCTACGACATGTCGGTCATGGTGGCCGCGGTCATCGGCGCCGCCGTCGCGGCGGCCTGCGGGGCGCTCCTGTCCCTGCCGGTGCTGCGGCTCGGCGGGGTGTGGTTCGCGATCGCGACCCTGGCGTTCGCCTACTTCTTCGACGCCGTCCTGGTCAAGGCGTCATGGATCGGCGGGGGCGACACTGCGCTGCTCGAGGGCACCCGGGTGCCACGACCCACGATCGGGCCCTGGGACTTCGCCAACGACCTGTCGTTCCTCGGGCTTGCCCTCGCCGTGTTCGTGCTGGTGTCCTTCGCCGTCATCCGGATCCGGGAGGGCACGGTCGGCCAGACGTTGCGGGCCCTGCGGGGCAGCGAGGTGGCGGCGGCGTCCATCGGGATCTCCCCGGCCCGGGCCCGGATCATCGCCTTCGCGGTGTCGGCGTTCATCGCCGGGCTGGGCGGGGCGATGCTGTCGATGCAGCAGGAGAACGTGAACTACACCAACAACTTCGCGCCCTTCGCAGCGCTGTTCTGGCTGGTGCTCGTCGTCACCTTGGGCTCCCGCACGGTCGAGGGGGCCGCCAACGCCGGCGCTGCCTTCGCGCTGTTCGATACCGTGATCCTGCGGGGCGAGTTCCTGGGGTGGATCCTGCGGAGCCCCGACCGCATCCCCTCCATCTTCCCGATCTCCCCCAAGTGGCGCTTCGTGCTGTTCGGCCTCGGCACCATCCAGTTCGCCCGGCATCCCGAGGGCCTGATCGAGCACGGCAAGCGCCAGTGGATGCGACGGCTGGAGA
The DNA here is from genome assembly GCA_035259985.1 of Acidimicrobiales bacterium. Taxonomy (GTDB): domain Bacteria; phylum Actinomycetota; class Acidimicrobiia; order Acidimicrobiales; family VFJN01; genus DASQUK01. The sequence continues at coordinate 7,026 of DATFVX010000158.1, read as the reverse complement.
GGCGGGCCGGGCCCCGCACCGGTCCGTCGGACGGGAAGCAGGAAGCAGAGTCGGCGGCGGTCGGCGGGGAGGCCGCCGCCGAGGCGGCGGGCGCGGCGGCGGGCGAAGGCGACGCGGCGGCCGTGGGTGCAGAGGACGCGCGCTGATGGGAACCGTCCTCGAGGCCACGGGGGTCACCAAGCGCTTCGCCGGGATCGTCGCCCTCGACGACGTCTCGCTGCAGGTGGAGGCGGGGGAGCGCGTCGGGCTCATCGGCCCCAACGGTGCGGGCAAGACGACGTTCTTCAACTGCGTCCTCGGAATCCTGCGGGCCGACGCCGGCCAGGTGCTGCTGGAGGGCCGGGACGTCGGCGGCCTGCCCGTGCACGCCCGCGCACTGCTCGGGATCGGCCGCACCTTCCAGCGCATCGAACTGTTCGCGGAGTCGACGGTGCGGGAGCACCTGCTGATCGCCGAACGGACCCGGCGTGGCGACGGGCGGCTCTGGAAGGACCTGTTGGGCCGCGGCCGTCCCCGGCCCGACGAGATCGCCCGCTGCGACGAGGTGCTCGAGCTGCTCGGCCTGGGCGACATGGCCGACGAGCCGATCGAGCGCCTGAGCCTCGGCAAGGGCCGCCTGGTCGAGGTGGGCCGGGCGCTCATGACCGACCCCAAGCTGCTCCTCCTCGACGAGCCGTCGTCGGGCCTCGACCGCAACGAGACCGCCGACCTGGCCCGTACCCTCCAGGACGTGCAGGCGGCCCAGGGGTTCGCCATCCTGCTGGTCGAGCACGACGTCGAGCTGGTGTCGAGCTTCACGGAGCGGTGCTACGTGCTCGACTTCGGCTGCCTGATCGCCTCGGGCCCGACGGCCGAGGTCATGGCCAGCGACGAGGTGCGCACCGCATACTTCGGGGACGTGGAGGTGGCGTCGTGACGAGCGTCGATGCGACCGGTGCCGACGGCCCGGCGGTGCTGGAGCTGAGGGACGTGTCGGCGGCCTACGGCCCCTTCCGCGCCCTGTTCGGCGTGAGCCTGACGGTCGCGCCGGGCGAGGCGGTGGCCCTGCTGGGCGCCAACGGGGCCGGCAAGACCACGGTGGCGCGGGTGGCCAGCGGCCTGGTTGCGCCCACGAGCGGATCGGTGCTCGTCGAGGGCAACGACTTCACGCGCTCGGGTGGCTTCGAGTTCGCCCGCGCCGGCGTGGCGCACGCGCCCGAGGGGCGCTCGGTGTTCGCGACGCTGACCGTCGAGGAGAACCTCACGCTGTCGTTCCGCCAGTCCAAGGGACGAAGCGGGGTCGGCCCCGGGCTCGAGCAGGCTTTCGGCATCTTTCCCGTGCTGGGCGAGCGGCGCCGGCAGCTCGCGGGAACGCTGTCCGGCGGGGAGCAGCGGATGCTCTCGATGGTGCGCGTGCTGGTCGAGTCCCCCGCGGTGCTGGTCGCAGACGAATTGTCGCTCGGGCTCGCACCGAAGGTCGTCGACGGCGTCTACGACAGCCTCGGCAAGCTTCGGGAGCAGGGCAGCTCGCTGCTCATCGTCGAGCAGCACGTCGGCCACGCCCTCGACCTGTGCGACCGCGTGGTCCTGCTCCACCACGGCGCAATCACCTGGGAGGGCCCGAGCGATCAGGCCGCCGACCGGGTGATGGCCGAGCTGTTCGAGCCGGCGGCTCCCTGACCGCCGATGGATGAGCCGCTGGAGCGCCGGGCCGTCATCTCCGGCATCGGCCAGTCCGACGTCGGCCGCCGCCTCCACCGCAGCGGTCTCGACCTCACCATCGAGGCCGCCGAGCGCGCCGTCGCCGACGCCGGCCTGACCCTCGACGACATCGACGGCGTCTCGACCTATCCGGGGATGGGCGGCCCCTTCGGCGGCGCGTCCGGCGCCGACCTCCATGACGCCCTCCGGCTCCGCCTCGCCTGGCGCGACGGCGGCCTCGAGACCGCCGGCCAGCTGGGTGCGGTGCACAAGGCGGTGCTGGCGGTGGCCGCCGGGCTCGCCCGCCACGTCGTCGTGTTTCGCACGGTGGTGGAGGGGAGCGGGAAGCCGCTGCGACCCGGCGGCGCCGGGGCCGGCGGCGGGCTGCCGGCGTCGATGCGCTACCTCATCCCCTACGGCGCCGGGTCGGCCGCCAACTGGATCGCCTGCTACGCGATGCGGCACATGCACGAGTACGGGACGACCCGCGAGCACCTCGGCGCCATCGCCATCAATGCCCGCACCTTCGCGGCCATGAATCCCAAGGCGATCTACACCGAGCCGATGACGATGGACGACTACCTGAGCGTCCGCATGATCACGGAGCCGTTCTGCCTCTACGACTGCGACGTGCCGTGCGACGGCTCCACGGTCGTGGTCGTCTCGCACCGGGACTACGCGCCCGATGCGCCCCACGGCGTCGCCCACGTCAACGCCATCGGCACCGGCATCCGCGGCCGCCCGAGCTGGGACCAGTTCGATGACCTCACGACGATGACCATGCGGGACTCCGCGGCGTCGCTGTGGGCCCGCACCGAGCTCACCGCCGACGACGTCGACACCGCGCAGCTCTACGACGGCTTCAGCTGGCTCACGCTGGCGTGGCTGGAGGCGCTGGGCTTCTGCGGGCGGGGCGAGGGCGGCCCGTTCGTGGAGGGCGGCAAGCGGATCGGCCTCGGCGGCACGCTGCCGCTCAACACCTGGGGCGGCCAGCTCTCGTCCGGGCGGCTGCACGGCTTCGGCTTCCTGCACGAGGGGGTCCTGCAGCTCCGGGGTGGCGCCGGTGCCCGCCAGGTCCAGGGCGCCGAGGTGGCCATGGTGGCCGCCGGGGGCGGCCCCGAATGCGGCTGTCTCCTGCTGACCAAGGGGATCGGGTGAGCGCGCCGCCGCGCTTCATCGCCGCCGACGAGAGCGACGAGTTCTTCTGGCGCAGCGGCGCCGACGGCATCCTGCGGTTCCTGCGCTGCGCCCGCTGCGGGCGGATCCACCACCCACCCGTGCCGCGCTGCCCCCACTGCGGCAGCCGCGACCTGGCGCCCGACGCGGTGTCCGGCCGTGCGACGGTGGCGACCTACACGGTGAACCACCAGCCGTTCATGCCCGGGTTCGACCCGCCCTACGTCATCGCCATCGTCGAGCTCGAGGACGACCCCACGGTCCGGCTCACCACCAACATCGTCGAGTGTCCCATCGAGGACGTCCGCATCGGCATGCTGGTGGAGGTCACCTTCGAGCACAACGGCGAGTGGTTCGTCCCCCTGTTCCGGCCCCGCTGACGTCGGCGCGGCGGCGGCGCGGTTCCGGCGTTCGAAACCGCCGGAATCCGGCGTTTCCGAACGCCGGTTGCAGATCACCGGCCACCCACCTCCGTTCCTGACACTCACGTCAGGTCCGGATACTCTCGGCGGCCGTGATGAAGGTTCGGATCGATGCCGAGATGTGCACCGGACACGGGCGCTGCTACGCGCTGGCGCCCGAGGTGTTCGAGCCCGACGACGACGGCCACGGCGCGGTGCTCCACGGGGGCGAGGTTGTCGCCGGCCAGGAGGATGCCGCCCGCAGGGCGGCGAACAACTGCCCGGAGCGGGCGATCACCGTCGAGGAGTGACGCCGGGCCGCTGGGCCGGGCTCACCGTCCCAGGAAGCCGCGCTCGATGATGTGGGCCGTGGCGGGGATCGTGGACGGCCCGACCGTGCGGGCGCCGAAGGCGTCGAGCAGGGCCACCATGACGAGCGCCTCGGTGTCGACGTCGCCGAAGCCCCGCGGCTCGAGGAAGCGCGCCAGCCGGCGCCGGCCCCAGTCCAGGGCCGCGGCCGACTCCGGCTGCAGGCTGGGGTCGTCGGCGGTCGCGTCGAGCCAGACGCGGATCATCGCCGCCTCGGACGCCTGCGTCGTCTGGTAGCGCCGCAGCCACTGGCGCAGCGTTGCCGACGTCGTCCTGCCGCTGGCCGCGGGGCCACCGGCGATGTCAGGGATGTCGGCCATCGCCACCGACACCGTGCGGATGGCGCGCACGGCGAGGAGGCGGATCAGGTGGTCCTTGTTGTCGAAGTAGCGATAGAAGGCGCCGTGGGACACCTTGGCGGCCTGCGTGATGTCGTCGACCCGGGTGCCGTGGTAACCGCGCGCCACGAGCACGTCGTGACTGGCGGCCAGCAGTGCGGCGAGCGTTCGTGCACCCGTGGGGCTCAGGTCCTCGGGGCCGTCCTCGGTCTGCAGGCCCTGGAGCATCACCGGGCCGAGAGGCACGCGGGGTGGGCGGCGCTTCGCCGCCGCGTGCACGTTGACCGCCGGATCGAGCCCGCCCACGAGCGCCCGGTGCACGACGTCGGTGATGGCGTCGTCGACGCGGGAGCGGGGATAGCCCGGGGCCCCGCCGGCACCCGGCAGCGCGGCGCCGACGATCTCGGCGACGCCTCGGGCCCGCGTCATGCACTCGAGCAGGATGGCGATCGCCTCGTCGAGCTGCCGGCTGGGCAGCACCGATGTCGTGAGCTTGGCCCGCACTTCCGCCACCGTCCGGTCGGCGATGCGGGCGGAGCCGCTGGCGACGGCCTCGTCGGTTTCGGCCGCCGCCTGGTGCGCCTCGAAAACCGGCTCATAGCGGTCGTAGATCTCGCCGTGGCGCGCGACCCACGCCCGGAGGGTCCGCCAACCGTCGAGGTCGGCCGTGACGGGCCCGAGTGCCTCGGCCGACGCCACCAGCTGGCGTGCCACCTGGCCGGCGAGGTGGCGGAACACGTCTTCCTTGCTGGAGAAGTACTGGTAGAAGGCGGCGCGTGAGCACCCGGCCACCTCGGTGATCCGGATCACCCCGCACTGGTGGTAGCCCTCCTCGCCGAACACCTGGAGGGCCGCCTCGAGGATCCGCTGATGGGCGCGCTGACCGCGGGCGCCCACCCGTGGGTTGTCGGAGAATGGGGCGCGCCTCAGGACCGAAGTGGGATCCCCGTCGGGGAGCTGCTTGACCGAAGTGGGATCCCCGTCGGGGAGCTGCTTGACCGAAGTGGGATCCCCGTCGGGGAGCTGCTTGGCAGCGTGTGGTCCCATGACAACTCTCAGCTCGGCGACGGACCCCGAAATCTAGCAGCGCCGTCAACTTCGCCGGTGGACCAGCGGGATTTCCCGGGTTCCGGCACCGGTCCGCGACCCCGGGCGACTGGTCAGGCGGCGACGCCGATCCCCATCAGGCCGGCCAGGTTGCCGCCCATGATCTTGGCCACGTCGACCCGTGGCATCCCCTCGAGCTCGTCGACGTAGGTGATGGGATCGGCCATGCCCTCGGGATGGGGGAAGTCCGAACCGAACAGCACGTGGTCGGCCCCCAGCAGGTCCACCAGGCCCCGGATGTCCTCCTCGTGGAAGGGATGGACGTAGACGTTGCGCTTGAACACGTCGATGGGGTGCTCGAGGAACCCCTGCGGCATCATCCGGTAGGCCTCCCGCAGGTTGTGGAAGAGGGGCCGGACGAAGCCGCTGCCGTTCTCGACCACGGCGATCCTGAGGTCCGGGAACCGCGACAGGGCGCCGTGGCAGATCATCGCCGCCATGGCGTCCTCGATGGGCCGGTGTCCCATGGCGACCGACCGGAAGGCCGTGGACCTGAACGGGAGGAACTCGCGGGTGCCCTCCCAGTCGTTCACGTACCGGGCGTAGCCGCTGTCGGACGAGTGCATCGCCACCAGCACGCCGAGGTCGACGACGCGCTGCCAGAACGGGTCGAACTCGGGGAGGCCGGGCGAACGGGACGTCCCGTCGAGGCTCGGCACCGGGGCCGGCCGGATGAGCACCACCTTGGCGCCCCGCTCCACCACCCACTCGAGCTCCTCGATGGCGCCCTCGACGATCGGCAGCGTGATGACCGGCGTGGGGAAGATGCGCCCCTCGTAGTCATACGTCCACGTCTCGAGCATCCACTCGTTGAGGGCGTGGATGATGGCGTGTGTGGCGCGCACGTCATCCCTCAGGCGCTCTTCCACGAGGCTGGCGAGCGTGGGGAACATGAGGGCCCGATCGATGCCGAGCTCGTCCATCAGCTCGAGGCGGGGGCCGGGCTCGCGAAAGGCCGGGATGGCACGCATCGGCTCGCCGATGATCTCCCGATAGCTCTTGCCGTCGGGGTTGCCCCGCTTGAAGTACTCCTCCTGTGCGCCCGGCCTGGCGATGACGTCGAACGTGGGGTTGGGGATGTACTCGCTGATGGTGCCGGCGACGACGATCTTGGTGCGGCCCCTGACGTCCACGTAGTCGATGACGCCCTCGTACCGGTCGGGCACGTGCTTGGTCAGCGCTTCCTTCGTCTCGTACATGTGGTTGTCGGCGTCGAAGACGTCGAAGTCCAGCGATCGGGAGGGCACGTCGTACCTCTTCAGTCGTGCAGGGGAGTGTCCTGTGGCGGCGAGTGGCCAGGCGAGAGCGTAAGGCGTTTCTGACAGTTGCGTCAATCGACGGCCGGTGCCCGCCCCCTCACGGCGCCCGCCGGCTGCCGCCCCACCGGCCAAGGGGCCGGCCGGAGGGCACTACGGTTTCTAACTGTTGCGTCAATGCCAGAACGGCTCGACCCGGGAGGGGTAGTCACCGATGGGGATCATGGACGGCGTTCGTGTGCTCGAGGTGGCGGCGTGGACCTACGTGCCATCGGCCGGTGCGGTCCTCGCCGAATGGGGTGCCGACGTCATCAAGGTCGAACACCCCGAATCCGGCGACCCGCAGCGAGGCCTGGTGTCGTCGGGGCTGGTGCCGGCCGGACCGGGGGGCGTCAACCACATGATCGAGCTCCCGAACCGCGGCAAGCGGAGCGTCGGCATCGACCTGCGCACCGACGAGGGCCACGACGTCCTGATGCGGTTGGCCGCCCAGAGCGACGTGTTCCTCACCAACTTCCTCCCCCCGGCACGCAGGACGCTGCGGCTCGAGGTGGACGAGGTGCGGGCCGCCAACCCGGACATCATCTACGTGCGCGGCTCCGGTCAGGGCCAGCGCGGGCCGGAGGCCGATCGCGGTGGCTACGACGGCTGCTCGTTCTGGGCACGAGCGGTCGCTGACATCGCGACGCCGGCGGGGCT
>DATFVX010000157.1:0-16806 GCA_035259985.1 Acidimicrobiales bacterium | reverse complement strand
GCGTCGTAGACGCTGTCGATGCCCCGGATGGTCGACAGCAGCGAGTCGAGGTGCGACGGGTCGCCCAGCTCCATGTCGAAGCGCATCTTCGAGACCCGGTCCGAGCCCGTCTGGGTGGTGCAGCTCAGGATGTTGACGTGGTGGTCGGCGAACGCCATGGTCACGTCGCGGAGGAGCTTGGCCCGGTCGAGCGCCTTGACCTCGACGGAGGCGATGAACACGCCGCCCGGCTCGATGTCCCACTCGACGTCGATCAGCCGGTCGGCCTGTCCAGAGGCCAGTGACACCGCGTTGGCACAGTCGGCCCGGTGGACGGACACGCCCCGGCCTCGCGTGACGAAGCCGATGATCTCGTCGCCGGGCACCGGGGTGCAGCAGCGGGAGAGCCGGACGAACACGTCGTCGAGGCCCTCGACGTGGACGCCCGCCGGTCCCCGGGCGGCGCGGCTCCGGCGCGGCTGGCGGATCGTGGTCGGGAGCGTCTCCTCCTGCTCGGGCCCGACCTCGCGCAGCGACTTGGTGATCCGGGCCGCGACCGCCTTGGCGGACACGTGGTTCTCGCCGATGGCCGCATACATGCCGTCGAGGTCTGCGTAGTTCATCGCCTTGGCGGTGTCGCCCAGCACCGATCCGCTCTGCAGCTTCTGGACCGGGAGCCCCTCCCTGCGCAGCGCCTTCATCAGGTCGTCGCGTCCCTGCTCGATGGCGTCCTCGCGGCGCTCGCGGGAGAACCACTGGCGGATCTTCGAGGAGGCCCGGGGCGTGGCGACGATCTGCAGCCAGTCGCGGGACGGTCCGGCGCTCTCGACCTTGGAGGTGAAGATCTCGACGGTGTCGCCGGACGCCAGCTTGGAGTCCAGGGGCACCAGCCGCCCGTTGACGCGCGCGCCGACGCAGGCGTGGCCGACCTCGGTGTGGATGGCGTACGCGAAGTCGATCGGGGTCGCGCCGACGGGCAGCGTCACGACCTTGCCCTTGGGCGTGAATACGAAGACCTCGTCCTGCTCGAGGTCGATCTTCAGGCGCTGCATGAACTCGTCGGGGTCGGTGGTCTCGGACTGCCAGTCGACGATCCGGTTGAGCCAGGGCAGGTCGCTGTCGTTGGGGTCGCGGTCCTTGTAGGCCCAGTGTGCCGCCACCCCCTGCTCGGCCCGCGCGTGCATCTCCCAGGTGCGGATCTGCACCTCGAGCGGCTTGCCCTGGGGCCCGATGACGGTCGTGTGCAGCGACTGGTAGAGGTTGAACTTGGGCATGGCCACGTAGTCCTTGAACCGGCCCTGCACCGGCTTCCAGGTGGCGTGGATGGAGCCGAGGGCCGCGTAGCAGTCCTTCACCGACTCGACCACGACCCGCATGCCCACGAGGTCGAAGATGTCGTCGAACTCGCGGCCCTTCACCACCATCTTCTCGTAGATGGAGTAGAGGTGCTTGGGCCGGCCGGTCACCTCGGCGCCGATGCCCAGCTCGGCGAGGCGCTGCCTCACCTCCTCGAGCACCTGCATGAGGTAGAGGTCGCGCTCGGGCGTGCGCACCGACACCATGTGATCGATCTCGGCGTAGCGCTTGGGGTGGAGCGCCGCGAACGCCAGGTCCTCGAGCTGCGTCTTGACGTCCTGCATGCCCAGGCGGTGGGCCAGCGGCCCGTAGATGTCCAGCGTCTCGTGGGCGATCCGCTCCTGCTTCCACGCCGGCAGCGCGGCGATGGTGCGCATGTTGTGGAGGCGGTCGGCCAGCTTGATGATCAGGACCCGCAGGTCCTTGGCCATCGCCACCAGCATCTTGCGCATGGTGGCAGCCTGCTGGGCCTCCCTGGAGTTGAACTGGACGCGGTCGAGTTTCGTGACGCCGTCGACGATGGCGGAAACGTCGCCGCCGAAGGACCGGGCGATGTCGTCGAGCGTGACGCCGGTGTCCTCGACCGTGTCGTGGAGCAGGGCGGCGGCGATGGTGACGTCGTCGAGACCGAGGTCGGACACGATCCGGGCCACCGCCAGCGGGTGCTGGACGAAGGGCTCACCCGAGTCCCGACTCTGCCCGGAATGGGCGTCGGCGGACTGCAGGTACGCCCGCGTGATCAGCGCCGTCGGCGCCTTGGGATGCCGCTGCCGGAACGAATTCAACAGGGGCGCGACCTCGTCCGCCGGCGGCTGGTGGTTGCGCCGCCATGGCAGGACTCGATCGACGGTAGGCACCCTGCCTCCTTGAAATTCAGACCGTGATCAAAGCGAGCACGTCGTGTTGTTTGGGCAGTTTCGCCCTTCCTCCGAGGAATCCCAACTCCACCACGAACGCGAGGCCCGCGATGACACCGTCCAGGCGCTCAACCAGCCGGCAAGTGGCCGCAGCGGTGCCGCCGGTGGCAAGCACGTCGTCGACCACGTACACCGCATCGCCCGGCGCGATGGCGTCGTCGTGGATCTCGAGAGCGTCCGAGCCGTACTCGAGCTCGTAGGTCTCGCCCACGGTCTTCCACGGGAGCTTGCCCGGCTTGCGGACGGGGACGAATCCGGCGCCGAGCCGGTAGGCGACTGCGGCGGCAAAGATGAAGCCACGCGCCTCGATGCCGACCACCTTGTCGACCGTGAGGCCGGCGGCGTGGTCGGCGATGGCGTCGACGGCGTAGCGGAAGGCGTCGACATCCGCCAGCAGCGGCGTCAGGTCCTTGAAAACGACGCCCGGCTGCGGAAAGTCGGCGACGTCACGCAGGTGGCTCGCCAGCCACGCCGAATCCCGGCTCATGGCAGGACGTTAACGCTCGGGCGGCGTCACCGGCCCGATGGCGCTGGGGGCCGGCGGGTCAGCGGCCGCGCTTGGTCTTCTTCCGGGGCCGCGGCGGGATGGCCCGGCCTCCGGGCGTCACCACCCGGTCCTCCCCCGCCGCCGGGCGGGCGGCGGCAGCGGCCTTGGCGGGCTGGCGGACGGGCGCCGAGCCGACGGCCGTCGCGCCGGCGGCGACCGCAGCGGCGACAACCTCGGCCTCACCGCCGCGGGCGTCGATGCGCCGCTTGATGTCGCGGTAGCGGGGCTCCCGCTCCTTGAGCCACGCCAGGAGCGGCGAGGCGATGAACAGCGACGAGTAGGCCCCCGAGAACAGGCCGATGAGGAGGGCGATGGCGAACTCCTGGAGCACGACGGCACCCAGGATCCACGACCCGACGACGAGCAACGACGCCACGGGCAGGAGGGCCGTGATGGTCGTGTTCAGGGAGCGCATCAGGGCCTGGTTCAGCGACACGTTGACCATGCCCCCGTAGCTCAGGCCGCCGGTCGACGACACGAGCCGGGTGTTCTCGTCGACCTTGTCGAACACGACGATGCCGTCGTAGATCGAATAGCCGAGGATCGTGAGCACCGCGATGACCGTCGCCGGCGTGACCTCCAGCTGGGTCACGGCGTAGACGCCGATCGTGATCAGCACGTCGTGCACCAGGGCCACCAGCGTGGGGATCGCCATCTTCAGCTCGAAGCGGAGCGCGATGTAGATGGTCACGAGGACCAGGAACACGATCAGCGCCCGGATCGCCTTGTCGCTGATCTCCCGGCCCCACGACGGACCGACCGACGTGAGGTTGACGTCGTCTGCCGTCGACCCCGTCAGGTCCGCGAGGGCGGCCGACACCTTGTCGCTGGTCGCGGCCGAGACCGGCTCCGCCTCGACCCGCAGCTCGGTGCCCTGGTCGCTCTGGAGCTCCTGGATCGTGGCGCCCGCCAGGCCGAACTGGTCGATCGCGCTGCGGGCGTCGGCCACCGACGCGTCGCCGGCGGGAACCTCCCAGACCACACCACCCTCGAAGTCGATGCCCAGGTTGAGGCCCCGGCCGATCAGCGCCCCGAGGCCGATCAGGACGGCGACCAGCGACAGCGTGAACCACAGCTTGCGGCGGCCGACGAAATCGAAGTTGGTCTCGCCGTGGTACAGGCGGGTCCATATGGTGCGGCGCTTCGCCCTCCGGGCCGTGGCGCCGTCGCCGCCCGCGCCGTTGTCCACCGACGCGGCGTCGGGTGCTTCCGTCTTGTCGCTCATTTCCCTGCCCCCGGAACCGGGGCCGCCACCGGCCGCGCCAGGACCCCGCTCGACGCCAGCCCCCGGGCCACGCCGAAGCCGGGCATCTCGGTGAAGAACCGGTTGCGGGACAGCAGCATGACCGCCGGGCGCGTGAAGAACCAGGCCACGATCACATCGAGGATGGTGGAGAGGCCGAGGAAGAACGCGAAGCCCCGCACCGACCCCACGGTCAGCCACCACAGGACGGCGGCGCCGAGGAACGACGAGATGTCGGCCGCGAGGATCGTGCGGAAGGCCCGCTTGAACGCCCGCTCGGTCGACGTGCGCAGGGTCCGCCCGGCCTTGACCTCGTCCTTGAGCCGCTCGAAGAACACCACGTAGGAGTCGACGGTCACGCCGATCGACACGATGATGCCGGTCACGCCGGCGAGCGTGAGGGCGAGCCCGCGGGTCTCGCCCAGCCACGACACGATGGTGTAGAGCAGCGCCCCGGAGATCCCGACGCCGACGATCATCACCAGCCCGAGCGCCCGGTAGTACAGCAGCATGTACACGGCCACCAGGAGGAGGCCCACGATCCCGGCGATGATGCCGGCGTGCAGCGAGTCCTCACCCAGCGACGCCGAGACCGTCTGGACGCTCTGGCGCTCGAGCTCCACCGGCAGCGACCCGTACCGCAGCACCAGCGCCAGGTCCTTCGCCTCCCCCTCGCTGAAGCTGCCGCTGATGCTGATGTCGTCCTTGCTGTAGCTCGGGTTGTTGATCGTGGGCGCCGACTGGACCACGGAGTCGAGGACGATGGCCAGGCGGCCCGTAGGGCAGACCGCGCTGGGCGGGTTGCACTGCCCGGCGATCTCATTGAACTTGTCGATGCCGTTGGCGCCGCCCTTCATCGACAGGCCGACGATCCACTGGCCCTGCGGGATCTCGGCGCGTGCCGACGACACGATCTCCCCGGTCGCCAGCGCCGGGCCCAGCTGGTAGACCCCCTCGCCATCCTTGCCCTGGAGCGTCACGGTGGCGTCGGGCTTGTCGTCCTCGCGGGAGGTCAGTTGCACCGGCTCCGAGCCGGCCTGCGCCCCGGGAGCCGTGGTCGTCGTCGGCGGCGCGGTGGTCGTGGTGGTCGGCTCCTGCGCGGCGCCGGCGCTCTCGCCGAGCGGGATCCCCGCGGCGTTCTCGTCGGGCGCGGTCGTGGTGGTGGACCCGCCGCCGGTCGTGGTCGTGGTGTCGCCGCCCCCCTCGGGTGCCGTGGTCGTGGTGCTGGCGTTGTCGTCGGGCTGGATCACCTCGGAACCGCTGAGGTCCTGCAGCACCGGCCGGAACCGGAGCTCGGCGGTCTCCCCGACCAGCTCGAGCGCCCGGTCTCGGTTCTTCACGCCCGGCAGCTGAACGACGATGGCGTTGCCCTGGCGAGTGATCTCGGGCTCGGCCACGCCCAGGGCGTCGACGCGGTCGCGGATGATCTCGAGCGACTGGCCGAGGGCGTCGTTGCTCGCCTTCGACGTCGGCTCGAGGACCACCGAGACGCCCCCCTGGAGATCGAGGCCGAGCTCGGGGCTGTTCCCCGCGATCAGCGTCCCCGCCAGGCCGCCGATCGCGACCACGACGATGAAAATCAGGGGAAGCCAGATCTTGCGTCGCATTGCGTTCAGGTGGGATCCGTCGGTGTTGCCACGTCGCTGCCGGCGGGTCGGGCCTCGCTCGCGGGACCGTCGCCCGCGTAGGCACCGTCGGTCACGGCACTCTCCGCCGGGGCCGGCGCGTCCGCGTCGGCGTCCACCGTTTCGACCCGGCGCAGGACCGCCTGGCGGGCGACCCGCAGCTCCACACCGGGCGCGACCTCCAGCAGCAGGTCCTCGGCGCCGAGCTCGGTGATGCGGCCGTGGATCCCGGCGGTGAGGACCACCTCGTCGCCCGCCTCCAGCCCGGCGACCAGCTGGTGGTGGGCTCGCACGCGCCGCTGCTGGGGCAGGATGAAGAACACCCACAGCAGCAGGAAGGTGACGGCGAGGACGATCAACGCTTGCATAGGCAGCCGGTTGAGGTTAGCCGGTGCCCCCCGGTGACTCCCCATCGCGGACGTCGAGAATTGGCCGGTCCGGCCAGTGCTCCGCCAGCTCGGCCCGCAGGGCGGCCAGCGCCCCCTCGGCGATCGCCCGGCGCACCCGCCGCACCAGTTCGAGGGTCCAGTGCGTGTTGTGGATGGTGAGCAGGCGGGGCGCGGTGGGCTCGTCGACCGACAGCAAGTGGCGGAGGTAGCCGCGTGACCAGCGGGCGCACACCGGGCAGGCACAGGTGTCGTCGATCGGTTCGGTGTCGGCTGCGAAGCGTCGATTGCGTAGGTTGAGGCGCCCCGTCGACGTCAGCATCGTGCCGTGACGGCCCAGGCGGGTCGGCAGGACGCAGTCGAACATGTCGACGCCGAGTCCGACGACGTCCAGGATCCCGAGCGGATCGCCCAGCCCCATGAAGTAGCGGGGACGGTCCTCGGGCAGGCCGGCCAGGGCGGCGGCCAGCGCCGGGAGCATCTCGGAGCGGTGCTCCCCCACCGACAGGCCGCCGACGGCGTAGCCCTCGAAGCCCACGGCGACGGTCCGCGCCGCGCTCTCGGCACGCAGCCCGGCGTCGACGCCCCCCTGGACGATGCCGAACTGGCTCAGGTCGGGACGTTCGTGGGCTAGGAACGTCTTGCGGGCCCGCTCCGCCCAGAGGGCGGTCCGATCCACCGCCGAGCGAATCGCCGCCGGCGGAGACGGCAGTGGGGGGCAGACGTCGAGCACCATCTGGATGTCGCTGCCGAGGAGCACCTGTGCGTCCACTGCCCCCTCGGGGGTGAGGTGGTGCGGGCTGCCGTCGTACGTGGAGGCGAACGTCGCTCCCTCGTCGTCGACGCGGGGTTCGAGCGAGAACACCTGGTAGCCGCCCGAATCGGTCAGCACATGGCCGCACCAGTCGGCGAAGCCATGAAGGCCGCCCCAGCGGGCGACCACGTCCGCGCCGGGTCGCAGCATCAGGTGGTACGTGTTGCCGAGGATCACCTCGGCGCCCAGGTCTTCGAGGTCGGCGGACGACAGCGTGCGGACCGCCCCGCGGGTCCCGACGGGCATGAAGCACGGCGTCCGGAACGTCCCGCGGGCGGTCGCGACCGTGCCGGTCCGGGCCGAGCCGCTGCGGGCGTCGATCGTGAAGCCGAGGGCCACGACGTCCTACAGGCTGCGGTCCAGCAGCATGGCGTCGCCGAAGGACAGGAACCGGTAGCCGCCTGCGAGGGCGTCGTCGTAGAGCGCGCGCCACCGGGGACCGATGAACGCGTCGACCAGCACCAGCAGCGACGAGCGCGGCAGGTGGAAGTTGGTGAGCAACACGTCGACCGCCCGCCAGCGCCAGGGGCGCCGGATGAACAGCTCGGTCCGGCCCTCGAGCCGGCCCGAGAGCGCCGCCGACTCCAGGGCCCGGACGGTCGTCGTACCGATCGCCACGACCCGCCCGCCGGCGGCCCGGGCCGCGTCGCACGCCGCCATCGTCTCGGCGGCCACCTGGTAGCGCTCGGCGTGCATGTGATGGTCCTCGACCTTCGTGGCCGAGATCGGGCGGAACGTGCCCATCCCGACGACCAGGTCCACCATCTCGATGCGTGCCCCGGCGGCCCGGCAGCCCTCGAGGACGGCCGGCGTGAGGTGGAGGCCGGCCGTGGGGGCCGCCACCGAGCCGGGCCGGTCGGCGAACACCGTCTGGTAGCGCTCGGGGTCGGCCGGCGGATCGGCGATGTAGGGCGGAAGCGGCACGGAGCCGTGCCGCTCGAGGGCGGCCAGCTCACCGACGACACCGCCCGCCCGTAGCTCGACGAGGCGGGTGCCCTCCCCCGGGCCCGAACCGCCGACGCGCACCGTCAGGTCGGGTCCGGCCGCAAGCTCGGATCCCGCCGCCACCCTGCGGCTCGGACGGACCAGCGCCTCCCACTCGCCGCCGGGGAGCCGTTCGAGCAGCAGCACCTCCACCGCTCCTCCGGTCGGCTTCGTGAGGCGCAGCCGGGCCGGCAGCACCCGGGTGCTGTTGGCCACGACGACGTCGCCGGGGCTCACGAGCGCCGGCAGGTCGGCGACGGTGCGATGGTCGGTGGCCGCGGCCGGCCCCCGGTCAACCAGGAGGCGGGCACGGTCACGGGGCTCGATCGGCGTCTGGGCGATCGAGGCGGCGGGCAGCTCGTAGGCGAAGTCGGCCGCGTCCATGGGGTGTGGCAACGCTACCGGCGGCGTCCGCGTGGTCAGCCGAAGAGCGTGGGCGCGGTTCCCGGCGGACCGCCGGGCGGCGGCGCCAGGCCGAGGTGTTCCCAGGCGGCGGGCAGCGCGACCCGCCCCCGCGGGGTGCGCATGAGCAGGCCCTGCTGTATGAGGAACGGCTCGTAGACGTCCTCGACCGTCTCGGTCTGCTCCCCCACGCTGATGGCGAGCGTGGACAGGCCCACCGGGCCACCGCCGAAGCGTTCGCACACGGCCGACAAGAGCGCCCGGTCGACCTTGTCGAGGCCCCGGCCGTCGACCCCGAACAGCGCGAGCCCCTCCTCGGCAGTCCGCCGGTCGACCGCGCCGTCGCCCCGGACCTCGGAGAAGTCGCGCACCCGGCGCAGCAGGCGGTTGGCGATGCGGGGGGTGCCGCGGGCCCGGCGGGCGATCTCGGTGCAGCCGGCATCGTCGATGCGGACGTGCAGGATGCCGGCCGTCCGCCGCACGATGGCCTCGAGATCCGCCGCCGTGTAGTAGTCGAGCCTGGCCACGAGCCCGAAGCGGTCGCGCAGCGGGCCGGTGATGGACCCGGTGCGGGTCGTGGCCCCGACCAGGGTGAAGCGCGGCAGGTCGAGCCGGATCGACCGCGCAGCCGGGCCCTTGCCCAGGACGATGTCGACCTGGAAGTCCTCCATCGCCGGGTAGAGCACCTCCTCGACCGGGCGGGGCAGGCGGTGGATCTCGTCGACGAACAGCACGTCGCCGTGGTCGAGCTGCGTGAGGATCGCCGCCAGGTCGCCCGCCCGCTCGAGCGCCGGGCCCGACGTCACCTGCAGGTGCGCGTCGAGCTCGTTGGCGATGATCGTCGCCAACGTGGTCTTGCCCAACCCCGGGGGCCCGGAGAACAGCAGGTGGTCGGGTGCCTGGCCCCGCCGGCGCGCCGCCTCGAGCACGATGTCGAGGTGGGCCTTGAGCTCGGCCTGGCCCACGAACTCCGCGAGCCGGCGCGGGCGCAGGCCGTTCTCGGCCGCGGCCTCGTCGGGCCGGGACTCGGGGTCGAGCAGCTCCTCGCGCATCGCGTTCAGACCTGGTGCGCCACTGCGAGGTGCCGGAGCGCTTGGCGCAGCAGCTGCGACGAGTCGCCGTCATCGGGCAGCTCGGCGGTGGCGCCGTGGATCTCGTCGGCCGAGTAGCCGAGGCCCGCCAGCGCCTCCCGCACGTCGGACCGCACCGACGGCGCGCGGGCGGCGCCGTTGCCGGTGGCAGCCGGCGCCCGACCACCTACGGCGCGCGGTTCGCCCACCGGCACGTCCAAGCGGGACTTGAGCTCGACCAGCAGGCGGGCCGCCGTCTTCTTGCCGACGCCCGGGACCAGGCACAGGGCGCCCACGTCGTCCTCGGCCAGGATGCGGGCCAGCGCCAGCGGATCGTGCACCGACAGGATCGCCAGCGCCAGCGCCGGGCCCACCCCGTGTGCGCCGAGCAGCGCCTCGAACGCAACCCGCTCGTCGCGGCCGCCGAACCCGTAGAGCGTGTGGGCGTCCTCCCGCACGTGGTCGTGCACCCACACGAACACCTCGTCGCCGATGTCGCCCAGGGCCACCGCCGTGGTGGGGGCGACGATCACGCGGTAGCCGACGCCGCCGACCTCCACCAGCACCTCCCCGGCCACGCCCTCGACCCCTCCGCGGTCGAGCATCCGGCCCCGCAGCGACCCGATCATCGCCTCGCCCCGGCGGTCATCCGCTCCCGCAGCGGGCCGTGCGCCAGGTGGCAGAGCGCCACCGCCATGGCGTCGGCGGCGTCCACCGGGCGCAGCGGCTCGCTGATGCCGAGCAGGGTCTTCACCATGCGCTCCATCTGTTGCTTGTCGGCCCCGCCGTCGCCGGTGATCGTCTGCTTCACCCGGTTGGGCGAGTACTCGACGACCTCGCACCCCGCGTCCACGCCCTCGACCATGGCCACACCCGCCGCCTGGGCCACCGGGATCGCGGTGCGTGCGTTGGCCTGGAACAGCACCCGCTCGATGGCCATCACCGCCGGCCGGTGCTCCCGGAGCAGGGCGCGCAGATCGGTGCGCAGGGCCGCCAGGCGCTGGGGAACGGCGGAGGCGGGGTCGGTGCGCAGGACCCCGGCGGCCACGGGCCGGGATCTACCCCGACCGAGCCGCTCGACGACGCCGTAACCGCACCGCGACAGGCCGGGATCGATGCCGAGCACGAACACGAGTTCGGAAGCTAGCCGAGCCCCGCGGTCACGAGGTGGATACCCGGCCCGCCCGCGCCACCCCTCGCCGGCCCTCGCCGCGTCGTGGCGTTGCCGCTGGCCGCTAGGGCGATCGGGGTTCCGGCGATGGCCCGGAATCGTCTGCTGGCCCGGCGCCGGTCGCGGCCAACGCCGGCGCATCCCAGGGTGGCTCCGTCGTGCCCCCCGCGCTGAGCACGACGGGCTGGACCGGTTGGGCGCCGGTTGCCTCCACGCCGCTCAGCCGCCACAACGCCACGCCGAGGCAGCCGATCCCGACGGCCATGGACGCGAGCAGGGCGACGAGTACGAGGCTCGGTCGGCCATTGGCCGCAGCCCCCAGCGTCCACGCCTTCCACGTGCCGGCCTCCGGGAACCGGCGCCGCTGCAACACCAGGCTCGTCTGCCACAGGAGCAGGACCACGCTGACGGCGACGAAGGCCGTCAGCATGACGCCGCGGGCCCGCCGCACCAGGAGAAGGCCGAGGGACCAGGCGAGGCAGATCGGTAGCGTCGCCAACAGCATGTAGCGGGGATGGGCGCGCCCCCCGATCGACACGTAGACGACCATCAGGGCGGCCACACCGGCGGTGGCCATGGCGAGGAGGCCGGCGACGAGCCAGTCCGCCCCGTCGATCCCGCCCCGGGCGAGCCGACGGACCCACCGGACCAGCGCCAGACCGCTGAGGACGGCCACGGCCGAGAAGCCCGCCAGCCGCAGCCGCCACGCGTCGACGGCGGGGTCGGCCGGCTGGGCGATGATCCCCCCGACCCCGCGCACCCACACGTCCGGATCGGTCGCCACGTCGAACGGCGATCGAAGCTCCCGGCCGTAACGGGCCTCGGCGACTTCGGGCTGGCCGCCGGTCCAGTTCCCGGTCAGTCGGACGTTGCGAAGGTAGAACCATCCGACGGCGAGCAGCGCGACGGCGACGACCACCGAGGCCGCCAGCAGCCCACGCGTGACGCCGGCGACGAGCCCGCGGCCTCGGAACCGCCGGGCCACCGCAAGCGTCGCGGCGACGGCCGCCGTCGCCAGCAAGACCACGAAGGACGCCCGCGTGGCGAACCCGACCGCGCAGACGATCGCCAGGCCCGCCAGTCGACCCGGGGTCGGCCCCCTCCGCACCATGGTGGCGCCGATTCCCAGCGCCAGCGTCGCGGCGAGGACGGCGAGCCCGTCGTTGTAGATCGTGGCCGAGACCCCGATGAGCGGCACCA
Source organism: Acidimicrobiales bacterium (assembly GCA_035259985.1). Classification (GTDB taxonomy): domain Bacteria; phylum Actinomycetota; class Acidimicrobiia; order Acidimicrobiales; family VFJN01; genus DASQUK01. Next base: position 5,112 of record DATFVX010000157.1, on the reverse strand, counting down.
TCACCGCCGCGGCGGCGGTGGTTCCGACGACCAGGAGGGGGTCGTACCTCGGCAGGACCCGGCCGGTTGCCCAGGCGACCGCGATCACCGTCAGGGTGCCGATCACCAGGACGACCAGTCGTCCAGCCCGGACGGCGCCGCGCACGTGGCCCGCGTCGAGGAGCGGGGTGACGGCAGGGCTGAGCAACGCGTAGAACAGCGGGGGGTGCTGGAAGACCCGCTGTGGGCCCTGGGGCTCGAGGCCCGGTGCGGTCAGTCCCTCCTCCCACGTCGGCAGCTCGCCGTGGCCGACCCGCCAGGCGTAGTCGAGGTGGAACAGCTCGTCCGAGCCGGGGAGGTCGGGGTACACGACGAGGAGCCACGAGGCGAGGCTCATGAAGGTCAGGACGGCACCGGCCACCCCGATGACCACGAACCGGCGGGTCGACACGGACACGCCGCGCCTAAGACGCCGCCTGGACCGCCTCGACGAGCTCGTCGGTGGGCCGGAACCAGAGGCCGGCCACCGCCCGGTGCGCGTAGCGCACGGTGCCGTCGCGGTCGACGACGAAGATCGAGCGCCGGTAGAACCCGACCGGCCCGAGGATCCCGTACGTCTTGCCCACGGCCTTGTCGCCGTCCGCGAGGAGCGGGAATGCGAAGCCGCCCTGGTTGGCGCTGAACCCGTCGTGGCTCTCCACCGACTGCGGGCTGATCGCCAGCACCTGGGCGTCGACCGACCGGAACTGGTCGATGTCGGCCGTGTAGCTGTTGAGCTGCCGCGTGCACACCGGGGTGTTGTCGCCCGGGTAGAAGACGAGCACGACCGGCTGCCCCTTGAAGTCCGACAGCGTGTAGTCGCGGTGCCCGCCGGGGGTGCCGTCGGTGCCGGGCAGTGTGAAATCGGGCGCCGCGCGCCCGACGGCGACGGTCTCGCTCACGATGCGGCCTCCACGGTCTCGAGGATGGTGTCCGGGATGTCGAAGTTCGCGTGCACCGCCTGGACGTCGTCGTGCTCGTCCAGGGCATCGATGAGCCGCAGCACCTTCTTGGCCCCGTCGGCAGTGTCGAGCGGGATCGTCGTCTGCGGCACCATGTCCAGGTCCGAGGACTCGACGCCGATGCCGGCGTCCTCCAGGGCGGTGCGCACTGCGTGCAGTTCGGTGGGCGGCGTAGTGACCCGCCAGGAGTCGCCGTCGTCGACGATGTCGTCGGCCCCGGCATCGAGGGCGGTCAGCATCAACTCCTCCTCGTCGGCCGACCGCGGCACGAGGATGGTCCCCTTGCGGTCGAACTGCCACGCCACCGCACCCGGCTCGGCCATCGAGCCGCCGTTCTTGGAGAAGATGTTGCGGACGTCGGCGCCGGCCCGGTTGCGGTTGTCGGTGAGCACCTCGACCATCACCGCGACGCCCCCCGGCGCGTAGCCCTCGTAGGTGACCTCCTCGTAGGTGACACCCTCGAGCTCGCCCGTGCCCCGCTTGATCGCCCGGTCGATGGTGTCCATCGGGATCGAGTTGTCCCTGGCCTTCTGGAACATCGTCCGCAGTGTCGGGTTGGCCTCCGGGTCGCCGCCGCCCTCGCGCGCCGCCACCTCCACCTGGCGGAGGAGCTTGGCGAACAGCTTGCCGCGGGCCTTGTCGGTCGCCGCCTTCTTGTGCTTGATGGTCGCCCACTTGGAATGGCCGGACATCACACCACCTCGTCGACAAAGAACTCGTGGAGCCGGGGATCGTCACCGAGCTCGGGATGGAACGCCGCCACCAGCACGTGACCCTGACGGCACAGGACGGGCCGGCCGTCGACGATGGCGAGGACCTCGACATCATCGCCGACGGCCTCGACCACCGGGGCCCGGATGAACACGGCGTGGACGGGGTCCCCGGCCACGCCGGACACGTCGAGATCCGACTCGAACGAGTCGACCTGGCGGCCGAACGCGTTGCGCCGCACCGCGATGTCGACGGCGTCGAAGCAGCGCTGGTCGTCGCGCCCGTCGAGGATCTCGCGCCCGAGCAGGATCATGCCGGCGCAGGTCCCGAACGCCGGCATCCCCGCCGCCAGTCGCTCGGCCACCGGCTCGAACAGCCCCGAGGACTCGAGCAGCATCGACATGGTCGTCGACTCGCCGCCCGGCAGCACCAGTGCGTCGACGTCGTCGAGGTCAGGCGGCAGCCGGCATGGCACGGGCTCGACGCCGAGCCGCGACAGCATGGCCGAATGCCGTGCCGACGCCCCTTGGAGGGCCAGCACGCCGACCTTCACCTGGGGGCCTCGCTGCCTCGCACATGACGGTTCGATTGTACGGGGCGGTCCCCAGGGACGAGAATCGAACACCGACTGGGATTCTGGGGGAGCTCGACAGGTACTCGATCGACGACCGGAGGTTCTCCGTGCACGCCAAGACCCGCGGCATCCAGCGGCCCGAGGTGAGCGGCCGCATGGCCGGCCCGCGCGCCGGCCTGCGGACGATCGCCGCGGCCACCGGGTTGGCCCTGGTGGCGGGTGCCTGCGCCGGAAGCTCCAGCGCCTCGCCCGACGACGCCGACCCGACGTTCGAGCGGGCGGCCGGCTCGTCCATCACGTACGAGGAACCGGTGGCGGATGTGGCCGACCTGCTGCCGCCCGCCGCCGAGGGGCAGCAGTGGCTCATCCTGGGTTCGGTGTTCGACCCGGAGGCCGGTACCTCCGTCGCCTCCACCTGGTCGGCCGAGGACGGCCGCAGCTGGAAGCGAACCGACGTGAAACCGGCCCACAAGGGGGACAGCGAGGTCCTGACGGCCGGGGAGCGTGACGCCGACGGCAACGTGGTCGCCGTGGGCTGGGTCGGCGACGAGCCCGAGTCCGACGCCGGCATCTGGCGCTACCGGGCCGGCGGCGACGACAAGGGCTGGTCGCTCAGCACGCCCGACGTCATGGGGGGCGACCGCGAGCAGTGGGCATTCGACATCGCCAGCAACAAGACCGGGACCCTGGTGGCGGGCGGCGAGAACGCATGGGGCGAGGTGCGCCCCCGGTTGTGGTTCAGCGACGACGGCGAGGAGTGGCAGAGCGTCGACGGCGGTGCCGGAGGGCCGTTCGACACCACCGGCGACGAGTCGATCCGTGACATCGCCGCGCTGGGCGACGGGTTCGTGGCGGTCGGGTCGGCGGGCGGTGACGGCAAGGACGGCGCCGCGTGGTTCTCGGCGGACGGCACGTCGTGGTCGAGGGTCGACGCACCCAGCCTCGGCGGCCCCGGGCGCCAGGCGCTGGAGTCGGTGGTCTCGACCGGGAAGGTCGTGGTGGCCGGCGGCTACGCCACCGACGGCAACGGTCAGGGCCAGCCGGTGATCTGGCGGTCCCCCGACGGGTCCCGGTGGAGCAACCCCTCGGCGCCGCTGGCGCTGGACGGCGACGGACGGACGGCGGCGGCCGACTACAGCGTGACCCGCCTGTCCTACGACGGCGCGGGGATCACCGCCACCGGCGGCAACGCCTGGCGACCGCACACGTGGTGGTCCAGCGACGGGGGCCAGTCGTGGCGGATGCTTCCGAACCCGGTGCACGCCGGCCTGTTCGGCGACGGCGTGGCCCTCGTCGACTCTGCGGCTGCGGGCCGGGTCCGGGTGGCGATCGGCAGCGAGCCCAGCGTGCTCTACATCGACTCGGCCAACCGCTGGCAGGACGCGTCCGGCGACGCGTTCCCCAACGGTGGTGCCCAGCCGTTCGCCACGTCGCTGGCGGTCGGGCCGAAGGCCACGGTGGCGGCCGGATACCGCCACAGCGCACCCAAGGGTGCGACCCGCGAAACGTTCGGGGGGCAGATCTGGCTCGACCGGGGCGGCGGCAGCTGGCAGGCGATCGACAGCAAGAACCTGGCCGCCGGCCAGGTGACCGACGTCGTCCCGTTCAAGGGCGGCTTCGTGGCGGTCGGCACCGAGGACTTCGGGGTTGCCGCGGGGCGCCAGTTCCTGGGTGACAGCCAGCCCGACGGGCTGGTGTGGACGTCCCCCGACGGCCGGAAGTGGAACCGCCTGGGCGCCGTGTTGTCCGAGGTGACGGAGGGCGACCTCAAGGTGATCGAGAACCCGGACGCCGGCCAGGCGCCGGTCATCGCCGGGATCCTGGCCAGCCAGCCACCGGAGACCGTGGCACCCGCCGGGGGCCCCGGCGTGCGCTCGCTCGACGCCGCCGCGCCCATCGGCAACGGGTTCATCGCCGTCGGTGTGGCCTACGTGAGCGGCGACGCCGACCCGGTCGTGGTCGCGTCGCCCGACGGCAAGGCGCTCAAGGGCGAGAACCCCGCGGCCGGCGGCGCCGGCACCCAGCGCTTCCGCGACGTCTGCGTCGCGAATGGCGCCGCCATCGCCGTCGGCAGCTCGGGCACGGCCCAGGGATCCGACGTCCTCGTGCGCTACCGCGCCAAGGACGGCAAGTGGTCCGAGGTCAGCGACGACGGCTCCTTCGGCGGGGGCGGCGATCAGCAGGCCTACGGCTGCGCCGCCAGCAAGGACGGCTTCATCGTCGTGGGATCCGACGACCGCAGCGGCGACGCCGACGCCCGGGTGTGGGCCTCCGAGGACGGGCGCAAGTGGACCCGCGTCGAGTCGGGCCTGTTCGGCGGCGGCGGCGACCAGTGGGCCAGCGCGGCGGCGGCCGTGCCGAGCGGCGGGTGGCTGGTCGGAGGCACGGACACGGCCGCCGGCGACGGGGACGTGGCGCTGTGGCGCCTCACGGCCGACGGCGACATCTACCGGCGCGACCGGGGCGAGCCCGAGCTCGGCGGCACGGGCCGGCAGTCCGTGACCAGCATCGTCGTCAACGACGACCACGTGCTCATCGCCGGCACCGACTACGGCCGCGTCGGCCTCTGGGAGTCCGACAGCATCGACCGCTAGCGGAGCCGGGCTGCGTCGCGATCGCCTCGCGCTACCAGCCGCGCTCGGCCAGCTTCGTGTCGAGCTGGGCGATCTCCTGGCCCCGCATCGCCTCGCCCAGGCCCCGGCTCACCTTGGCCAGGATCCCCGGGTCGTCGTAATGGGCGGTCGCCTCCACGATGGCCTTCGCACGCCGCGCCGGGTCGTCGCTCTTGAAGATGCCGGAGCCGACGAAGTTGGCCTGGGCCCCGAGCTGCATGACGAGGGCGGCGTC
>DATFVX010000156.1:0-8159 GCA_035259985.1 Acidimicrobiales bacterium | reverse complement strand
TCGACGGGCACCTCGGCATCGAGATCACCCGCCGGGTCGTGACCAACGGCTCCATCTATCTCGAGCTCGCCCACCTCACGCCCGGCCAGCTCTTCCTGCTGGACCTCCCGGATGCGCGCCTCGAGCCGCCGCTCCCTGGGGCGCCGCCCGACGACGGCGCTGCGATGCGCGCGGCGCTGGCGGCTACGTTCTCACCAGACAGCCCGCCCGACCCGGGCGAGCTGGCGGCCCAATGGGCCCTCATCGCCCGGGGCGGTGGGCAGTGGCTGCTCCCCCGCACGATTCGCTACATCGAGGACCGGCGAGCCGAGGAGGCCCGGTACACCGGGGCGATCGAGCACCATCCGTCACCACTCGCCGTGGTCTGGGGTGATCAGGACCCGATTGCGGTGGTCGCCATGGTGGACCGGTTGCACGGGCGCCGGTCCGACGCCCACGTTGCGGTTCTCGACGGCGTCGGCCACTACCCGATGATCGAGGACCCTGCTCGTTTCGCCGCCGCCACGGTCGGTTTCCTGGACACACCCTGAACCGACCCCGCGTTTGGGCCGGTCAGCAGCGGGTAGCACGCGTGATGAAGCTAAGGAGGAACCGCCATGCGTCTGCTTTCTCGGAGACGTGACGTGCGCGACGAGCGCGAAGGCGTCACTCACGACGACGTGCGCGACGACGACGTACGCGACCGCGACATGCGTGGCCGCCCCGTCCGTGACGAAGTCACTCGCGACGAGGTCGTCGACGAGCCCGAGGCGTATCCGCGCGAGGAGATCGTCCGGTACAAGTGGAGCCCCGCCATCGTGCTCGCGGTCCTGGCCGGTGCCGCTCTGGCGGCGCTCGGCATCGTGGTGCTCATCCGCACCCAGATCAACGACACCTGGTACACGCCGGTCGAGACCGTGGCCCGCATCGACCACACCCCGCTCCTCGGAGCGATCGAGGTCGGTGTCGGTGCGCTGCTCGTGATCCTGGGCCTGCTCGGGCTTCGCCGGCTCACGGCGTTCGTCTGCATCGCCGGCGCGGTCGCGGCCGCAGTGGCGGCGATCGATCCCACCCGGTTCTCCACCGAGCTGGCGATCGAGCGCTGGTGGGCCATCGCCCTCGCCGCCGGCGGGGCCACCCTCGCCATCCTGCTGATGCTGCCGCCGCCGGTGGAGGCGGTCGCACCCCCGCCCAGCGCTCGGCGCCGCCGCGGCTACCGCCACCGGGTGGTCCAGCAGCACTAGCCGGAGCCATCCCCGCAACCGGCGCCCGGGGCCGACGGCAGTCGCCAGCGGCCCCGGGCGCTTCGGCGCGCACGGGCGGATGCCCGCTGATGCTCGATCCGCGACGGCGCCCGGCTCCGAACACGCGTGAGTCGAGACAGCCGCTCGACCGGAAGGGAGTCCCGTCGTGTCGCGGTTCGGCAGTTGGAGCAGGGCGCGTCGCACCGCCGCTGCGCTCACGGTTGCGGCCGTCGCCGTCGTCACGATCGGCGCTACCGGGGTGCCCGTCGGCGCATCCGGCGCGGGGAGGCCCCGCAGCGCAACGCCGGGGTTCGTGTTGAGCGACGGCCGGTACCGCGAGTTCGAGGCCCCCAGCCCCCGTGTCGAGCTCTTCCCGAGCGGCATCAACGACTCGGGGTACGTCACCGGGGAATACATCCGCCCCGACCGGGAGTCCGGATTCGTCCGGGACGGGCGCGGCAGGATCTCCACCTTCGACGTCCCGGGTGCGCGCGGCACCGAGGCCGCCAAGATCAACGATCGCCGCCAGATCGTGGGCCGCTACAGCGAGGACACGCCGTTGGTCGACGACAGCACCCGCGTGCGCGGCTACATCCGCGACGGAGGCCGGATCACCAGGATCGACGTGCCCGGGGCGGCGCACACGCTGCCGACCGGCATCAACGACCGGGGCGACGTCGTGGGCTACTACGTGGACGCCCGCGGCGTGACGCACGGCTTCCTCTGGCGCGACGGGCGATTCACCACGCTCGACGTCCCCGGCGCCAAGTCGCCCACGCCGGTCGACATCAACGACCGGGGCGACGTGGTCGGCGTGTACCTCGACGCCGTGGGGGCGCCGAAGGGGTTCCTGCTGAGCAAGGGCCGCTACCGCACCATCACGGCTCCCGGCGTCCCGACCACCGTTCCGTTCGGGATCAACGACGGCGGCCAGATCGTCGGCTACACGGCCGACGACCTCGAGCAGACGGGGGCCCGCGGCTTCGTGCTTGCGGACGGCAGCGACGGGTCCTTCAGCCCTGTCGGCTTCCCGGGCGCGCCCAAGACCGTCGCCCTCGGCATCAACGATCGAGGCGACATCGTCGGGCTCCACGAGAACCCCGACCTGACTCCCAGCCCACCCTCGACCGGAGGCCGGCCCGACTCCGCGGCGAGCGATGGCCGGCCGCCCGGCATGCCGTCCGACGTCGACCTGGAGACGGTCGGGGGCATCACGGTCGACGCGGCGATCGCCGGCGAGGTCGAGGGCCTGCTGGCGGCGGCGGAGGCGGACGGCCTCACCCTCACCGGCTACGGGCACCGGGACCACGCCCGCCAGATCGCCCTCCGGCGGGCCCACTGCGGCACCAGCGACTACGCCGTCTACCAGATGCCTGCGGGCCAGTGTTCGCCGCCGACGGCAAGGCCGGGCACCTCGATGCACGAGCGGGGCCTGGCCATCGACTTCAGCTGCGACGGGCTGCTCATCCGCTCGCGCACGAACCCGTGCTACGAGTGGCTGGCCGCCCACGCCGCCGACTACGGGCTGTACAACCTGCCCAGCGAGGCGTGGCACTGGTCGACGAACGGCTCCTGACGCCCCGGCCGGCGGCGTGCCCGGTGTAGCGGCGTTCGGATGTGCCGGTTTTCGTTGCTTGGGGACGCCGGTTCGCCGGTGGGGGGTGTCTCCCGCGGCGACTCCTGAGCCTCCTGCTGTACGCCGAGTCCAACGACCTGCCGGTGCCGACCCGCGTCATCGAGTCGCTGTTCGACACGGTCCACGGCACCAACGGCCCCGGAGGCACCGACGGCGCCGCCGGCCCGTGACGTCACGCCCCGGCGGGTGGCGCCTCCCGGACCACGTCGCGGGCGGGCTTGTCGTCGCGTAGCCCGACGAACCGGGGGTGGCGCAGCCTGCCGTCGCCGGTCCACTCGGAGAAGACGACCTCGGCCACCAGCTCCGGCCGCACCCAGTGGACCGCAGCACCCCCGGGTCCGCGCGCGTCGCGCCGGACCTCATCGCCGCGGAACGGCGGGTCGGGCGTCTCCAGGGCGTCCAGCCGGTGCCGCAGCTCGCGCAGGGTCGCCTGCGTGAAACCCGTGCCGACCTTGCCGGCGTAGACGAGGTCGCCGCCCTCGTAGTAGCCCACCACGAGGGCGCCGAGGCCCACGCGGCTGCGCGTCGGCTCGGTGAATCCGCCGACGACGAGCTCCTGCCCCGCAGTGCACTTGAACTTGAGCCAGTCTCGGGAGCGGCCGGTCACGTAGGGCGCATCGGCCCGCTTGGCGATCACGCCCTCCCAGCCCCGCGCACAGGCGGTGGCGAAGAGCGCCTCGCCCTCCGCGTTGCGGTGCGTCGTGTAGCGCAGCGGGTGGTGGCGGAACGAGAGCGCGTCGCGCAGCAGCGACTTGCGCGCCCGCAGGGGCAGGCCGCTCGTGTCGTGGCCATCGAGGTGGAGCAGGTCGAAGACGTAGTAGAAGACGGCGACCGGGCTTCGGCGGGCGCGCTCCGGGTCCGAGATGCCGAGGCGTTGCTGCAGCCGGCCAAAGCTGGTGCGGCCGCGGTCGAAGGCAACGACCTCGCCGTCAACCACGAAGTCGCCGACCGCCTGGACCGCCAGGGCGTCGACGACCTCGGGGTAGGTGCCGTCGAGATGTTGCCGGGCGCGGGACATGAGCCGCACCCGGCCGCCGTCCCGGAAGGCCAGGCATCGCTCGCCGTCGAGCTTGCGCTCGAACAGCCAGCGCGGGTCCGAGAAGCGGCTGTCGGTCAGCGTGGCCAGCATGGGCTCGACCCAGGCCGGGTGGGCGGCCGGGCGCAGCCGGGCGCGCGCGGCGGTCGGCAGCCCAGCGAATGGGTCGGGCGGGGCGGTCACCCGGGGCGCCGAACGCAGGCCGCGGCGATCTGCTGGACGTGACGCAGGTCGGTCCCGCAGCATCCGCCCAGCACCGTGATCTCCGGGACGCTCGCCCGGAGCTGTTGGTACTGCCGGCCGAGCTCGTGGGGGTCGCCGTCGTCGAGCTCCTCGGCCTCGTCGAGCTCGGCGTGGCTCATGCGCGACGCGTTGGCCCGGATGCCGCGTATGCGCTCGCGCCAGCCGCCTCCCGACTCGAGGACGTGGTCGAAGTGCGTCGGGTGGGCGCAGTTGACCATGTAGTAGGCGGGTCCGCCCCCGGTCGCGTCGTCGACCACGCCGATCGCCTGCTCCAGCGAGCTGCCGTCGGGCAGGACGCCGTCCGTCTCGACCGTGAAGGAGATCGCGGCCGGTATGCCGGCGTCCCGCGCGGCCCGCACGATCCCGATCGCCTCGTCCGGGTACGTCATGGTGATCGCCGTCACCATGTCGGCCTCGGTCTCGGCGAAGGTCCCGATCTGGGCCGAGTGATAGCTCTGTGCCTCGTCCGCGGTCATGAGCGCCGCTGGCTGGTAGCCGTCGCCCCGGGGCCCGACGCAGCCGCTCACGACCATTGGCGGCGCAGGGCGATCGACAGGCTCGTCGAACTCGGATCGGATCCCGGCGAGCATGTCGATCGCCTTGCGGTTGGCGGCCGCCAGTGCCTCGTCGCCATAGCCGAGCCGCGTCGCCCAGTCGGGGCTGGCCCGCCACGTGGGCGACTCGAAGATGAACCCGGCGCCGGCCTCCCGGGCCACGGCCGCGTGCTCCCGGAAGTAGCTGCGCAGCGTCTCGACGCCGGCCTCGTCGTCGAGCAGCACGAAGGCCGCGAAGTCGGGGAGCTCGTAGCCGTGATGGAAGATGAGGACGGTCTCGATCCCCGAATCGGTCAGGAACACGCCGCCGTCGACCTGCGGAAGCCCCGCTCTGTACCGCGCCATCGCCGCCTCCTCGGCGCGACGTTACCGTTGTTCGTAGGACGCGGGCGGCCTGCCGACGAGCTCGGTGAAGGCGTGGACGAAGTGCGCCTGGTCGGCAAACCCGAGCCGGACGGCCAGCGCCGCCCAGTCCGTGGCGCGTCCGTGCGCGATCTCCTCGAGCGCATCGTGGATGCGGCGCCGCTGGACGACCCACTTCGGGCCGACCCCGAGGAAGCGCTCGAAGCGCCGTTGCAGCGTCCGCGAGCTGACGCCGAAGCGGCGCGCGACCTGCTCGACCCGCGTCACGTCGGGGTGGGCGACGATGTGGTCGACGGCCTCGTCGACGAGCGCGGCGCCCGGCGGGCGGGGCCGGCGCCGTCGCTCCAGGACGGCCTCCACGCCCCGGACGGCGTCGTCGATGTCGACGCCCGGGTCACCGCCGGCGACCTCCGCCAGCCTGCTGGCCGTCTCGGCGCCGAGGACCTGTCCGGCCGGGACGGCCCGGTCGGTGAGCCGGGACGCGGGCTCCGTGCACACCGCTGCGAAGCCCGCCGGCCGGAAGCGCACGCCCACCGCCCGGCCGCTGCCCACCAGCGTCCGCCGGAAGCAGCGGGTGACCACCCCGGTCACCGTCGCCCGGTCGCCCTCGACAGTGAGGTGGATGCTGGGGTGGGTGACCACGGGTTGCTCACGCTCCTCGCCGGGCGGGACCGACCACGTGACGATCCAGTGGTAGTCGACGATGTCCGTCAGCGACGGCGTGGGCTCCCGATAGTCGAGGTCGAAGTTCTCGAGCGCCGGCCCCCGCAGCGCCTGCGGGGGGACGTCGGGCCGGGCGTGCGCACCGATCTCGGGCACCCGGGCAAGATACCGGCACCCCGGTGCGCGCCGGGTCAGCGGGTCCCGGACCGGGTCCCGCTACGGGGACGCGGTCCCGCCCATCATCGCCGTCAGTCGCCGCTGCTGCTCGTCGTAGGGCACGTCCTCCAGGTGCGTGGCGACGATCCAGCGGTGGCCGAACGGGTCCCGCAGCGAGCCGACGCGGTCGCCGTGGAACTGGTCGGCGACGGGTGTGACCGCCGTGGCCCCGGCCGCCACCGCCTGGGCGTACACGGCGTCGACGTCGTCGGTGAAGTAGGTGATCGACACCTGGACCGGCTCGTCGGGGGACGGTGCGGCCAGGTGGTACTCGGGGATCGCCTTTCCGAGCGTGATCAGGGCGTCGCCGACCAGCACCTCGGCGTGCGCGATCGTCCCGTCGGGTAGGACGAGCCGGACCAGTTCCTGGGCGTCGAAGGCGCGCTTGTAGAAGTCCGCTGCGGCGGCGGGATCGTCAACCCCCAGGTGGGGGGTGATGGTGGGGTACCTGTGCACCGGGTTGGTGTTGCTCATGACCACAGGGTGCTGGGGCGTGCCGGCGACGGTCTTGTAGGAATGCGACAGCGCTACCGGGCGCCCGCCGGCGGCGGCCCGGCACGCCCGCGGGCCGGCGGGGCGCTACGCGAGCTGGCCGCCCTGGTGGGCGGAGATCATCGCCGCCGCCTCCGCGTAGGTCGTGGGCCCGTAGGTGGGCGCCGGGGGGAGGCTGGCGCGGATCGCCTCGACGTCTTCCGGGCTCAGGTCGCAGCGGCCGGTGAGGGGCTCGACGCCGTAGAGCGCGGCCGAGTTGAGCCCGAAGATCTTGGCCCTGAGCTCGTCGGTGAGCGCCGGGTAGCCATGGCGCTCCTGCAGCTCCTCGCTGATCTGGAAGGTCCGCATCGCCTGGATCTGGTCCTGCGGGGTGCCGAACCAGATCGAGTCGGTCCCCCACACCACGCGGTCCTGGCCGACGTACGCCAGCAGCTTGCCGAGGGTGTGCGCCGCCGCCGTGGGGTCCCGCATGACGAACCACCAGGTGCCGCCGAGCTCCGCGTAGACGTTGGCGTTGGGCTCGACCCCGGCCTCCTGCAACGACCGGATCAGCCGGTCGACCCCCTGCGGTGCGGGGTCGTCCGGGTCGTAGGGCCCGGTCCCGCCCCCGCCCGGTTCGAAGCCCGAGTGGTAGACGACGAACGACACGTCGGGGTTCCGGGCCGCCGCGGGGCCGATGTCGCTGGGCGAAGCCAGCTCGGGGGTCGAGCCGACGATCGACGAGATCCCCTTGTGGGTGCAGATGATGGGCGGCCCGATCTCCCGCACGTGATCGATGAAGCGCTGCCCGATCTGCGGCCGATCCGGGTCGTGGTCGTCGAAGTAGAAGTGCGCGTCGCTGGGGGTCATCGTGTAGATCTTCCAGGCCGCGATGTCGTAGCGCTCCCGCAGGTCGCTCATGCCCATCAGCGCGGCCTCGATCGGCCCCCTGTGCGGGTAGGCGCCGCCGTGCATGAGCACCCGGCCGTCGCATCCGATCCGCGAGGCGACGTCGATGGCGTACACCATGTCGTCGGGCGCGAGCTGGAGCTCGGGCGTCGGGAGCGCCGACAGGATCGACATGGAGGTGTCCGACCGGACGAACACCTCACGGAAGTAGGCATCGGCGGTGAAGCACGCCCGCGTGTCGCCGCCGGACTCGCCCTCGGCGCACTGCGCCTGCGGGAACATCCCGGTCCAGTCGCCTTCGACGCCGCCGAGGTCGTAGTTCACGTAGTGGGTCTGGACGTCGAAGATGAACTCCTCGCCCCCCAGGTCCTCCAGTGCGGCGCTGGTGTCGGTGGTGGCCTCCTCGGAGACGCCGAACCTCCCCCCGGGCGACTCCCCCCGCCCCGACGACTCCTCCTTGGAGCAGGCGCCCAACACGAACAGCGTCGCGGCGGCGCCCGTGGCCCCGGTCAGGAACTGCCGCCGTGTGATGCCCAGCCGGCGGGCGTTGTCGTCGGCCAACCGATGCGTCCGCCGGATCACCTCGCGAAGGAACGGACTGTGCGGCACCGGGTGGAACTCGCCGTTCGACACCGGCCCGAACTTGATCGGCAGCCAGTCGTCGCCGCCGGGGCGTGCACCGGTTTCCCCCATCCGGCCCAAATCTAGTGGGCCCTCGCGGAAGTCATCGTGGCGTCTCGCCGGCCAGATTCGCCGCTGGACGTCGTCCTCGTCGTCGCCGCAGCCGCTGGCTGCGCCTTCCTCCTGCGTCCTCGCCAGCGACGAATCTGACACGGCGATACATC
>DATFVX010000155.1:0-7644 GCA_035259985.1 Acidimicrobiales bacterium | reverse complement strand
GTATCGCCGTGTCAGATTCGTCGCTGGCGAGGACGCAGGAGGAAGGCGCAGCCAGCGGCTGCGGCGACGACGAGGACGACGTCCAGCGGCGAATCTGGCCGGCGAGACGCCACGATGACTTCCGCGAGGGCCCACTAGTCGCGTCAGCCCTTGCGACGGGCCTCGAAGAGGGCCACCGCCTGGCGGAGGGGCACGAGCTCGCGCTTGTGCTCGCGATGCGCGTCGGCGACGGCCTCGGCCGCCTGCTTCCGGAGCTTCGCCAGGTCGGCCCGCAGGCGCGCCACCTCGGTCTCGAGCGCGAGGACCCGCTGGACGCCGGCCAGGTTGAGCCCGTCGTTGGTGAGCTCCTGGATGCGGCGGAGCAGCTCGATGTCGGCGTCGCTGTAGCGGCGGCTGCCGCCGATGGTGCGGGCCGGGTCGACCAGGCCCTTGCGCTCGTAGATGCGCAGGGTCTGCGGGTGCACGCCGGCCAGCTCGGCCGCCACCGAGATCACGTACACCGCCCGGGTGCGCTCGCCCGGGTCGGGACGGGCACTCATGAGGTCGCCTCCTCCGCGCCCAGGTGCGCCCGCGGGGAGGCGCCGTTGGCGGCGGCTGCCAGCGCCTCGACCGCCCGGCGCTCCTCGGCGCTGAGCTTCTGCGGCACGGCGACCTCGACGGTCACCAGCAGGTCGCCGGTCTTGCGGCGGGCCGCCACGCCCTTGCCCCGGACCCGGAACGTGCGGCCCGAGCGGGTGCCGGCCGGGATCCGCACCTTGACCGGGTCACCGTCGAGCGTCGGCACGGCCACGTCGGCCCCCAGCGCCGCCTCGGGAAAGGTGATCGGCACCGTCACGGTGAGGTCGTTGCCACGGCGCCCGAACACGCGATGCGGCGCCACCCGCACGGTGACGTAGAGGTCGCCGGCCGGGCCGCCGTTGCGGCCGGGCCCGCCCCTGCCCCGCAGCCGAATGCGCTGCCCGTCGCCCACGCCGGGCGGGATCCGGACCTTCACCTCGCGCGGACGGTGCTCGACCCCGGTGCCCCGGCACGTGGGGCACGGCTCGTCGATCATGTAGCCGCGGCCCGCACACTCCGGGCAGGGCGACGAGAAGCTGAAGAAGCCCTGGTTGTCGTCGACGACCCCGCGGCCCTGACATGTCGGGCACGTACGCGGCGTGGTGCCGGGCCGCGCCCCGCTGCCGTGGCAGGTGGAGCACGCCGCCTCGCTCGTCAGGTGCACGGTCGTGGTCAGCCCGTGGACGGCGTCCTCGAACGACAGGTGCAGATCCGACTCGAGGTCCTGGCCCCGGTGCGGGCCCGTCCCCCGGACGCCGCCGGTGCCCGCGGCGCCGCCGCGCCGCCGGCCGCGGCCGAACAGGCCGCCGAGCACGTCGCCGATGTCGCCGACGTCCTCGAAGCGGAAGCTGCCGCCTCCGCCGCCACCGGCGCCCGGCCCGCCGAACGCCCCACCCATGGGCCCCAGCTTGCGGACCTCGTCGTACTCCTTGCGCTTCTCCGCGTCGCCGACGACGTCGTAGGCCGCCGAGACCTCCTTGAAGCGCTCCTCGGCCGCCTTGTCGTCGGGGTTGGCATCGGGGTGGTACTGCCGCGACAGCTTGCGGAACGCGCTGCGGATGTCCTTCTGGGAGGCTGTGTCGCTCACCCCGAGGACTCGGTAGTAGTCCTTCTCGAACCACTCACGCTGCGGCGCCATCGCTCGTCCGCCTGTCGGTTCAGTCCGTGACCTTGACCATCGCCGGGCGCAGCACGCGGCCGCGCCAGCGGTAGCCGGCCCGCAGCACCTCGGAGACGACCTGGTCGCCGCCCTCGCCGGGCTCGTGCAGGACCGCGTCGGCCTCCGCGGGGTCGAACGGCGCACCCTTGGGATCGATGCGCTCGAGGCCCTCCTTGCCGAGGGCGCCGTACAGCGCCGCCAGCACCGGTTCGACCTCGCTGGCCCCGTGGGCCAGGGCGGCGTCGCACGCGTCGAGGACGGGCAACAGCTTCTCGACGAAGCTGCCGAGCGCCCGCACCACGGCGTCCTCCTGCCGCTTCTGGGCCTGCTTGCGGTAGTTCTCGAAGTCGGCCTGGGCGCGCCGGTACGCGTCGAGGTATTGCTCGCGCTCCGCCAGCAACAGCTCCAGGTCGACCTCCAGTGCGTCGGCCGCCGCCTGGAGGTCGTCGGTCACCTCGACGCTGTCGTTGGGATCGACGGTCGCGGCGTCGCGACCGCCGGAGCGGCGCGTCTCGGACGCCTCCGGGGCGTCGCCCTCCCCGCCCTCGGGCGGGGTGGGCTCGGCCTCGGGTGCATCGGGCGTGACCTCGGCCGACGCTCGTCGATCGGGCGTGGGCCGCTCGCTCATTGCTTCCCGCTCTTGCTGCTTCGCAGCGGGCCGCTCGCTCACGAGGAACTGCCCTCCTCGTCATCGACGATCTCCGCGTCGACCACGTCGTCATCGGAGGGCTGGTCCGTGGCTCCCGCGCCGGGGCCGGGGCCGCCGGCGCTGGCACCCTCCTGCGAGGCGGCCTCGTAGAGCTTCTGCGTGAAGCTCTGACTCGCCGCCATGAGGGAGTCGGTGGCGTTGCGGATCGCCTCGGTGTCGCTGCCCCCGAGGGCCGCCTTGAGGTCGCCGAGCTTGTCCTCGACGGCCGACTTCTCGTCGCCCGAGATCTTGTCGCCCTGCTCCTTGAGCAGCTTCTCGGTCTGGTACACGAGGGTGTCGGCCTGGTTGCGGACCTCGGCCTCGTCGCGGCGCCGGCGGTCCTCCTCGGCGTGCGCCTCGGCGTCCTTGACCATGCGCTCGATGTCGTCACGGGCCAGCGAGGACTGGCCGGTGATCGTCATCGACTGCTCCTTGCCCGTGGCGCGGTCCTTGGCGGCCACGTGCACGATGCCGTTGGCGTCGATGTCGAAGGTCACCTCGATCTGCGGGACGCCACGGGGCGCCGGGGGCAGGTCGACGAGCTGGAACTTGCCGAGCGTCTTGTTGAACTGAGCCATCTCGCGCTCGCCCTGCAGCACGTGGATCTCGACCGACGGCTGCATGTCCTCCGCGGTCGTGAACACCTCGGTGCGGCGGGTGGGGATGGTGGTGTTGCGCTCGATGAGCTTGGTCATCACGCCACCCTTGGTCTCGATGCCGAGGGACAGCGGCGTGACGTCGAGGAGCAGCACGTCCTTGACCTCGCCCTTGAGCACCCCCGCCTGGATGGCGGCGCCCACGGCCACGACCTCGTCGGGGTTGACGCCCTTGTGGGGCTCCTTGCCCGTCAGCTCGACGACGAGGTCGTGCACGGCGGGCATGCGCGTGGAGCCGCCCACCATGATCACGTGGTCGATGTCCTCCTTGGAAAGGCCGGCGTCCTTGATGGCCTGCTCGAACGGGCCGCGGCACTTCTCCAGCAGGTCGGCCGTGAGCTCCTGGAACTTGGCCCGGCTCAGGCTCTCGTCCAGGTGCAGCGGGCCCTCGCTGGTGGCGGTGATGAACGGCAGGTTGATCTGCGTCTGCTGGACCTGGGACAGCTCGATCTTGGCCTTCTCCGCCGCCTCCTTGAGCCGCTGGAGCGCCATGTTGTCGTTGGCGAGGTCGACGCCGTGGGCGGCCTTGAACTGGCTCACCAGCCAGTCGATGACGCGCTGGTCCCAGTCGTCGCCGCCGAGGTGGGTGTCACCGTGGGTGGACTTCACCTCGAAGACGCCGTCGCCGATCTCGAGGATGGACACGTCGAACGTGCCGCCGCCGAGGTCGAACACGAGCACGGTCTGCTCGGCGCCCTCCTTGTCGAGCCCGTAGGCGAGGGCTGCCGCCGTGGGCTCGTTGATGATCCGCAGCACCTCGAGGCCGGCGATCTGGCCCGCCTCCTTGGTGGCGGTGCGCTGGGCGTCGTCGAAGTAGGCCGGCACGGTGATGACGGCCTGGGTCACGGTGTCGCCCAGGTACGACTCGGCGTCACGCTTCAGCTTCTGCAGCGTGCGGGCCGAGATCTCCTGCGCCGTGTACGCCTTGCCGTCGATGTCGATCTTCCAGCTCGTGCCCATGTGGCGCTTGACCGAACGGATGGTGCGGTCGGGGTTGGTGATGGCCTGACGCTTGGCCACCTCGCCCATCAGCACCTCGCCGCCCTTGGAGAACGCGACGACTGACGGAGTGGTGCGCGACCCCTCGGCGTTGGGGATCACGACGGGGTCGCCGGCCTCGAGGACCGCGACCACGGAGTTGGTTGTGCCGAGGTCGATGCCGACGGCCTTGGGCATGGGGTTGCCTCCTGAGGAGTCGCTTTGAACTGCGGCCCACGATAAAAGTTGAGTCCGCCGTTTGCAACTTTGCGCCCCAGGTCGGCGTCGCGCCAACCCGCAGGTCAGGGCCTACGCGCCCGCGCCCACCGGGGCGAGGAAGTTGCGCAGCAGGTCGTGGCCCGAGGCGGTCAGGATCGACTCGGGGTGGAACTGCACACCCTCGACCGGGACCGCATGTTGGCGGTGGCGCAGCCCCATCACCGTGCCGTCGTCGGTCCACGCCGTGATCTCGAGCTCTGCGGGAACCGAGCCGCGGTCGATCACCAGGCTGTGATAGCGGGTGGCCTCGAACGGCGACGGCAGGCCCGCAAACACGCCGGCCCCGGTGTGGTGGATGAAGGAGGTCTTGCCGTGCATGATCTCCGCGGCCCGCACCACCTCGCCGCCGTAGACCTGCCCCACGCACTGGTGACCGAGGCACACCCCGAGCACCGGCCGCCGCCCGGCGAAGTGGCGGATCACCTCGTTGGACAGTCCGGCGTCCTCCGGGCGCCCGGGCCCGGGCGAGATCAGGACGGCGTCGGGATCCAGCGCCTCGATCTCCGCGAGGGACAGCTCGTCGTGGCGGTGGACCAGCGGCTCGGCGCCCAGCTCCCCCAGGTACTGGACGAGGTTGTAGACGAAGCTGTCGTAGTTGTCGACCACCAGGACCCGGGGCGCCACGGCCCGGCAGGCTACCGCCCTACTCGCTGGAACCTGCGGCAGTTATGGACATCAGGGCGTCGCCTTCGGGCGGGGGTTGGGGAGGCGGGCCCAAAACCTTCACCGGACGCCCCAGGACCTCGGACAGCAGGTCGGTCCGCTGGTTGGCCGAGTAGAGCTCGAGCGAGACGTCGGCACCGGGCGAAGGCTCGATGTCGACCACGAGGGCGCCCTCGGGGCTCGTGCGGCACGACAGGCTGCGGACGTTGCCGGCGTGGTTGCGGTCGAGCCCGAAGGCGATGCGCAGCAGCCCGGCCAGCACGCGGACGCGGCGCTGGTCCTCCGGGTCGAGGGCCGCGAACTCGGGATGCTTCTCGCTCGGCAGGGACTTCCGGTGATAGCGCGCCACCTGGGCGATCAGCTCGATCTCGCGGTCGGTGAACCCGCTGAGCAGCTCGCTGTTCCGGATCACGTAGTAGCTGTGCTTGTGGTGGCCGGCGTGCGACAGGAACAGCCCGACGTTGGCGAGCAGCGCCGCCGCCTCCAGGATCTCGCGACTGTCGTCGCCCAGCCCGTGCACCACGCACGCACCGTCGAACAGCTGCAGCACCAGGCGCGCCGCCCGGGTCGAGTGGGTCACGTCCTCGTCCATCTGCTCGGCCAGGCGCAGGACGCTGCGGCGGCGCAGGTCGGACAGGTGGTGGAGGGAACCGCCGTGCTCCCGACGCCAGGTGTCGAGCAGGACGCCCTCGCGCAGTGCGAAGTCCGAGAACGTGAGCTCCTGGAGGCCGCACTCGGCCGCCACCTGCTCGAGGATCAGGGCGCCGGCGACGATGATGTCGGCGCGCCGGGGGTCGAGGCCGGGGGTCTTGGCCCGGGCCTTGACGGTGTTGGCCTTGAGGAGCCGGCGCACCACGTCGTCGATCTCCGCGCGGCTGATCCTGAGGTTGTTCAGCGTGCGGGGGGCGACGCCGGCGGACCGGACGGCGGCCATCTGGCAGATCGCCCCGATGGTCCCCGAGGACCCGACCGCGACGTCGAAACCCAGCCGCTCGATCTCCCGGACCGCGGGGGCCAGGGTGGCGCGGATGTCGCGCCGACAGGCCTCCACCGCGTCGCCGTTGAGCTTGTTCTTGGCGAAGTAGCGCCGGGTGAGGCGGATGGCGCCGAGCTTGAGGCTGCGGGCCGTGAGGATGTCGCCCTTCCGCCCGACGACCAGCTCGGTGGAGCCCCCGCCGATGTCGCACACCAGCACCTGGCGGTCGTACACGGGGACCGCCTGGAGCACGCCGAGGTGGATCAGCCGGGCCTCCTCGAAGCCGGAGATGACCTCGACGTCGATCCCCGCCTCGTCGCGGGCCCGGTCGATGAACGTCGACCGGTTCGCGGCCTCGCGCACCGCCGAGGTGGCCACCGCCCGGAGCCGCGCCCCGTGGATCGCCGCCACCTGGCGGAAGCGCGCCAGCACCTCGATGCCCCGGTTGATGGCCGCCGGGGTCAGCCGCTTCATGTCCCGGGCCGACGATCCGAGGCGGACCATCTCCCGCTCGCGGTCCACCACCTCGAAGCGCTCGGCGTCGACGCGGGCGACGACCAGGTGGATGGAGTTCGTCCCGATGTCGACAGCGGCGAGAACGGTCATGGGTACTTTCCTTCGCTCATGTCCTAAGGTGCCCGCCCATGGCCAAGCCAGCCAAGCGCAGGATCTCGGGTGGGCGCGTGACCGCCAAGGGCACCACGCCGGCCTCGAGCCGGCCCAATCGGTCGACCCGATACACGCCGCCGGTGCCCCGCGAGGTGAAGATCAGCCCCATGTGGGTGCCCGTGCTGATGTTCTCGCTGCTCGGCCTCGGGGTGCTGCTGATCTTCCTCAATTACCTCGACGTCCTACCTGGTGGGACGAGCAACGCATACCTCGCCGGCGGGCTGGCGGCCATCTGCGGCGGCATCATCGTGGCGACGCAGTACCGCTGACGCGCGGGCGACGCGAGCGCGTCGGCGGTCCGGGGCGACGCGCCGGCCCGCCCGACCGCGATGGGCGGTGTCCAACCCCACCCGTGGTGCTGAACACCAGGTAGCCGAAGTTACAGCGATGTGACCCTCCCCAGGGTTATCCACAGCCTGTGGGAATCTCGTTGAGCCCGCCGCGTCGATCACCCATCGATCGGCGCCACCAGATCCATGTCCTCCTGGCAGTGCCGCGGCGGGTCGGGCACCTCGTCGTTGGCGCTCGTCATGCGCACCTCGGTCCCACAGATCGAGCATCGGTACGTCAGCCGCACCTTGCGCAGCTCACCCGGCGGAGGGGGCGGCGGAAGCGGGGTCGCCAACCCCGACAGCACGCTGAACCCGATCCGCAGCAGCAGCCAGCCGACGAGCACCGCGACCGCCACCGCCAGGACCGACGCGCGGGTCACCAGCCACGCGAGGACGCCGGCCGCCGGCAGGCCGACGAGGGTCGGCCACGAGATCTTCGGCCTGCGCACGGCGTCAGCGTACGGCGTGACCGCAACCCGCGGACCCCGGAGGACGCGGCGGCTGACGGCGGCGTCCTAGGGGGCCGGGTCGTTCTCGGTGGCGACGAACGGGCGGCAGGCCATGCCCCGCAGCCCCGGGCAGGGCGCCGGCGGCACCGCCGGCACGCGCACGCCGTCGATCACCGACAGCACCAACGCCGACGGTTGCCGGCGGTTGCGGTGGATGTCGATGCTCGGGATCTGACC
>DATFVX010000154.1:0-2305 GCA_035259985.1 Acidimicrobiales bacterium | reverse complement strand
CCCGCCACGACCACGTCGATCGAGATCACCGTGCCAACGCTGACTCTTCCGACCATCCCCCAGCCCGGCGGACCCGGCCCCGGCTGACGCCGGGCGGGCGGCCCGGCCGCGTCAGCCGACCAGCGGCTGATGGGGGTACTGGGTCCGGCAGGGGAAGCACCAGCGCTCGACGTCGTCGAGCACGTCCACCTTCTCCTCGGTGTCCCAGGCCGCCGGCGTGACGTAGACCCGGTGCACGGCGGCCAGATCGTCGGCGGCTGCGCCGCAGGAATCGCAGGTCCCGGCGCGAACCTCCGAGGCGTCGGAATGTCCTTCGGCCGACATGGCGTTGAACCTAGCGGTCGAACTACGGTCCACAGCACCGCCGGCAGCCACCCATGGCGCTGGACGGAGAAGGAGGGTTGAGTCCCCATGCGCACGCAGACCGTGCCCGCCATTCGGTCCTCTAAGGCGCGTAATGGCAGCGATCCGCTGGTCATGGTCACCGCCTACGACGCGCCCGGTGCCCGCCAGGCCCACGCCGCCGGCGTGGACCTCATCCTGGTCGGCGACACGCTGGCGATGGTCGTCCTCGGCTACGACGACACGTTGCAGGTCTCGGTCGACGACATCGCCCACCACGTGGGCGCGGTGGCCCGCGGCCTGGCCTCGTCCACGAGCGAGAACCCGCGTCCGCTGGTCGTCGGCGACCTGCCGTGGATGAGCTACCACACCACGGCCGACGACGCCGTCCGGAACGCCGCCACGCTGATCCGGGCGGGCGCCCAGACCGTCAAGCTCGAGGGCGGCCGCAAGCGGCTGCCGATGATCGAGGCGATCGTCGACGCCGAGATCCCCGTCATGGGCCACCTCGGGCTGACCCCCCAATCGGTGCACGCCGTCGGCGGGTTCAAGGTCCAGGCCCGCCAGCACGACGCCGCGCTGGAGCTCGTGCGCGACGCCAAGGCGCTGGCGGCCGCCGGCTGCTTCGCGATCGTGCTCGAGGCGGTGCCCGACGAGGTGGCGCGCATGGTCACGGCGTCGGTCGATGTGCCCACGATCGGCATCGGGGCCGGCGGTGATTGCGACGGACAGGTGCTCGTGTACCACGACCTGCTGGGCATCGAGCAGAACATCCGGCCGCGCTTCGTGCGCCGCTACGCCGAGCTGGGCGGCGCGGCGGTGGAGGCGCTTTCGGCGTATGCCGCCGACGTCCGCGCCGGGCGGTTCCCGGCGGACGCCGAGACGTACCACCTGTCGGCCGACGTGGCCGAGACCCTCAGCCTCTACGGATCCGGGCCCCGGTCCGCCGAGTAGCCGCCGGCCGGCGGCCGGCGGCAGGTGCCCGGTGGTCGGTGGATGGCGGTCGGCGGATGGCAGGATGCCTTCCCATGATTCGTCGCGCCCTGATCGTCGTCGTGCTGGCGGCCGCGGCCCTCGCAGGCTGTGGCGACGACGACGGCGCCGGTGCGGGGTCGTCGACGCCCGACGTTGCCGCGCTGTCGGACGACGCCCCGGCGGCGCAGGGCGCGGGCCTCGATGAGCGGCCCGGGCCCGCCGACAGAGTTGCGCTCGAACGCTTCGATGTCGGCGACCTCGAGTTCGGGGAGGTGGCCATCGCCATCACGGGCCCCGACGGCGAGGTGGCCGGGTGGTGCGTGCTGCTCGCCGCCACCCCCGAGCAGCGCCAGCGGGGGCTGATGGAGGTCACCGACCTCGGCGGATACGCCGGCATGCTGTTCGTCTGGGACGCCGACTCGTCGTCGAGCTTCTACATGCGCAACACACCGACACCCCTGTCGATCGCGTGGTTCGACGCGGACGGCGCGCTCGTGTCGACGGCGGACATGGACCCCTGCCCAGACATCGAGGGGTGCCCGACCTATCCGTCGGGCGGGAGCTACCGCTTCGCGTTGGAGGTCCCCCAAGGCTCCCTCCCCGACGTGGGCGTGGTGGATGGCAGCAGTGTGGCGGTGGGCGGCGCCTGCGCCGATCGGGCCTAGCGGGCGCTCGCGGAAGTTCCGTGGATGTATCGCCGTGGCAGATTTGTCGCTGGCGAGGACGTAGGAGGAAGGCGCAGCCGTAGCTGCGGCGAAGACGAGGACGATGTCCAGCGGCGAATCTGGTCGGCGAGACGCCACGATGACTTCCGCGAGGGTCCACTAGTGGGCGCGAGCGCGCACCAGTGGGGCCGTCTCGGCGGCCGGCGGCCCCCAAAATGTCACACCCCCTCGGCATGATCCCGAATGTGAGGAAATGCCCAGCCGGCCGCTACAGTCTCCGGGTCCAACTCGACCCTGCTCCGCGCCGCGGGGCCCCGGCGATG
>DATFVX010000153.1:0-12885 GCA_035259985.1 Acidimicrobiales bacterium | reverse complement strand
CGGGCCCGGTGAGGCGCTTCCTCCCCCGTCTGGGCCTCCGAGCCCGCATCACCATCGCCTTCGCGGTCGGCGCCCTGTTCATGTCGGCAGTGCTGGCGGGCGCCACCATCGGCCTCACCCGGCGCAACCTCCTCGACCAGCGCGAGTCGGCCGCCACCGCCCAGACCTACGCCAACGCCCAGAACGTGCGCAACCAGCTGGAGTCCGACGTGAGCGACCCGCTGGGCGTGGTGTCGTCGCTCGTGACGCCGACGGGCTCGAATCCCGTCCTGCTGCTGGAGGGCACGTGGTACCCGCTCAACGCCGAGTTCAGCGGCGACAGCCTGCCGGCGGAGCTCAGCGAGCTGGTGCAGTCGGGGCAGCCGGCGCGGATGCGCTTCCGGTACAACGACGAGACCGAGCTGGCCGTCGGCGTGCCGCTCGAGTCCGTCAACGGCGCCTACTTCGAGATCGTGTCGCTGCGCGAGCTGGAGTCGACGCTCGAGTCGATCAGCATCTCGCTGCTGGCCGCGGCGCTGCTCACGACCCTGGCCGGCGCCGCCCTGGGCTGGTGGGCCGCCCGCCGGGTGCTGCGGCCGCTGGTCGGGATCGGCGAGGCGGCGCACGCACTGGCGACCGGGCGGCTCGACACGCGCGTCGAGGCCAGCGCCGACGCCGACCTGGCGCCGCTGGCCGACTCTTTCAACGACATGGCTGCCGCGCTCGAGGAGCGGATCCAGCGCGACGCCCGGTTTGCGTCCAACGTCAGCCACGAGCTGCGCTCGCCGCTCATGACCCTGTCGGCGTCGATCGAGGTGCTCGAGAACCAGCGCGAGGACATGTCCGAGCGGGCGAAGGCGGCGCTCGACCTGATGGTCGCCGACATCGACCGCTTCCGGCAGCTGGTTGAGGACCTGCTGGAGATCTCCCGGTTCGACGCCGGCGTCATGCACCTCGACCTCGAGGAGGTCCACCTGGCCGAGCTCATCATGCAGGCGGTCACCGCCTCGACCGACGCCGACGTGCCGGTCGACATCGACGCCGACCTGGCCGGCGTGGTGGTCAAGGCCGACAAGCGGCGGCTGGTCCGGGTGATCGCCAACCTGCTCGACAACGCCGCCAAGTACGGCGACGGGGCAACCCGGGTGCAGCTGCGCAAGGACGACGAGAACGTGCTGATCGCCGTCGAGGACAACGGTCCCGGCGTGCCCCTCGAGGACCGGGAGTCGATCTTCTACCGGTTCAACCGCGGCTCGCGCGCCGGGCGCCGGCTCGGCGTCGACGGCGTCGGGCTCGGGCTGGCGCTGGTCGCCGAGCACGTGCGCCTGCACGGCGGCTCGGTGTGGGTGGAGGACCGGTCCAACGGCGAGCAGGGGTCGCGCTTCGTGATCGAGCTGCCGACGGAGGCGCCATGAGCCGCCGCGTCCGCACGGTCGTGTGCTCGGCGGCGCTGGCTGTCGTGGCGCTGGGAGCCGGGTGCGGCATACCGACCGACGACAATCCCCGCGCCATCTCCCGCGAGAACGTCCCCGACGAGGCCGTCGACGCCACCACCGAGTCCACAGAATCGCAGGAGACGGTCGCGGTGCCGATCTCCCTCGTCCAGTCGCCCGAGGACCCGCGCCTCGTCGACGTCGAGCGGCGCGTGCCGGTCAGCAACCCGTCCGCCGGGCCCGACCCGGCGGCGGTGCTCGAGACGCTGCTGCGGGCGGCCCCCAACGCCCGGGAACGGTCCGACGGCGTCACCAACCTGATCCCCGAGGACACCCGCCTGGCGTCGCAACCGGAGCTGGCCCGCGGAACCCTGGTGGTCGACCTGACGAACGAGATCTTCGACGTCGAGGGCGAGACCCAGCGCGCCGCCTTCGGGCAGATCGTGTGCACTGCCAACAAGCTCGACGGCGTCGACTCGGTCCGCTTCCTGATCCAGGGCGAGCCCAGGGAGGTGCAGGCGGATTCGGGCGCAACTGGCGGCCCGGTCACGTGCGCCGGCGACTACCAGCGCCTGCAGAGCGAGAGCGACGCCGGGTGATTCAGCCGAAGAACACCGACGCGACGTCGTAGAGGGCGGGATCGATCAGCTTGAGCTCGGCCGTTCCCGCGCCCAGCGGCACCCGGACGATGTCGCCGGCGCGTAGGGCAACCATCGTGCTGAACGCACCGTCGTGGACGGCGTCGATGGCGGCGATGCCGAAGCGCGTGGCCAACACCCGGTCGAACGCCGTGGGCGTCCCGCCGCGCTGGATGTGGCCGAGCACGATCGCCCGCGTCTCGTAGCCGGTGCGCTCCTCGATGGCGGTGGCCACCTGATCACCGATGCCCCCCAGCCGCGGGTGGCCGAACGCGTCGATCTCGGCCGTGGCCGTGGCCATCGTGCCCTCGATGGGCTGGGCGCCCTCGGCCACCACCACGATCGACGCCCATCGGCCCCGCACGTGGCGGTGCCGGATGACTCGGCACACCTCGTCGATGTCGAAGGGCCGCTCGGGAACGAGGACCATCGTCGCCCCGCCCGCGATCGCGGCCCATAGGGCGATGTGCCCGGCGTGGCGGCCCATCACCTCGACGACCATCACCCGGTGGTGGGACTCGGCCGTGGTGTGGAGCCGGTCGATCGCGTCGACGCACACCTGGACTGCGGTGTCGAAGCCGAAGGTCAGCTCGGTCGCCGACAGGTCGTTGTCGATCGTCTTCGGCACGCCCACGACGGCCACGCCCTCGTCGGCCAGGCGGGTGGCCACCCCGAGCGTGTCCTCCCCCCCGATGGCGACCAGCGCCTCGATGCCGTTGTCGGCCAGCGTTGCCTTCACCCGGTCCGGGCCGTCGTCGAGCTTGTAGGGGTTGGTCCGCGACGAGCCCAGGATCGTCCCGCCGCGGGGCAGCGTGCCGCGGAACGACTCGACCGACAGCTCGACCACCTGGTTCTCGACGGCGCCGCGCCAGCCGTCGCGGATGCCCACCATCTCGTCGCCGTAGTGGACCTGTCCCTTGCGCACGACCGCCCGCATGACTGCGTTCAGTCCGGGGCAGTCACCGCCCCCGGTCAGCATCGCCACACGCATGCCGCGACACTATCGACGCGCCGGCGCCCGCCGACGCCCGCATTTGCCGCCCGCATTTGCCGCCCGGAGCTCGGGGCCGCCAACCAGTGGGGCGGCCCCACTAGCGTGCTGCGCCGATGTCCGTGGTCATCGCCATCGACGCCGGGACGACGGGGGTGCGGAGCTTCGCCGTGCGGGACGACGGGACCCCGGCGGGCTACGCCTACCGCGAGTTCCCGCAGCACTTCCCGCAGCCGGGGTGGGTCGAGCACGATCCCCGCGACATATGGGACGCGACCACCACCACGCTCGGCGAGTTGATCGCGGCCCTCGACGACGAGCCGGTGGCGGCGATCGGGATCACCAACCAACGTGAGACCGCCGTGGCGTGGGACCGGCGCAGCGGCGCACCTTTGCACAACGCGCTCGTCTGGCAGGACCGCCGGACGGCCGGCCGCTCGGACGAGCTGCGCGAGGCGGGCCACCTGGACCAGGTGCGCGCCACCACCGGGCTCGTGCTCGACCCGTACTTCTCGGCCACCAAGTACGAGTGGCTCCTCACCGACGGGCACGTACCCGCGGGCGCCGCCGCGCCGCACACCGCTCTCGGCACCGTCGACAGCTGGCTCGTATGGAACCTGACCGGTGGCTCGGACGGCGGCGTGCACGCCACCGAGGCCTCCAACGCCAGCCGGACGCTCCTCTTCGACATCCGGAGCCTCTCCTGGTCGGACGACCTCGCCGGGCTCTTCGGGGTGCCGGTTGCGGCGCTGGCCGAGGTCCGGCCCTCGGGCGGGCGCTTCGGCGTCACCGCTGGCGGCCTGCCCGTGCCCCGCGGCACCCCCGTGTCGGGCGTGCTCGGCGACCAGCAGGCGGCACTGTTCGGGCAGGCGTGCCTCGCACCGGGGATGGCGAAGAACACCTACGGCACGGGCAGCTTCGTGCTCATGAACGTGGGTGAGGCGTGCCCCGACCCGGTCGAGGGCCTGCTCACGACCGTGGCCTGGACAATGGAGGGGCGGCCGGGGGCCAGCTACGCCCTCGAGGGCTCGATCTTCGTCACCGGCGCCGCCGTCCAGTGGCTCCGCGACGGGCTCGGGCTGATCCACGAGAGCGCCGAGATCGGGCCCCTGGCGGCGACCTGCGACGACACGGGGGGCGTCGTGATCGTGCCGGCGTTCACCGGCCTCGGGAGCCCGTGGTGGGACCCCTACGCCCGGGGCACCATCCTCGGCATCACCCGGGGGACCACGCCGGCCCACCTCGCCCGCGCCGTGGTGGAGTCGATGGCGTACCAGACCCGCGACGTGGTCGATGCGATGTCGGCGGCCTCGGGACAGACGATGCCCGAGCTGCGCGTCGACGGCGGCGCGTCGGCAATGGACCTGCTCCTGCAGATCCAGGCCGACCAGCTGCAGGTCCCGGTGGCCCGCCCGATCGTGCAGGAGACGACGGCGCTCGGCGCCGCCTACATCGCCGGCTTGGCCGAGGGCGTGTGGTCGTCACCCGAGGCGGTGGCGTCCCGGTGGACGCTCGATCGTCGCTTCGAGCCGGAGGCGGCGCCCGATGCCGCCGACGCTGCCCACGCCCGCTGGCGTCGGGCCGTCGATCGCTCACGCGGGTGGGCAAGCTGACCTCGCCCCCAACGCCCGCCAGCATCAGGCCGCCCAGCGCCCACGCGGGTGGGCAAAGCTGACGCGAGCCGCCGCCCGCCGCGCCGGCCCTGGGGCGATCCTGGGTCCTTGGTCAGGCAGCGTCGCCGAACGGCCTCGATCCGGGAGCGGTGGGGCCCGGCGGTGGCCTCGGGTCGGTGGGCGCCGCGTTTGGCGATTGGTTCGCGGCATGGCGCGGGTCACCGGGCGGGACCATCGGTCTCTTACCGGTGCCCGGCGCCAGTGCCCAGCCCTGCCGGGTCTTGAGGTCATGGTGGTGGCTGCAGAGCCGGTCGAGGTTGGCGAGCTCGGTGACCCGGTCGTCGGCCCAGGGGACCCGGTGATCGGTCTCGATGCCGATCGTGCTGGAACAGCCCTCGACGACGCAGCCGGCCGAGGTCCACAACAACGCGACCCTCTGAGCCGCAGTCGGCCCGCGGCCCAGGTGCGTCACGTTGGCGACGTCGACGCCGTTGGTGATCACGAGCTTGACGATCGAGTCGCCCAGTAGGTCGCGGGCGGTACTGACGGGGACCGGGCCGACGCCCGCAACCTCGCACACTTCGTCGCCCTTGACGCGTCCCCGGACGAGGGCCTCGAGGTCGATGCGAAGGAGTGCCAGGTGTGTCGGATTCGACGCCCGTGCGGGCTGGCTGCCGGAGCCTTCCGCACGGCTGGTGTCCGGCGCGCCCCTGGGGCCCGGAGCTGCTCCTTCCCGCCCGCTCCGCCGGGCGAGCTCGATCAGGGCGTCGAACGCATAGGCCTCACGAGTCTCACGTCGTCCCGCGCTCCGCGCGGCCTGGAAGAGTTCGTCGATGATCGGGTTGAGCACCGCGTTGAACCGCGAGCCGGCGTCGGGGGTGCCGCGTGCCGACAGGTTCCACGCACCCTCGGCATCGGTCCAGCGGCGGAGCCGCCGTTCCCGGTGGATGCGCCGCTGCGTCGCGTCGCGGTCGGGATCGGCCGCTGCGCGGGTACGCGCGCAGCGCTCGCGCAACTCGGTGAGGCTCGAACCGGGGACGCTGGCGAGCAGCGACCGCTCAGCACCGGGGTTTGCCGACGCCGCGCCGGCTATCTCGTCGGCCTGGGCGCGCGACAGCTCGCCGCGCTGCATGGCCGAGCGGGTCTGCGGCAGGGTCCGAACCCTCTTGGACGTCTCCAGCGAGGTCCGTGCCGCACCCAGTGACGAGCCCGACTTCCGCGCCAGGTACTCGGGGGCGCTGCGGTCGCCCGCACGCTGCCAGACACTCGACTCGTCGACGCGGCCCGCCAGCAGGGTCTTCGCCGAGGCGGCGAGCCGTTCGATTCCGTCGAACGCCTGCCACATGGCCGGAGCCTCGGGCAGCGGCACGGCCTCCGGCACCACCCGACCGACCAGGTCGCGCAGCGCCGCGAGCGCCTCACGCACCTCCCGCACGGCGACCTCCTCGAACATGTGTACGATCGTACAGCCTTGATCAATGCGTTACAAACAGTTTCGTTCGTTTTGATGATGATCGAGTAATGCTCAGCCAGAGCCGCTACTTCTGGGCCACGAGGATCATGCGCCGCGCGCCGGCGGTGAGCGGCGCGCCGTCACCTGCGTACCCCTCGACCGCCGCGAAGCCCGCCTCGACGAGCCAGTCGCGCAGCTCGGTGAAGCTGAACAGCCGCGTGACGAACCACGAGTGACGCATGCGCCCGTTGCGGACGATCGTTCGCCGGGCATTCGCCCGCCCGGTCAGCGGGCGTGGGCGGCGTAGAATTGCAGGTAGTCCTCGTCGAAGAGGTCGGCGATCGGCCACTCCTCGTCCATTGGCCGATCGTAAGGTCCCGGCGTCTTTTCGCCGGGCCACCCTCAACCCGTGGGACCGAAGCGCTCCACCCGGACCCGCTCGACCGGCACGTCCAGGTCGACGAGGAGGTGGCTGGCCGCGTCCGCGAACCGCGCTGAACCACAGACGTATGCGGTGGCGTCCGGCATGATCGCAGGCTCGAGATCGGAGGGCCCCATGCGCCCCGCAGCTCGTTCGGCGTCGGCCGGCGCGCGGCGGGAGTACACGATCGTCGCCTCCGGCCCCGGCAGCTCGTCCGCGTAGTAGAGGTCGTCGGGGCTCCGCACCGACACGACCAGGCGGAGCAGGTCCGCCCTCCCCGTCCGCCGGGCGAGGCGCAGCATGGCCATGAGCGGCACAACGCCCGAGCCGCCACCGACGAGCACCGCCGGCGCGTCTCCCCGCCAGACGAACCACCCGCCGATCGGCCCCCGGACCTCCAGCTCGTCGCCGACCACGACCTCGTCGTGCAGGAACATCGAGACCTCGCCGGCGGGCAGGCGCTCGATGGTCACCTCGAACTCGTTCGTGCCGTCGGGCGCGGACGCCACCGAGTAGGAGCGCGACGCCGTGTAGCCGTCGGGTGCGGTCAGCCTGATGATGTAGTGCTGGCCGGCGATGAACTCGACCGGGCCCGGCAGGGCGAGCCGGAAGGTCTTGGCGGTCGCGGTCTCGTCGCGGATGCCGACGACCGTGGCCGTGTGCCACGGGTCCCGCCGGCCGCCCCCGCTAGCGCCCACTAGTCCCCCTGGTAGCGCTGCTCGAGCCAGGGGTCGCCGCGGTCGTGGTAGCCGTTGCGCTCCCAGAATCCCGGCTCGTCGTGGTCCAGCACTTGCAGCCCGGCCACCCACTTGGCGCTCTTCCAGAAGTACAGGTGGGGCACCAACAGCCGGGCCGGCCCGCCGTGGTCCACCGGCAGCGCGTCGCCGTCGACGTCCCAGGCGACCCACGCCCGCCCGCCGGTGACGTCGTCGAGCGGCAGGTTGGTCGTGTAGCCGGTGTGGCTGAAAGCGAGGACGTGGCTGGCGGCCGGCAGCGGGCCGGCGGCCTCCAGCAGGGTGTCGACCGCCACGCCGGTGAACGAGATGCCCAGCTTCGACCACGTCGTCACGCAGTGGATGTCGCCGTTGTAGGTCGAGGGCGGTAGCGCGTGGATCTCGTCCCAGGTCCAGGTCGTGGGGCGTTCGACGAGGCCCTCGACCGAGAACGTCCACGACGCCGTGTCGAGCCGCGGGGTCACCTCGGCTGTGAGCACCGGCCAGTCGCGCCCGACGTCGTACTGGCCCGGGGGCAGCCGTCCCGCCTCCGCCGGCCGCCGGCGCCCCAGGAATCCTCGCGTGACCTTCGCCATGTGCTGTCCAGTTTGCACCCCCGAGGGGTGGAGGGGGGAGGTCTCCCTCCCCCCTCAGATCGGGCGACCGGCCGCGGGGGCGGAGGGGACACCCCCGGACCGGTCCCCGATGATCAACGACTCGGGTGGCGCGTCCGGCTGCGGGCCCGGCGTAGCTCCCGCAGCCTCGTGTCGACCACCCGGGCCAGCGCCGCCACCTGCCGACGCTCGCGGGCGCGGTACGGCACGCCCTCGCGCCCGAGCACGAGTGCGAGGCCGGAGTGCGGGAGCGGCGCCCAGACGACGTCGCTGGCGCCGGATCCGCGGCTCGCGCCGCCCCCCGCGGCGTCGGCGGCGCGGCTCCCGACGAGGAACGCCTCGAGCCAGGCGCCACTCGGCGCCCCATCGCTCGCGACCAGCGTTCCCCCGCCCTCGCGGCCGTCGAGGTCTGCGACGGCGACCCAGGTGGCCCCCACCACCCGGCCGGCGTGGCCGACCACGGCGTCGAGCAACTCGTCGACCTCGTCGGCGCCCACCAGCTGCGCGGCCGCCTCCAGGGCATCGAGCCGGGGGTCGTGGCGGGCGGCGGTGACCGGGCGCACCTCCTCGACCGCCACCCCCTCGACGTGGCGCACCTCGGCGACCAGGAGGTCGACCAGGCCGGGGGACGGCAGCTCGACGACGAGCTCGTCGACCGCCTGGCCACCCTCCCGCTCGAGGATGTCGATCCCCACCACGTCGCCACGCACCGCGCCGATGCGGCTGGCGACGTGCCCGAGCGCGCCCGGCCGATCGGGAAGCCACATGCGGATGACGAACGTGGGCACGACCCCAACCTACGGAGCCCCCGTGAACACACTGTTTCGGCAGCGCGACGGGAAGATGAGGGCCATGGGGCCGTCGCTGACCCCGCGGTCAAGGCGTCCGGTACGGTTGGCTGGCGACATGGGCAAGCAGCTCACGCCCCGGGGCCGGCAGCGGCGCGATCAGCTGATCGCGTTTGCGACCGCCCGCTTCGCCGAGCGCGGCTACCACGACACCTCGGTCGCCGAGCTCGTCTCGGGGCTCGGCGTCGGCAAGGGCGTCTTCTACTGGTACTTCGAGTCCAAGGAACAGCTCTTCGTCGAGATCCTCCGTCAGGCCCAGCTCGACCTGCGCGACGCCCAGCGGGCCGCAATCGGCTCGGAGCGGGACCCGGTGCGCCGCATCGAGCTCGGCATTCGCTCCACGTTGGCCTGGATCGACCGGCACCCCGACCACAACGAGCTGATCCGCGTGGCCGCCGGCGACGACCGGTTCCGCCATCACGTGCGGCGGGGCGAGGAGATCGCGCTGGACGATCTGTCCAAGCACGTCAAGGACGCCATCGTCGACCGCGACCTCCGCCACGCCGACCCGGAGATGGTCGCGCAGGCGATCCTCGGGGTCGTCGGCCGGCTCGCGGGGACGTTCCTGCCCGGCCGCGGGGCCCCGGTCGACGCCGTGGCCGACGCCGCGGTGGCCTTCTGCCTGGGCGGTCTCCTGGCGGAGCAGCACGCCAAATGAGCACGCGGCGTCGCTGACGCGCGAAACTGTTGTAACGCGATTGTCGTGAGTGGGCGGTCACCCGCTGGGGCTGGGGCCTCGAGTCGGTGACCGCGCCAGCAGTTTGCCGTGGAACCGCCGACAGAGACCCAGTCACCGAGGCCGAGCGACCTGGTCAGCCTGCACCCCAGGCTGACCGTCCTCCAGGCCACAGCGAGCGAACGCGCCCGGCTGGCCGAGCGCCTCGCGCGGCTGCTGGTGCGCGCCGCCGACGACGCGCCGACGTCACCCAGCGTGGCGGTCGGCCCCGAGGACTTCGAGGGCGCCGCCCGCGATGCGGCGGTGCGGAGGGTCGAGGACCACGAGCGCGTGCGCGGTGAGCTGTCCGCGAAGCTGCGACGGGCGCGCGAGCTCCAGGCGGTCACCGCCAACCGGCGGGACGAGGCGGCGGCGCGGACGCGCCGCATGACCGCGCACCTGGAGGACTGCGACAGCCTGCTGGAACGCGCCGGCGAGCTCACCAACGCCGCCGAGGAGGCCCGCCGCAACCTCGACGCACGCCGGGACGACATGCAGAGCGCACGCGGCAAGCTGAGCCTCGTCGAGGAGCAGCGGGTGGCCGCGGCGCAGATGATCACCGATGCCCAGGACCAGCTCCGCGACCTGGAGGCATCGGAGCTCGACGAGCCCACCCTCCGCCGAGAGCTGGAGTCGGCCCGCAAGGAACTGGCCACCGCCGAGGAGTCTCAGGCCGAGGCCACCGACGCCCTCAGGGCCATCGAGCAGGCGGCCGTCTCCCGCGCCGCGACCCGCGACCACGTCCTCTACGAGCGGGCCAACCTCGTCGCCCGGGTCGAGGCGCCGATGATCGACGGCGAGCCACTGCGGGTGGCGCTCGACGAGTTCGACGCCGACTCCGAGTCCAGGGAGCCCGACCTGGCGGCGCGCGAGCTCGCCCGCGAGTGGCTCGAGGTGGACGGCGAACTGGCCCGCATCGAGGACGCCCTGCCGTCGCCGCCGTCCGACGAGGAGCTGGCCGCCGCCGAGCACCGCCTGGACCAGATCGAGCAGGCGATCGTCGAGATCGAGGCCGCGGGCCGCCAAGGCGAGCTGGTGCCCGGTGCACGCGCCGAGATCGAGGCCGCCCACGAGGCCGTGCTCGCCGCCGAGGAGGCCGTCGACCAGGCCAACGACCGGGACGCCACCCGGCAGTTGTCGAGGGCCCGCGACGCCGAGCGCGCGGTGCTGCAGCGCCATGGCTACGAGACCTACCTCGACCTGATCATGTCGGGGCCGCAGCCGGACGGCGACTCCCAGGCCGAGCTGCTCGACGCACTGCGCGCGCGGCGGGTGGCCGAGGACACCCTCGCTGCCCTGCAGGCCGCCGCCGAGCCCCCGGCCATCCTGACGGCGCTGCGCGTCCGACGCGACCGCATCTACCGCGAGGCCGCTGACCTGCTGGGCTGCGATCCGGGCGTCAACGTGGCCGAGCTGCTCTATGCCCACCCGGTGGTTCCGCCCGCCCGCACCCGCGCCCTGGCATCGGTGCTGGCCTCCTACGGCGTGAACCCGGTCGGCGTCTCGGTGCGGGAGGCGGCGGTCAGTTGGATGGTCGAGCAGGACCAGGAGCTGGTGGCCCGCGGCGAGTGCCGGCGCGAGATCGAGCGGCTCGATCGTGACCTCGAGTCCCTGGACGACGAGGACGCCCGTGCGGCCGACGAGGCCCAGCGGGTGGTCGAGTCGGCCGAGGCCGTCGCCGCCGACTTCGACGAGGTCATGCACCGGGTGCAGATCTACGAGGACGAGCTGAACGACCGGGCCACGCAGGACGAGCGGCGACTGCAGCGGATCGCCGCCGCCGAGCAGCTCCGCGCCCAGGTCGCCGCCGTCAGCGACGCCCTCGAGCGTACCGAGGACGAGTACCACACCTCGCTGGCCGCGGCCGAGGCCGGCGTCACGAGCGCCGAGGCCAGCCTCGAGCGCGCCACGGCGGCGCTGTCCGACGCCGTCCGCCGGCTCCGCCGGATCTCCGAGGCGCTGCCGCCGGCGCTCCGGCCCCGTGCCGGCGACGATCCGCTGGGCGAGCTGCCGCGCTTGCGGGAGACCCTGGCGGCCGAGGTCGACCGGGCCGAGGTCGCCCTGGCGCAGGCCACCCACGATCTCGAGCGCGCCCGCGGCGACATCGACGAGACGCAGGCCGAGCTCGACGACCACCTCACGGTGGTGCCGGTCGACGACGTGATCGACGACGACGTCCGCCAGGCCGTGCGGGACCTGGTGGCCGGCGCCGACGTCGCCGTCGTGCTCGACGATCCCTTCGGGGAGGTCGGTGACCTGCGCGACGAGCTCCTCGACGAGGTCGCCAGCGCGGCGGCGGAGCGGCCGGTCGTGCTGCTCACCGACGACCCCGCGACCCTGGGGTGGGCGATCAGCCTGCCCGACGAGGTTGGGACGGTGACCCGCCTCGCGGTCCCAACCGAACACGCTCCCGACCCCTCCCCCCAAGGGCCGACGACAATCGACGCAGAGCCCCGACCGGTCGGGTAGCACGAGGACGACCTGTGGCACGACGCATTCCCATCCGACGCAAGCTGGCCGTCGCTCTGGCGATCCCGATCGCCGCGCTCCTGGTGGTGGCCGGCCTCGAGGTGCTGCAGAGCACGCGCGACGCCGCCGAGGTCAAGGACCAGACCGACCTGGCCACCGCCTCGATCGGTCCCTCGGGCCTGATCAACACCCTCCAGAACGAGCGCAACTACGCCAGCCTCTGGCTCCTGGGGTTCGAGGGCGCCGTACAGCTGCCGATCAAGAGCTACGACGAGGCGAAGCAGGCGACCGACGCCGCCATCGCCGACTTCCGCGCCGATATCGAGAGCAAGGGCGGCGAGGTCGTGGAGACGTACGGCCCTGCCCTCGAGTCGCTCGACGGGCTGGCCGAGCTCCGCGACCAGGTCGACACCTACAAGGGTGCGCGGGACCGCTTCAACACCGACACCTCCGACCCGAACTTCCTGGGTTACACCGAGATAATCGCCGGGCTGTTCGACGCCAACACCCAGGTGGCGCTGTCCATCGACGATCCCGTCCTCCGGCGCGGCGTCGAGCTTTCCGACCTTGCGTCCCGCCAGACCGACGCGATCGCGCGCACCATCAGATCGCTGCTGCTGCCCGCGGTGACCGGGAACAACCAGCTCGACGACTCCAGCGAGATCGCCGAGGCCTCGAGCCTGTTCAGCCAGGTGCTCGACACCGAGACGCAGGTGCAGTCGCTCGGCGCGGGTGTCTACGAAGCCCCGACGCGCCGGCTCATGGAGGAGAACGACGCCACGGGGTTCATCCCCCTGGTGCAGCAAACGCTCGCCGAGGCGCCGGGCACGGTGCCCCTCGACAAGATCCTCGCCACCGTCGACGTCGACCAGGACACGGCCTGGTACGGGTTCCGCCACCGCGTCGAGGACATCCTGGTGGACCGCGCCGACGAGCTCAACGCCGCGGCCGAGCGGATGCGGACGTGGTTCATCGTGCTGGCGGTCGTGGCGGTGGCC
>DATFVX010000152.1:0-19784 GCA_035259985.1 Acidimicrobiales bacterium | reverse complement strand
CGACCCGCCCCTGCTCGATGCGTATTCGCTCCGGCTGGTCGTCACCCGGAGGCTCTACGACCGGGGCACGCTGGTGCAGCACTCGCCGTCGCTCGCCGGCCTGGCCGAGCCGGCGACGCTGCGGCTGAACCCCCAGGACTTCGACCGGCTGGGCATCGTCTCCGGCGACGACGTGCGCGTCACGTCGAGCCGCGGCCATGTGACCGTGTCGACCCGCCCCGACGCGGCCGTGCCCCGCGGCGTGGCCGCGCTCGACGCCAACAAGGCCGGCGGCCGCGCCAACGTCCTCATCGACGCCAACACCCCCGTCACCGACATCCGGGTCGAACGACCGTGATTGCGCTCGATCCCCTGCTCGAGGGCGGCATCGGGCTCGCCGAGGTCCTGATCGTCCTGCTGAAGACCGCGGTGGCGTTCGGGCTGCTGCTGGGCTCGGTGATCCTGATGATCTGGTTCGAGCGGAAGCTCCTCGGTGACCTGCAGAACCGCATCGGGCCCAACAAGGCCGGGCCGTGGGGAATCCTGCAGACGCTGGCCGACGGGCTGAAGCTGATCCTCAAGGAGGACAACATCCCCGACAGGGCCGATCGGCGGGTGTTCATCCTCGCGCCCTTCCTGTCGGTCGTGCCGGCGTTCGTCACCTTCTCGATCATCCCCATCGCCGGTGCCTTCGACGGCGACCGGGAGGGTGTCGTCAGCCTGTTCGGCCACGACACGTACCTGCAGCTGGCGGACCCGCCGGTTGGCATCCTCCTGTTCCTCGCCATGTCGTCGATCGCCATCTACGGCGTGATGCTCGCCGGCTGGTCGTCGGGGTCGAAGTACCCGCTCCTCGGGTCGGTGCGGGGCGCCGCCCAGATGATCAGCTACGAGGCGGCGCTCGGCCTGTCCATCGTCGCCGTCGTCATGCTCGCCGGATCGCTGTCGACCCACGAGATCGTGGCGACACAGGCGGGCAACGGCTACGACCTGTTCGGCGTCATCCCGATCCCCCACTGGAACGTCATCGCCACCGGGCTGGTGCCGTTCGTGGTCTTCTTCATCGCCGGCACCGCCGAGCTCAACCGGCCCCCCTTCGACCTGGTGGAGGCCGAGCAGGAGCTGGTGGGTGGCTTCCACACCGAGTACTCGTCGTTCCGCTTCGCCCTCTTCTACCTGGCCGAGTTCATGAACACGATCACGATGTCGGCGATCATCGTCGTGCTGTTCTTCGGCGGGCCGGCAGGACCGACGTTCGACGTGCTGCCGCACTGGCTGTGGGGGCTGATCTGGTTCTCCGCGAAGTTGCTCGTGTTCCTCTTCGTCCAGGTGTGGATCCGCGCCACGCTGCCGCGCTTCCGCTACGACCAGCTCATGAACCTGGGATGGAAGGCGCTCATCCCGTTGGCGCTCGCGTGGGTGCTCCTGCTCGGGGTCATCAACATCGGCCGTGACGCCGACTGGAACATGGCGGCCGTGGTGGTCGTGTCGTTCGCCGTGCTGGTGGTGGGATACGTGGGCCTGGCGGGCGCGGTCGCAGTCGCGCAGCGCCGCCAGCAGTCCCCAACCGAGGAGGTCATCGCCTAGTGCTGCCTCCCGTGACGCTCGCAGACGCCTCGCCGGCCAGCGACGCCGCCGGCGGCGTCCTCGTCCTCGGCGCACCGCAGGGTGTGCGCCTTCGTCCTGCGTCCTTGCCGGCAGCGCCGCTGACTCGGCGATCCGCCAACGCCCGTCGCGGGAGCCAGCACTGATGGGCTATCTCGACGGGTTCAAGGTGACGTTCCGCAAGCTGTTCGAGGAGCGGCTGACGCGGGACTACGTGAAGGACCGGGGCGGCAAGCGCGTCAAGCCCGTACGCCTCCACGGGCGCCACGTCCTCAACCGCTACGAGGACGGCATGGAGAAGTGCATCGGGTGCGAGCTGTGCGCCGGCGTGTGCCCGGCCCGCTGCATCTACGTGCGCGGCGCCGACAACCCGCCGGAGGACCCGGTCTCGCCCGGCGAGCGCTACGGCTACATCTACGAGATCAACTACCTGCGCTGCATCCACTGCGACCTGTGCGTGGAGGCCTGCCCCACCGAGGCGATCACCGAGACCAAGCTCTTCGAGTTCAGCTTCGCCAACCGCCAGGACGCCATCTACACCAAGGCCGAGCTCGTGGTCGACGACGACGGCAAGCCGCGGCAGCTGCCCTGGGAGGACTGGACCGACGCCGAGGCGGTCATCCCCGACACCTCGGCCTGGGTCCGGGCGACGTCCCCGTCGGGTGCGGCCGCGTACGAGGGCCGCGTCGCGTGGTCCGGGGACCTCGGCTTCGGCGTCCGGCCGCCGGAGGCGGGGCAGTCGCGTCCCGAGAGCGAGGTCGACACCCGAGAGGCCGACGTCATCCTGAGCCATCCGCACGAGCCGGGTGGCCACCCGGTCGACACACCCCTCGACGAGCTCGGCCACGTCGGTCAGGCGACCGAGCCCGGTGACGAGGCGCATGCCGGCGGCAAGGACGACGCTCACCGCGAGGGCGAGCAATGATCGAGCTGATCGTGTTCGCGGTCGCCGGCCTCGCGTGCCTGGCCGGCGCGGTGGGCGTCGTCGCCAGCAGCAACTCGGTCCACGCGGCCCTGTCGCTGGTGGGCACGCTGTTCGGCATCGCCGTGCTGTTCGTCGCCCAGGAGGCCAACTTCCTGGCGGCGGTCCAGGTCATCGTCTACGCCGGCGCCATCGTCGTCCTGTTCCTGTTCGTGATCATGCTGCTGGGCGTCGACCGGGTCGAGGACCTGCGCGTGGAGCCGCTGGGTGGCGGCCAGCGGGCGACGGCCGCCGTCGTGGCCGCGGGGGTCCTGGGCCTGGTGCTGACCACGCTGGCCAGCACGGGCTGGGAGGCCACCGGCGCGGTGGGCGAGCTCGACGAGTCGGTTCCCGACATCAACCAGCTGGGCGAGGCGCTGTTCACCCGCTACCTCTACGCGTTCGAGATCACCTCGGTCCTGCTGGTGATCGCCGTCGTGAGCGCGGTGCTGCTCTCACGGCGCGTGCGACGCGAGGAGGAGATCGTCGATCCCGGTCAGGCCGAGCGCCAGGCCGAGGTGACCGACCGGATCGCCAGGGCGGAGGCCCGGGCGGCCCACACCGACGGTGCCCGAAACGGGGCCGGCGAGGACGTCGAACGCGAGCCCACGCCTGCCGAGGAGGTGAGATCGTGACGGCGGCCCTCGAGGTCACGCCCGCTTGGTATCTGGTCCTTGGCGCGGCGGTGTTCTCGATCGGCACGTTCGGCCTGCTGATCCGGCGCAATCCACTCGTGATGTTCATGTGCGTCGAGCTGATGCTCAACGCCGTGGCCCTCACCTTCGTCACGTTCTCGCGCATGGTGCGCGACACAGGGGGGCAGTCGATCGTGGTGATCGTGCTCGTCGTGGCCGCCGCCGAGGTCGTGGTGGGCCTGGCCATCATCGTCGCCCTGCTGCGCAAGCGACCGGGCGCCACCGCCGACGACGTCGCGATCCTGGAAGGCTAGTAGTGCAGTCTCCCGGGGACCTCGCACCCGCCTTGCCGGCCATCGGCGCCGCTCGCGGCGTCCTCGTCCTCGGCGCACATCAGTGCGCTCTCGTCCTGCGTCCTTGCGAGCGGCACCGAGTGGCTCGCCAATTCGGCCACGATGCCCCCGGGAGGCTGCACTAGTGCTGGACATCGTCTGGTTGATCCCCGCGCTGCCGCTGGCCGGGTTCCTGATCCTGTTGGTCGCCGGCAAGCGGCTGGGCGACCCCGCCGCCGGCTGGGTGGCGACGCTCACGTGCGTCGGCAGCTTCGTCGCCTCGGTCGTCGTGTACTTCGGCCTGCTGGACGAGCCCGAGGAGGGCCGCCAGTTCACCCAGACCCTGTTCACCTGGGTGCCGGCGGGCGGCCTGCGGGTCGACGTCGGGTTCCTCGCGGATCCCCTCTCGATCACGATGGCGCTGTTCATCACCGGGGTCAGCGCCCTCATCCACATGTACGCGATCGGCTACATGCACGGCGACGAGGGATTTCCGAGGTTCTTCGTCTACATGAACCTCTTCGTCTTCTCGATGCTGATGCTGGTGCTCGGCAGCAACCTGCTGGTCACCTTCCTGGGTTGGGAGGGAGTCGGCGCCTGCTCCTACTGGCTGATCTCGTTCTGGTTCACGTCCGACGCCAACGCCACCGCCGGCAAGAAGGCGTTCCTCACCAACCGCATCGGTGACGTGGGCTTCCTGCTCGCGATGCTCCTGGCCTTCGCCACGGTGGGGACGCTCAACTACGAGGGCCTGTTCGACCGCGTCCCGGACATCGCGCCGGTGACCGCGACGGCGATCGGGCTGCTGCTGTTCATGGGGGCGGTGGGCAAGTCGGCGCAGATCCCGCTGTACATCTGGCTTCCCGACGCCATGGCCGGCCCGACCCCGGTGTCCGCCCTCATCCACGCCGCCACGATGGTGACCGCCGGCGTGTTCCTGATGACCCGGGTCAACCCCATCCTGGGCGCCGGCTACGACTGGGTGCCCGACGTGATCGCCTGGGTGGGGGTGATCACGGCGTTCGTGGCCGCCACCATCGCCATCGCCCAGAACGACATCAAGAAGGTGCTGGCGTATTCGACGGTGAGCCAGCTCGGCTACATGTTCCTGGCGGTGGGGGTCGGCGCCTACGTGGCGGCCATCTTCCACATGATCGCCCACGCGTTCTTCAAGGCGCTGCTGTTCCTCGGCGCCGGCTCGGTGATCCACGGGATGGACGGCGAGCAGGACATGCGCCGCATGGGCGGGCTGCGCAAGTTCATGCCGCTGACCGCCGCCACGTTCATGGTCGGCTGGCTGGCGATCGCCGGGGTACCGCCGTTCGCCGGCTTCTGGTCGAAGGACGACATCCTGCTGTTCGCCTGGGGCAGCGGCGGCGCCCAGGGACACACGCTCTGGGCCATCGGGCTCGTGACGGCCCTGCTCACGGGCTACTACATGAGCCGCGAGGTCTTCCTCGTGTTCTTCGGTGAGCCCCGCTGGCGCCGCCAGACGGCGCCCCGGCCGGCGAGCGTCGGCGCCGCGGCCAACGAGCTCGACGTGGACGCCGATGAGCACGCGCACCCCGAGCCCCACGAGTCGCCGCGGATCATGACGATGCCACTGGTCGTGCTCGCGATCCTCACGATCGTCGCCGGTGTGATCAACCTGCCGTTCAACGACAACGTCAACTTCCTGGAGCACTTCCTCGAGCCGGTGCTGCGGACGAACGAGGCCGAGATCGCCGTCTCCACGAACGTCAAGGTCGCGCTCGCGGTGATCGCCGTCGGCGCCGGGGTGGTCGGCATCGTCGTCGCCGCGTTCGTCTACCTGTTCCGGCGGGTGCGGGCGGTCGAGCCCGAGGTGCTGGCGCACGCCTGGTACTACGACGAGGCGGTCACCGCGTTCGTCGGCGGACCGGGCACGAAGTCGTTCGAGGCGGTCTCGTGGTTCGACGCCCACATCATCGACGGCGCGGTGAACGGCGTGGCCGCGGTGGTGCGTGACGTCGGCCGGCGCCTGAGACATGTGCAGACCGGCTTCGTCCGCTCCTACGC
This sequence comes from Acidimicrobiales bacterium, assembly GCA_035259985.1. Taxonomy (GTDB): domain Bacteria; phylum Actinomycetota; class Acidimicrobiia; order Acidimicrobiales; family VFJN01; genus DASQUK01. The sequence continues at coordinate 14,235 of DATFVX010000152.1, read as the reverse complement.
GTTGGGCGTCACCATCGGCGTCGTGATCGTCCTGGGCTACTTCATCACGAGGGTGTCGTTCTGATGGGCCCGATGCTGCTCGCTCAGCAGAGCTCGCCCGACTTCCCGGTGCTGACGGCACTGGTGCTGGTCCCGGCCGCCGGGGCGGTGGCCGTGGCGCTGATCCCCCGGACGCGGGCCGAACTGCACCGGGGCGTGGCGTTGCTGTTCTCGACCGGGGCCGCGGCGCTGGCGCTCTACGTGCTGGCGGCGTTCGACAAGCACGACGCCGGCATGCAGTTCGAGACCAACCGCTCGTGGATCGGCAACTTCGGCATCTCCTGGCACCTGGGGGTCGACGGCATCTCGCTGTTCCTCGTCGTGCTGACGGCAGTGCTCTTCCCGATCGCCATGCTGGGGTCGACGCCGTCGCACGACGCCAAGCCGTACTACGCCTGGCTCCTAGTGCTCGAGGCCGGCTGCCTGGGAGTGTTCGTGGCGCTCGACCTCTTCCTGTTCTTCGTGATGTTCGAGATCGTGCTGGTGCCGATGTACTTCCTCATCGGGGGCTGGGGCTACGCAAGGCGGGTCTACGCCGCCGTCAAGTTCTTCCTGTTCACGATGTTCGGCTCGGCGCTGATGCTCGTCGGCATCGTCGCGCTCGCGTACCTCCACCGCGACGGGATCGAGGACCAGAACCGCGCGGAGGCCGCCGCGCTGCTGGCCGAGCAGGAGAACCCGCAGGCGATTCCGCCGGCCGTCGAGGATCGGGTCGCGGAGCTGCAGGCCGACGTGCCGCTCAGCTTCGACCTGGTCCAGATCGCCGAGTCCCGCACGGTGACCGACAACTCGGCCGGCGCGAACCCGCTCGACTGGACGGCCGCGCGCTGGATCTTCCTGGCCTTCGCCCTGGCATTCGCGGTCAAGGTGCCGCTGTTCCCGCTCCACACGTGGCTGCCCGACGCCCATACCGAGGCCCCCACTGCGGGGTCGGTGATCCTGGCCGGGGTGCTGCTGAAGCTGGGCACGTACGGGTTGCTGCGCTTCGGGCTCTATCTGTTCCCCGATGCCGCGTCCTTCTTCGCGCCCGTGTTCGTGACGCTCGGCGTGGTCGGCATCATCTACGGCGCCGTCGTCGCGACCATGCAGCGCGACCTGAAGCGGCTGGTCGCCTATTCATCGGTCGCCCACCTCGGCTTCATCGTGCTCGGAATCTTCGCCATCACGACCCAGGGCCTGCAGGGCGGGCTGATCCAGAACGTCAACCACGGGCTGTCGACCGGCGCGCTGTTCCTGCTGGTGGGAATGATCTCCGAGCGGCGCCACACGCGCGAGATCGTCGCCCTCCGGGGCCTGCAGAAGGCGGCGCCGATCTTCGCCGTGGTCTTCACCGTGGTGATGATGTCGTCGATCGGGTTGCCCGGGCTCAACGGGTTCGTGGGCGAGTTCCTGGTGCTGATCGGCTCGTTCCTGACCCGCCGATGGTGGGCCGTGGTCGCCGCCACCGGGGTGGTCCTCGCGGCCCTGTACCTGCTCTGGGCCTACCAGCGCGTGTTCCACGGGGAACCGGACGACGAGAACCGCCACTTCCCGGAGCTGAACTGGCGCGAGGGACTGGTGATGGCGCCGCTGCTGGGGCTGATCGTGTTCCTGGGCATCTATCCCAAGCCGGTGCTGGAACGGATGCAGCCGTCCGTCGACCGTCTGATCGAGCACGTCGAGGCCAACAGCGACTACAAGGAGCCGCCGGTCGCGACCGAGGGCCCGGCGGTGACGGTCGGCGACGGGGGCGGGAATGAGGGTGGCGAGGAGGCCGGCGGATGATCGGCATCCTGGGATCGCTGAGCCAGCCCCTGCCGGTCGATCCGACGCCCATCGCCCGGCCCGGCGTCGATTGGGGCGCCATCGCCCCCATGCTGGTGCTGGTCGGCGGGGCGCTGGTCCTGATGCTGGTGTCGTCGTTCGTACACAGCCGCCGGTCGACGGTCGGCTACACGATCTTCACCTGCCTGGTGGCGCTCGGATCTATCGGGGCCGCCATCCCGCTGTGGCTCGAGGTCAACGACGACAGCCAGGGGCCGTTCTCTACGCTCGCCGGCACGGTCGGCGTCGACGGCTTCTCCACCTTCGTGACCTTCGTGCTCGGCGCCGCCGTGATCCTGGCGGCGCTGTTCATCGACGACTACCTGCGTCGTGAGCAACTCGAGGGCGTCGAGGCGTACGTCCTGCTGCTGCTGTCAGCCACGGGCGGCGTGATCATGGCCCACGCCAACGACCTGATCGTGCTGTTCCTCGGCCTCGAGGTCCTGTCGATGGCGGCCTACGTGCTGGCGGCGATGCATCGCCGGCGCGTGACGTCGCAGGAGGCGGGCATGAAGTACTTCGTGCTTGGCGCCTTCTCCTCGGCCTTCTTCCTCTACGGCATCGCCATGATCTACGGCGGCACCGGCACCACCAACCTGGTGACCATCCTCGAGACGTTCAGCGCCAACGCCCTCACCGAGGACGGCCTGATCCTCGCCGGGCTGGCGCTGCTCTTGGTGGGCCTCGGGTTCAAGGTGGCCGCCGTGCCGTTCCACTTCTGGACGCCCGACGTCTACCAGGGGGCCCCGTCGCCGATGGTGGCGTGGATGGCGTCGGGCGTGAAGGTGGCGGGCTTCGCGGGCCTGATGCGGGTGTTCAACCTCGCGTTCAGCGCCTACGCCGTCGACTGGCAGCCGCTGATCTACGCGGTGGCCGTCGCGACCATGCTGGTCGGCGCGGTCCTCGCCGTCGTGCAGACCGACGTCAAGCGCATGATGGCGTACAGCTCGATCACGCACGCCGGCTACGTGCTGGTCGGCGTGCAGGCGGCGACCGACCAGGGTGTGGAGGCGGCGCTGTTCTACCTGGCCACGTACGTGTTCCTGATCGCCGGCACGTTCGGGATCATCACGTTGGTGGGGCGCCGGGGCGATGGCCACCACAGCCTCGACGACTACCGCGGCCTCGCCCGGTCCCGGCCGGTGCTGGCGCTCGTGCTGGCGCTGTTCCTGTTCGCCCAGGCCGGTGTGCCGCTCACGTCGGGCTTCTTCGCCAAGTTCTACGTGATCAACGCGGCCATCGACGCGGGGTCGACCTGGCTCGCGGCCGTCGCCATGCTCAGCACCGTGATCGCCGCGTTCATCTACCTGCGGATCGCGGTCAGCATGTACATGGCCGACCCGGTCGACGCGGCGGGAGCGGACACGCCTGTGGTCGGCCCCAGGATCGCCGTCCCGGCCGGCGCCACCATCGCCCTGACCATGTGCGTGATCGTCACGATCGTGGCCGGCCTGTGGCCCGGGTCGATCGCCGACCTCGCCCGCGACGCCGTGCCCGCCCTTGCGACGTTCGGCTGAGCTACGCCGACCCCGTCGGCGACGTGATGCGCCCCGTGCCAAAGGGTGGGGTGTCGCAATGGGGGGTCGGGGGTGTGGTGGAATGCCACGGGGCGAAAGCCGCTCTTAGACATGCCCAGGAACTCGTCCGTCACCGACACCCGTCTGATCCGACGGTCCCAACAGGGTGACCGGAGGGCTTTCCGCGCGCTCCTGACCCGCTACGACTGGCGGCTTCGGGGGCTCGCGCACGCCCTGCTGCTCGATCCCGAGCTCGTCGACGCCGTGCTCCGGCTGGCGTACGTCAAGGCGTGGCGCGAGGTCGTCCGCATCGATGGCCGCGACGATGCGTCGGGCTGGCTCTATCGCGTCGTCTACAACGCGTGCATCGACGGGTTGCGCCGCGAGGGCACCCGTGTCGGCGCCGCCCCACCCGGGGCGCCGGCTGCGACGGATGCGGCTGACGCGGCCGGCGGGGCGCCCCAGCCGCCGGCGCAGGCCGTGCCGGCCGGCGGCAACGGGGCGTCGCCGGCCGACCTTGCCCAGGACCGCCAGGCACGCGTGGTCGACGCGTTGGCGAACCTGGCGGCGACGGACCGGGTGGCGGTGGTCCTGGTCGATCGCGAGGGCTTCGCGCCCGAGGCGGCCGCCCGCATCCTCGGCCTCGCTCCCGAGGTGCTGGAGGCGCGGCTGGCCGGGGCCCGCGCCCGGCTCACGGACGAGCTTGCGGACGTCCTCGCAGCGCCGCCCGCGGCGGCCGCGGAGACCGGACCGCGCGCCGACGGAACGGAGGCGAAGGCCGACGAGCCCGAGACGCAGCCGGAGGAGGCGCAGGCGGCGGAGGCACAAGGCGAGGAGGCGCCGGCTGAGCCGGAGGAGGCCCAGTCGGACGAGGCCCAGCCGGAGGAGGCCGAGCCGGAGGAGGCCCAGTCGGACGAGGCGTCGCCGGAGGAGGCCCAGTCCCCGCAGCCGCAGCCCGAGGATGCGAAGGCCGAGGCGGCACCGCCCGACGAGCTGGTAGCTGCGGAGTCCGAGCCCGAACAGGCGCAGTCCGAGGACGAAGCCCCGGTCGACGAGCCGCCGCGCGAGGAGGCGCCGGCGCCGGCGGCATCCGCCGAGCCCCAGCCCGACGCCGCCGCTGAGGCAGAGGACAGCACGCCGGCCGAGCCGGAGGACACGAAGGTCGCGAGCCGGAGCGCGGCCGGCGCCGGCGCATCCCCGAACGGCGCCAGCGGGGCCCGGAGCAACGGCTCAGACGACACGGGGGGCGGGGGGTCGTGACATCGCCGCCGACCGGCGGCGACGGCGACGGCGCCGTCGACACCGACGGGACTGGGGCAAGCGCCGGCCCCGCCAAGTCGGTGGCCGCCGCACTGCGAGAGCTTGCGCCCGACGAGCACCCGCCGAACTTCTGGGACGAACTGGATCGCCGGCTCGCCGACGAGCCCCAGCTTCGCCTCGCACCCCGCGCCGCCATCAGGCCCATCACCCAGCCGCCGCCCGTCATCGACGATCGCAAGCTCGCCGAGCACCTGGCCGGTCCCCGGCCCCGGGTCGGCGGGCTGCGGCCGCTGCGGTTCCTCGCCTGGGGCGTGGCGATCGGGGTGACGGCGCTGCTCATCGCCGCCGCGCTCTACGACCCCGCCGACGACACCCAGACGCAGGAGCCCCCCGGCACCACGGCGCCGCCGGCAGCGACGAACCAGTCGACGACCACCACCGCCCCGACGACCACAACCGCTCCCGGAACGGTCGCCGCCACTGCGCCGCTGGCGCCCGATGGCGTCGGGCCGCTGCGGATCAACACGTCGTTCCGCGACCTGCAGGCGGCCGGCGTCGCGCTCACTGCGGATCAGGCGACCTTCGAAGGCTCGGGGGGCTACTGCTACGACGCCAGGGTCACGGGCGCGCTCGACCTCCTGCTCCGGTTCCGCAGCCCCGTGGCCGGCGAGGGTGTCGCCGATCCTGCGGACGGGGTGCTCGTTGCGGTCGGCATCGAATCGGACTTGCCCACCACCCGGACCAGCGACAAGGGCATCGGGCTCGGCGCCCCCCAGGACAAGGTGCTCGCCACCTACGCAGGCAACCTCGAGGACCACAGCCACCCGTACATACCCGGCGGCCATGTGTTCGTCGCCCCCGCAGCCCCCGAGACCGGCCTCGCCATCGCCTACCTGACCGATGGCTCCACCGTGAACCAGATCACCGTCGGCACCCACGACATCGTCCGCTTCGTGGACGGGTGCTTCTGAGCTCAGGGAGGAGCGTCTCAGCGACCTCGACGGAACCGGCGACCAAAGGCCCCAGGGGGTTGACGCGCGCATGTCTTCGGCACTGGCCACGAAACCGATGGTGATCGTCGGCGGCGGCAAGACCGGGGGCACTGCCGCGGCAACCTTGCGTGACGAGGGATTCGACGGGCCGGTCGTGCTCATCAGCCGGGAACCGGGCATCCCATTCGGCCGCCCCCCGCTGTCCAAGACCTACCTGCGATCCGAGGAGGATCTGGACGGCTGGTACGTCAGGCCCGGCGACTGGTACGAGGCCCACGACGTCGAGCTCCGCACCGAGTCCGTCGCCGCGGTCGATCCGACCGCGCACACTGTGGCCCTGGAGTCGGGCCAGGAACAGGAGTACCAGAAGCTCCTGCTGGCGACGGGAGGGCGGAACCGGCGGCTGCGGATCCCCGGGGCCGAGCTGGACGGGATCTACTACCTGCGCACGGTCGCCGAGTGCGAGGCGATCAGGCGCGAGGCGGTGGCCGGGCGGCGCGCGACCGTGGTCGGCATGGGTTTCATCGGCTGCGAGGTGGCGGCCACCCTCGCCCAGCTTGGCGTGCAGGTCACGGCGGTATTTCCGGGCAGCTACCCGCTGGAACGGATCCTGGGCGAGCAGGTCGGTGCGCTGGTCAGCGGGATTCACGGCGCGAACGGCGTCAGGCTGCTCGCCGGAGCCCAGGTCGCCGGGTTCGAGGGGGCCGAGCGGCTGCAGGCGGTGGTGCTGGCCGACGGGGAGCGTGTGGCGTGCGACTTCGCCGTCGTCGGCGTGGGGATCGCCCCCGACGTGCCCGCCGTCCCGGGCTCGGCGCTGGCACAGGACAACGGGATCCTCGTCGACGAGCAGTGCCGCACCAGTGCGGTGGACGTCTACGGGGCCGGCGATGTGGCGAACCACCTCCACCCGGTCCTCGGCCGCATCCGGGTCGAGCACTACAACAGCGCTGCCCATCACGGGGCCGCGGCGGCACGGTCGATGCTGGGCTCGGCCGCACCCTTCGACCACATGCACAACTTCTGGTCCGACCAGTACGAACACACGTTCCAGTACGTCGGCCACGCCACGACCTGGGACGACTTCGCCGTCCGCGGCGACCTGCAGGGAGGACGGCTCGTTGGCTTCTACCTGCTCGCCGGGGAGGTGAAGGCCGCGGTCGGCTTCGATCGCGGGGGTGATCCTGAATGGGAAGGCGAGTCCGAGATGGCGGCCTGTGCGGCCCTGGTGGCCGCCGGGGGCCGGCCCGACCGCAGCGTGCTGACCGACGAACGCGCGGATCTGTGGTCGTTGGTGCGGTGACACGACGGGCGACCCGACCCCGGCGACAGAGCGTGTTCATGGCCTGAAAATCCTGGTCGGGGCAGCTTTGGCCCCTCGTGCAAACGGTCACTAGGCTCCCGCCACGTGTCGGATCTCCTCCGTTCGTACCTGACGGCCGGGGTTTTCCTGGTCGTCGCGGTGGCGCTGGTCGCCGCCATCATGGGGCTCGGGAGCCTGGTCCGGCCGACTCGCCCGCAGCCCGAGAAGTACGTGAACTACGAGTCCGGCGTCGACCCCGCCGGCTCGATGTGGGGCCAGACCCAGGTCCGCTACTACCTCTTCGCACTCCTCTTCGTCCTGTTCGACGTGGAGGCCGTGTTCATCTTCCCGTTCGCCACCCGGGCCGAGGCGTACGGCTGGTTCGGCTTCGTCGAGATGACCATCTTCGTCGTCGTCCTGGCGCTCGGGCTGCTCTACGCCTGGAAGAAGAAGGTCCTCCGCTGGATCTGATGCTGCAGATGATCAAGGACGATCGCTGATGGGCCTGGTCGAGAGCGGCAAGCTGCCCAAGCCACTGACCTCCCTCCTCAACACGGCCCGCAAGTACAGCCTGTGGGCGTACCAGTGGGGCCTGGCCTGCTGCGCGATCGAGATGGGCGCCGCCTTCGCCTCGCCCCGCTACGACGTGATGCGGCTCGGCGTCATCCCCCTGCCGGCCAGCCCCCGGCAGGCCGACGTGGTGGTCATCTCCGGGACCGTCACCGACAAGATGGTGCCGGCCATCAAGCGGCTCTACGAGCAGATGGCCGACCCCAAGTACGTCATCTCGATGGGGGCGTGCACCAACTGCGGCGGCCCCTACTGGGACAGCTACTCGGTGACCAAGGGCGTCGACCAGGTTGTGCCCGTGGACGTCTACATCCCCGGGTGCCCGCCCCGGCCGGAGGCCCTCCTCGAGGGCATCGTGTTGTTGCAGCAGCGGATCGGCAAGGAGGATCCGGCCGAGCGGTGGCGGGGTGACCCGCTCGTGGTGCAGTGATGGCGGACGCGACCACCGACCAGGCGGCCAAGGACGCCGAGGATCAATCCCCCGAGGTCGACGAGCTCCGCCAGGGCTGGCTCGACGTCCTGACCGACGCTCTCGGCGACGCCGTCGTCGGCAGCCACATCGCCCCCGGGCGGGTCCTGTGGGTGCGGGTGGCCCGCGCCTCATGGTTCGAGGCCGCCGAGGCGGCGAGGGAACGGCTCGGCTGCACGTTCTTCGACTTCCTGTCGGCGATCGACTGGATGCCCTCCCCCTGGGGGCGCTACGAGGACTCAGCGGTGGACGTCGGCGTCAAGCCCTTCGATCCCTCGAGCTCCTTCACCACCGGCGTCGCCGGCGGCGACACGCGCTTCCAGCTGCTCTGCCACCTGGCCAACGTGCGGGGCCGGAACGGCCAGCGGGCCGACGTGATGCTCAAGACCGACCTGCCCGACGACGACCTGCGGATCCGCAGCCTGGTGCCGCTGTACGGCGGTGCCAACTGGCACGAGCGCGAGTGCTGGGAGATGTTCGGCGTCGAGTTCGACGGCCACCCCGGCCTGCGGCACCTCTACCTCCCGTCCGAGTTCGAGGGCCACCCCCTGCGCAAGGACTTCCCGCTGCTGGCCCGTTTGGTCAAGCCCTGGCCCGGGATCGTGGACGTCGAACCTAGGCCGGCTGCGGCAGATGAAGAGGTAGAGCCGGCGACTGCCGATGACGCCGATGGGGCCGCCGACGGGAACGGGGACGAGGCGTGACCGTCACCGAGCGCCAGCAGCGTGCCTACGTGGACGCCCAGGCCGCCGACGCCCGGGTGAACGTCGAGCTCGAGACCGACGAGGGGATGACCCTCAACATCGGGCCCCAGCACCCCGCCACCCACGGCACGCTGCGAGTGGTGGCCAAGCTCGACGGCGAGCAGGTGGTCTGGGCCGACGTCGTGCCCGGCTACATGCACCGGGGCTACGAGAAGCTCGCCGAGGTCCGCACCTTTCCGCAGGTCACGACCCTCGTCAACCGCATCGACTGGCTCGGCAGCTTCGCCAACGAGGTGCCGTTCATCCTCGCCGCCGAGCAGCTCATGGAGATCGAGGCGCCGCCCCGCGCGCGCCACATCCGCACGATCCTGTTCGAGATGGCGCGGGTGGCCAACATCACGTTGTTCCTCGGCGACCTCGGTGCCCAGCTCGGGGCGGTCACGCCGGTCTTCTACGCCTTCCGCGACCGCGAGCACGTGCTCGACCAGATCGAGGCGGTCACCGGCGGGCGGTTCCACCCGAACTTCGACCGGATCGGCGGGCTCAAGGACGACCTGCCCAAGGGGTGGATCGCCGACACCAAGGCCGTCATGGAGCGCATCCGGGCCTTCTGCGACCAGGTCGAGGAGCTGCTGTTCGGCAACGAGATCTTCGAGGCCCGCACGCGGGGCGTGGGCGTCGTGCCGGCCGAGGTGGCCCTGTCCTACGGTCTGTCCGGCGCCAGCGTCCGCGGCTCCGGCGTCGACTGGGACCTGCGCCGCGACGGCGGCGTGACCGGTCTCGCCCACGCCGATCTCGACTGGAAGGTCTGGACCCACCCCGACGGGGACAGCTTCGCCCGGTGCTGGGTGCGGCTCCAGGAGACGCGCGAGGCGACCAAGATGGTCGACCAGCTCTGCGACGGCCTGCCCGGCGGGCCGATCATGGCCAAGGTGCCCCGCATCATCAAGGTGCCGGAGGGAGAGGCCTACGTCGAGACCGAGAACCCGCTCGGCGCCATGGGCTATTACGTGGTGAGCAAGGGCGACCTGGGGCCGTTCCGAGTGAAGATCCGCTCGGCCAGCTTCTCCAACGTGTCGATCTTGCCCTGGCTCCTGCGAGGCGTCTACGTGCCCGACATCATCACCATCCTGGCCAGCCTGTACTTCATCCTGGGGGACATCGACCGATGAAGGCGCTGCGGTGAGCATCGCCATCGAGCTGGCGTACTGGCAGCAGACCGTCCTGCGGACGGTCGGCGTGCTGGTGGCCGTGCTCATCCCCGCCGGCACGCTCGTCTACGTCTTCCTGTTCAAGATGATGAGCTTCATGCAGAGCCGCCTGGGGCCGATGGAGGCCGGGCCCTACGGATCGATGCAGTTGCTGGCCGAGGTCGGCAAGTGGATCCAGAAGGAAGACATCATCCCGTGGCGGGCCGACCGGAGGCTGTTCGCCATCGCCCCCTACATCGTGGTGGCCTCGGTCTTCCTGATCCTGCTGGCCGTGCCCTTCGGGCCCGACGCCTGGTTCGCCGACCTCGACGTCGGCATCTTCTGGGTGCTGGCCGTGTCGTCGATCTCCGTGCTGGGCATCCTCATCGCCGGGTGGGCGTCGGCCAACAAGTACTCGTTGCTGGGGGGCCTGCGGGCCGCCGGGCAGCTCATCGCCTACGAGCTACCGATGGTGCTGGCCGTCGTGGGCGTGGTCATCCAGGCCGGGACGCTCAACCTCCAGGGGATCGTCGCCGCCCAGCACGGCGGCGAGATCTTCGGCTTCGGGGGCATCGGCAACCCGTACATCCTCAGCCAGTTCATCGGGTTCTTCATCTTCCTCGTGGCGACGCAGGCCGAGCTGACCCAGACCCCCTTCGATATGCCGATCGCCGAGTCCGAGCTGGTGTCGGGCTACATGACCGAGTACTCGGGCATGCGGTTCCTGCTGTTCTTCATCGCCGAGTTCGCCAGCGCCGGCGCCTTCGCGGCGGTGGCCGCCACGCTGTTCCTCGGCGGCTGGAGCATCCCTTGGGTCGACCTCGATGCGAACTTCATGAACGTGGTCGGGCCCCTCGTGCTCCTGACCAAGATGATGCTGGTGGCGTTCCTGGTGTTCTGGGCCCGGTTCACCTACCCGCGCTTCCGCGAGGACCAGCTGCAGCAGCTGGCGTGGAAGGTCCTCATCCCGCTGTCACTGGTCAACATCCTGGCGACCATGGCGTTGAAGGTGATGTTCTGAATGGCCAAGTTCCCCGCTCCCAAGGCACCCGGGCTGGTCAAGGGCTTGGGCGTGACGCTCAAGACCATGATGAAGACCACGTTCCCTTCCCGGGGCATGAAGACGCTGATCCCGGCACCGTCGATCGGCGCCGCCACGGTGCAGTACCCCCACGAGAAGGAGATGCCCGCCCCCCGGGCGCGCGGCGTCATCGCCCTCAAGGAGGAGAACTGCACGGTCTGCATGCTGTGCGCGCGCAGCTGTCCCGACTGGTGCATCTACATCGAGGGCCACAAGGACACGGCGCCGCCGCGGCGCCCGGGCGGCAAGCCCCGCCAGGTCAACAAGCTCGACCGGTTCGACATCGATTACGCGCTGTGCATGTACTGCGGCATCTGCGTCGAGGTGTGCCCGTTCGACGCCCTGTTCTGGAGCCCCGAGTACGAGTACTCGGAGCTGCGGCTGGCCGACCTCCTGCACGACAAGGACCGCCTCGGCGAGTGGATGCAGACCGTGCCTGACTTCGAGCCCTACGAGGCCGGCTCGGAGCAGAAGGTCCGCAAGGTCCCTCGCTGATGCTGCCGAAGCACTGATCGCATGGTCGCCCAGAACATCTTCTTCTACGTGATCGCCGCCGGCATGGTGGGCGCCGCCGTTGCCGTCGTGACGACACGCAATGTGGTGCGGGCCGCGCTGTACCTCATCGCGGTGTTCGCCGGCGTGGCCGCCCAGTTCATCCTCCTGGCCGCCGAGTTCGTGGCCGTCACCCAGGTGCTGATCTACATCGGGGCGATCATGGTCCTGATGCTGTTCGGGATCATGCTGACCCGGGCGCGCATCGGCCGCGACGTCGACATGACCAACGACCACTGGTGGGTCGGCGTGGGCACGGCGCTGCTGCTGGCGGCCGTCATGGCCTACTCGCTCATCGACCGCTGGGGAGACGACCCCCTGCCCACCGAGCGGCAGATCAACGCCGTCGCCGGCAGCAACACCGCCACCGTGAGCGACTCCATCTTCTCGCAGTACCTGATCCCGTTCGAGATCGTGTCGGTGCTGCTGCTCGCGGCGCTGGTCGGCGCCATCGTCATCGCGCGGAAGGACCGTTGAGGGGGACGCGGTGGACGACCTGATGCTCAACCAGTTCCTGCTGCTGGCCGCGATCCTGTTCTCGATCGGCGTCTACGGGGTCATCGCCCGCAGGAACACGGTGATGGTGTTGATGTCGATCGAGCTGATCCTCAACGCCGTCAACATCAACCTGCTCACGTTCGGGGCCGCCAACGCCGACGTCGCCGGCGCCGTGTTCGCCCTGTTCGTGATCGCCGTGGCCGCCGCCGAGGTCGGCGTGGGGCTGGCGATGGTGCTGATCATCTACCGCAACCGCCAGAGCGTCGACCTCGACGAGGTCGACTCGATGAGGGGATAGGCGCGGCGTGCTCGAGCAGGCCTGGATCATCCCCGTCATCCCCGCGGTCTCGTTCTTCCTGATCCTGCTCTTCGGGAAGCGCATGCCCCGGAAGGGCAGCGAGCTCGGCATCGCCGCCGTGGGCGCCGCCTTCGTGCTGGCGGCCGTGACCCAGGTGCAGTGGTTCCAGCACGTCAACGACGCCGAGCACGAGGCAGCGCCCGCCCACACCACCGAACTTGCGGCGGATAGCGACCCTATGGGGGCCGTAACCACCGCAAGTTCCGAGCAGGGAGAGGCCGAGTCCGAGGAGCATGCCTCGATCGAACCGGTGACGCGAGAGTGGAACTGGTTCCAGGTCGGCGACCGCGAGGTCCACGTCGGCACCCTCATAGACGGCCCGGCCGTGATGATGCTGATCGTCGTCACGCTCGTCTCGCTGCTGGTCCACGTCTACTCGACCGACTACGTGGCCGGCGATCGCCGCTACACCCACTTCTTCGCGTTCCTGTCGCTGTTCACCGCCTCGATGCTCGGCCTGGTCATGTCGAGCACCACCCTGCAGCTCATGGTGTGTTGGGAGCTGGTGGGCGTCTGCTCCTTCGTGCTCATCGGCCACTGGTGGGAGGAGAAGGCCAACAGCGACGCCGCCCTCAAGGCCTTCATCACCAACCGGGTGGGCGACATCGGTCTGATCGTGGGCGTGATCATCCTGTTCTTCGCCGCGGGGCAGACCTTCGACATCCTCGACATCAACACCCAGGCGCTGAACGGTGACATCAGCCACCTGGCGCTGCTGGTCGCATCCTGCTCCCTGATCGCCGCCGTCATGTCGAAGTCGGGTCAGTTCATCCTGCACGTCTGGCTGCCCGACGCCATGGCCGGCCCCACGCCGGTGTCCGCCCTCATCCACGCCGCCACCATGGTCGTGGCCGGCATCTACATGGTCTCCAGGCTCTACGGCGTGTTCTGGGAGGGGCTGTCCATCGGCACCTCGAGCGTCAACCTCCTCGCGCTCGTCGGCGGCGTCACGGTGCTGGGCGGGGCGGGGCTGGCGTTCGTGCAGAACGACATCAAGCGGGTCCTCGCCTACTCCACCGTGTCGCAGCTCGGCTACATGGTGATGGCCCTCGGGGTCGGCGCCTGGACCGCGGCGCTGTTCCACCTCTTCACGCACGCGTTCTTCAAGGCCTGCCTGTTCCTCGGCTCCGGCTCGGTCAGCCACGCCGTCCACAGCTTCGACATGCGGGAGATGGGCGGGCTGCGCAAACCGATGCCGCAGACCTACAGGACGTTCCTCATCGCCACCGGCGCGCTCATCGGCATCTTCCCGCTGGCCGGCTTCTGGTCGAAGGACGAGATCCTGGCCGGCGCGTCCCAGCTCGGCGGGGCCGGCAACTACAAGGTCTTCATGGTCGTCGGCATCATCGGCGCCCTCATGACGGCCGTCTACATGACGCGGTGCGTGTACCTCACCTTCTTCGGCGAGTTCCGGGGCCATGGCCACCCGCACGAGTCGGGGCCGCGCATCGTCGTTCCGCTCTGGATCCTGGCGACGCTCGGTGTCTTCGCCGGCCTCGTCAACCTGCCCTCGGCGCTGGCCCCCGACAGCGTGGAGCTGCGGTTCGAGCACTACTACGAGCCGGTGGGGCCCTACTTCCCCAGCATCGTGCCGAGCTTCGCCCACCCCGAGTTCTCGTGGGGCATCGCCATCGCCAGCACGCTCATCGCATTGCTCGGCATCGGCGTCGGGATCGGCTGGTACACCGGCCGGATCGCGCTGCGCGGCATCACCGAGCGCAACGCGTTGGCCCGGGCCGGGTACACGACGCTGGTCAACAAGTACTACTTCGATCACCTGTACACGGACGTGATCGTGGCCAACACCAAGGGGCCGGTGGCCCGGGGCGTCAACTGGTTCAACCAGAACGTGATCGACGGGGTGGTCAACGGCGTCGGCCGCCTCGCCACCGCGGGCGGGCG
>DATFVX010000151.1:0-6586 GCA_035259985.1 Acidimicrobiales bacterium | reverse complement strand
CCGGCGGGCTACAGGCCCAGGTTGCGGCCGATGATCTCCTTCATGATCTCGGTCGTGCCGCCGTAGATGCGGGTGACGCGGGCGTCGGCGTAGGCGCGGGCCACCGGGAACTCCGCCATGTAGCCGTAGCCGCCGTGGAGCTGCACGCACACGTCGACAACCCGGCCCTGCAGCTCCGTGCACCACCACTTGGCCATCGACGCCTCCTCGGCCGTCAGCTCCCCGGCGTTGAGGGCGAGCACGCAGCGGTCGATGTAGGTCTGGCCCAGCTCGATCTCGGTGGCCATCTCGGCCATCCGGAAGCGGGTGTTCTGGAACGCGCCGACCGGCTGGCCGAACGCCTGCCGGTCGGTGACGTACGCCAGCGTCTGCTCGAACGCCGTCCGGGCCGCGGCGACGCCGGTGGCCGCGATGGAGAGGCGTTCCTGCGGCAGGTTCGTCACCAGGTACCGGAAGCCCTCGCCCTCCTCGCCGAGCCGGTTGGCGAGCGGCACCCGCACGTCGGTGAAGAACAGCTCGGCGGTGTCCTGGGCGTGCATGCCGATCTTGTCGAGGTTCCGCCCCCGCTCGAAGCCCTCCATGCCCCGCTCGACCACAACCAGCGACATGCCCCGGTGCCGCTCGCCCGGATCGGTCTTCACGGCGGTCACCACCAGGTCGGCGTTGATGCCGTTGGTGATGAACGTCTTCGAGCCGTTGACGACGTACTGGCCGCCGTCGCGCACGGCCGTGGTCGCCATCGAGGCCAGGTCGGACCCGATCCCGGGCTCGGTCATGGCGATGGCGGTGATCAGCTCCCCCGAGCAGATCCCCGGCAGCCATCGGGCCCGCTGCTCGTCGTCGCAGAGCGACAGGAAGTAGGGCAGGCAGATGTCGTTGTGCAGGGTCCAGCCCAGCCCGGCTGCGTTGATCCCGGCCCGCTGGACCTCCTCGCCGATGACGAGGTTGTAGCGGAAGTCCTCGACGCCGCCGCCGCCGTACGCGGTCGGCACGCCCATGCCCAGGAAGCCGTGCTTCCCCGCGGAGCGGAACATGTCCCGGTCGACGATGCCGGCCCGCTCCCACGCCTCGTTGCGCGGCGCGACCTCGGCGGCGATGAAACGCCGGACGCTGTCCCGGAACAGCTCATGCTCCTCCTCGAACAGGGTGCGGCGCACGCGGCCGACCGTACTCTGGCCCGGTATGAGCGGGGCGGGAACCGGCACGGTCGTGATCGTCGGGGGCGGGGGCCCACCTTCGGGCGGCGGGGCACGCGAGCTCGCCGAGGGAACCGGCACTGGGGTGACGGTGATCGCCGCCGACTCGGGCCTGGAGCCCGCAGTGAAGCTCGGCCTCGACGTGGCCACGGTCGTCGGCGACATGGACTCGGTGGACCCGGACGTCCTGGCGGCGGCCGTGGACGCGGGCACCGCCGTCGAGCGACATCCCGAGGCCAAGGACGCCACCGACCTCGCCCTGGCACTCGACGCCGCCCTGGCTCGACACCCGAGGCGGATCGTGGTCGTCACCGGTGCCGGTGACCGCCTGGACCACACCCTGTCGCTGGCCCAGCTCCTGACCGCGCCGCTCACCGCCGGGGTCGAGGTGGAGGCTTGGATCGGCGACGCCCACCTGAGCGTCGTCCGGGACAGGACGGTGCTCCGGGGAGAGCCCGGCGACCTGGTGTCGCTCGTGCCGGTGCACGGGGTCGCCCGGGGGGTCGTCACCGACGGGCTGCTCTACCCCCTGCACGACGAGGACCTGCCCGTCGGATCGACGCGCGGCGTCAGCAACGAGCTGGCAGCCCCGGAGGCGTCGGTGGAGCTCCGCTCCGGCGTGCTGGTGGCGGTGCAGCCCGGGATGGCCGGGACCCACTGGCGCCGCGCCGTCGCGGCCTCACCCTGACGCAACCGGCGCCACCGTGCCACGATCGCCGCAATGGAAGTGACCGCGGAGCTCCAGGCCCCCTGCTCGCCCGAGCGGCTGTTCGGCTGGGTCGACGACCTGGCGCACTACCCGGAGTGGCTCGACATCGTTCCCCGGGCAACGCCGCTCGAGGCGCGTGACGGCGATCCCGGGCCCGCCTGGTCCGTCGACCTTCGGGGCCGGCTGGGCCCGTTCGCCCGCTCCAAGCGGCTGCGGATGGTGCGGACGGCGCACGAGGCGCCCCAGCGGGTCCGGTTCGAGCGGCTCGAGCACGACGGGCGCCGCCACTCGCCGTGGATCCTGGAGGCGCAGGTGGCTCCGGACGCCGGCGGCAGCCTGCTGACGATGCGCCTCCACTACGGCGGCAGCCTCGTCGGGCCCCTTGTCGAGCGCCTGCTCGCCGACGAGATCCGGCAGTCGAAGCCCCGCCTGCTGGCACTGGTCGAGGCCTGACCGGTCCGACGCACCCCGAAGCACCCAGACGCGCCCGCTGCGTGGTGGCTCACCGTGCCCGAGCGGCGTAGCGGCCGTCGCGCCGGTCGAGTGCCAACGGCAGGCCGAACACCGCCGACAGCACCTCGGCGCTGAGCACATCGTCGAGGGGACCGGCGGCGGCCACGCGGCCCCGGTCGAGCAACAGCACATGGGTGAATCCCGCCGGGATCTCCTCGACGTGGTGGGTGACGAGCACGGTGGCGGGCGTCGTCGAGTCCGCCGCCAGCCGGCCGAGCCGACCGACCAGGTCCTCGCGGGCGCCGAGATCGAGCCCGGCGGTCGGCTCGTCGAGCAGCACGAGCCCGGGATTCCCCCACAGCGACCGGGCCAGGAGCACCCGCTGGCGCTCGCCCGACGACAGGGCGCCGAACGGCCGGTCGGCGAGCGGTCCGGCTCCCAGTCGGCCCAGAAGCTCGATGGCGCGGGTCCTGTCGGACGCCTCGTAGGTGTGCCACCAGGTCTCGAGAGCGGCGTGCTCGGCGGTCATGACGACGTCGGCCGCCGTCACGCCCTCCCGCAGCATGGCGGCGAAGGCGGCGCTCACGAACCCGATGCGCGTGCGCAGCCGCCGGACGTCGACCCGACCGAGTCGCTCGCCGAGGACCTCGACCTCGCCCCGGCTCGGGTGGAGGTAGAGCCCGGCGATCCGCATCAGCGTGGTCTTCCCCGAGCCGTTGGGCCCGAGGACGATCCATCGCTCGTGTGGCGCCACCTCCCAGTCGACGCCGTGGAGGATCGTGACGTCGTCCCTCACGAGCCCGACCCCCGACAAGCGCAGCGCCCACGGCATGGGGCGGACCCTAAGCGGACCACCGCACCGCCCACGACCACCACGCCGCCACGGGCCGTCGCCACCGCGTGCTGAGGGGGTCATCGCCCCCGGACCAACTTGGACGACCGGACGGGGACCGCCGCTACCGTGTCGCCAATGCGCATCGGCATCCTCGGTGGAACCGGCCCGGCCGGCAGGGCACTGGCGGCCCGGCTGGCGGCCGTGGGATTCGAGGTCGTGGTGGGGTCCCGTTCGAAGTACCGGGCGATGGAGATCGTGGACACCCTGCTCGAGAACTGGCCGGAGCACCAGCTCACGATCGGTGCCGCCGACAACTCCGGCGCCGCCGATGCCGATGTGGTGGTGATCGCGACGCCCTGGGACGGCGCCACGCAGACCGCGGCATTGGTGGAGGACAAGCTGCGGGGCAAGGTCGTGGTCTCGATGGCCAACGCGCTCACCCGCCTCGGCAAGGAGTTCCAGCCGCTGGTGCCGCCCCGGGGATCCGTGGCGGCCAGCGTGCAGGCGGCCGTGCCCCAGTGCATGGTCGCCGCCGCACTCCACCACGTCCCGGCCCGGGAGCTCGGTGACCTCTCTCACCCGATCGAGAGCGACGTGCTCATCTGCTCGGATCACCCCTCGGCGATCCAGGTGACGAGCGACATCGTGGCGAAGATTCCCAACATGCGGCCGCTCAACGCCGGCGAGCTCGCGATGGCGACGCCGATCGAGTCGTTCACCGCGGTGTTGATGCAGCTGAACACGCACTACAAGACCCGGGTCGCGGTCAAGCTGACCGGCATCCGTGATGGCGACGTGGCGCGGGCGGGCGGTGGCAAGGCGGCCGACGCCCGGCAGAGCGAGCATCCGGCGTGACCGCCCCCGGGCCCCGCGCCGAGCCCATGCGGCTCTACTGCACGGCGCGGGGCGAGGTCATCCCGTTCGCGCCGGGCCCGGTGGTGACCATGTACACGTGCGGCATCACCCCCTACGACGCCACCCACCTGGGGCATGCCGCGACCTACCTCACCTACGACGTGCTGCAGCGCCGCCTGCGCGACCGCGGGCACGAGACGCGTTGCGTGCGCAACATCACCGACGTCGACGACGACATCCTCCGGAAGGCCCGTGAGCTGGGCGTCCACTACCTCGACCTGGCGGCCGCCGAGACCGCCCGCTTCGACGACGACATGCGCGCCCTGGACGTCCTGCCCGTCTGGAGTGAGCCCCGAGCGACCTCGGCCATTCCCGACATCCGGGGCTTCATCGGCATGGTTCTGGATCGTGGCCACGCCTACCAGGCCGGGGGCGGCGTCTACTTCGACGTCTCGAGCTTCGAGCGGTTCGGGCAGGTGAGCCACCTGGGTCGCGAGGAGATGCTGCGACTCGCCGCCGAGCGCGGCGGCAACATCGACGATCCCCACAAGCGCGATCCGCTCGACTTCGTGCTGTGGCAGCCATCCGCCCCCGACGAGCCCTCGTGGGAGTCGCTGTGGGGACCGGGCCGGCCCGGCTGGCACATCGAGTGCTCGGCCCTCGCGATGCGGGAGCTGGGCACGACGATCGACCTGCACGGCGGCGGGTGCGACCTCATCTTCCCCCACCACGAGTGCGAGGCCGCCCAATCGGAGGCGGCCACCGGCGAGCCGTTCGTGCGCCACTGGATGCACCAGGCGTTGGTGCGGATGGACGGCGAGAAGATGTCCAAGTCGCTCGGCAACCTCGTGTTCGTGTCGGAGCTGCGCAAGGTCTGGGACAGCCGGGCGATCCGGTTGGGGGTGCTGGCGCACCACTACCGGACCGAGTGGGACTGGGACGACGAGGTGATGCCCGACGCCGCCCACCGCCTGAAGCGCTGGCAGGCGGCGGGCGTCGGCCGGCCGGGGGGCGCCGACGCCGCGCTCGACGGCGTGCGGGCCGCGCTCGACGACAACCTGGACACGCCGCTGGCGCTCCGGGTGCTCGATGAGGCGGCCGACGCCGGCCGCGGGGTGGCCGCGGGGGCAGCCCTCCTCGGGGTCGACCTGACCCGGCCCTGATCCGGCCGCCCCGGGATTGGCGGCTGACCAGGCGTGCACGCCGCGTGGCCCCGCCGGGACGATCGGAGACATAGGCTCTGTGCGTGGTCGGGCGCGGCAGCGAGCGTCAGTACGGGTGGCTGTACCCGGTGGCCCGCGCCGTGCTCACCCCCGCATTCCGGTTCGGTTGGCGGATCCACGTGGACGGTGCGGGCAACCTGCCTGCCACCGGTGGCGCCGTGATCTGCCCGAACCATGTGTCGGTGATCGACTCGTTCATGCTGCCGTCGGTTCTGCCGCGGCGGATCACGTTCGTCGGCAAGGCCGAATACCTCGACAACTGGAAGACCAAGCACCTGTTCCCCGCCCTCGGCATGATCCCCATCGACCGCTCGGGCGGAGATTCCAGCCGCAGGGCGCTCGACGCCGCCGCCCGGGTCCTCGAGGCCGGGGAGCTGTTCGGCATCTATCCCGAGGGCACCCGCAGCCGGGACGGCCGCCTGCATCGGGGCCACACGGGCCCGGCGCGGCTGGCGCTGCGGACCGGCGCGCCGCTGGTCCCTGTCGGCCTGCTGGGCACCAGGGAGATCCAGCCCCCGGGCCAGAACGTCCCGCACCTGTTCCGGCCGTGCGTCATCCGGATCGGCCGGCCGATCGACGTCGGCCACTACCGCGACCGTCCCGACGACCACCTCGTCCTCCGTGAGCTCACCGACGAGCTGATGTTCGAGATCCGGGAGCTGTCGGGGCAGGACTACGTCGACGAGTACGCCACCCGGAAGCCGGACGCCCTGCCGCCGCAGCCGCCGGCGGTGGTGGCAATCGGCGCGAAGGGCGAGTCCGGCGCCGGTGGTCGGGCGCCCGCGAGCGCTGGTCAAACGCTTTCAGGGGCAGCGAGCGGCGGTCGGTAACCTCGGCACGCATGGCCGAGATCGAGATCACACTGCCCGACGGATCGACGCGCGCGCTGCCGTCGGGCAGCGGCCCATCCAGCTCGAAGGCGACCTGTCCGCGCAGCCGCTCGACCAGCCCGGGCCAGCCGGTGGGCTCGAGCTGCGGCGCCGGCAGCTTGGCGAAGCTGGCGTAGCCGGCGATGAAGCTGTGCAGGTGCTTCGCGCGGTCGCCGATGGAGGCGAAGACGCCCGGCAGGCGCGCGAGATCGCCGCGGCGCGCCAGCTCCGCGCCGGAATGGGAAAGGGAGGAGATCGGCGCGAGCGAGTTGTTCAGCTCATGGCTGATGACACGGATCACACGCTTCCACGTGTGCACTTCCTGGCGCGACAACTCGCGGGTCATCCGGCGATACAGCTGCAGCCGGTGCGGGCGCCCCTGCAGGCGGAACCCGCGCTGGGAAAGATGGAAGGTTTCCTCGCTGCCATCCATTTCCACGGTGAAC
>DATFVX010000150.1:0-17019 GCA_035259985.1 Acidimicrobiales bacterium | reverse complement strand
CGACGTGGACGGTGTGCGCGCCGCCGACCTCGAGCTTCCCCTCGACCTGCCGTTCCGCTGGCAGATCGGGGGCGCCGGGCTCCACATCGCCGTCGACCGGGGCTTCCCGGTGTGTGACGACTACGAGCCGCCGTTCCCGTTCACCGGCGCCGTCGACCGGGTCGAGATCGAGATACCCCACTTCGCTCCCCGGCCCGACGACGCTTCCCGTTCGGCGGCCGACGTGGCCCAGGCGCTGCGGCACGAATAGGGACCCAAACGCCAAACCGGTTGTAGCTGGACGGTCATGTGCCGCACAGCTACAACCAGAACGAGTGGGCGGCCGACGGGGTCGCCCACCCGCCTACCATTCCGGGCCATGAACGAGCGGCCCGAGGACGATCCCGGCGCGGACACCGAGATGTTCCGTGCCTACGTCGACCACAGCGACGACGCGGACGACTCCGCATCGTTCTGGGTCAGTACAGGTTTCCTGGCCGGTACCGCGATCGTGCTGATCGTCGTCGTGGTGGTCGTGATCCTCCTCCTCATCTAGGCGAACCACACCACCGGGGGGCCGTAGGTTCGGCGTGCACCGGCCCCTCGGCCATGTGCGAGCCTTGGCGGGATGCCTGCGCCGATCGACACCGGGGACGCCCGTTGGTACCAACGCGCCGTCTTCTACGAGGTGGCCGTCCGGGGGTTCTTCGACTCCGACGGTGACGGGTTCGGCGACTTCCGGGGGATGCAGCAGAAGCTCGACTACCTCGAATGGCTGGGGATCGACTGCCTCTGGCTGCTGCCCTTCTACCAGTCCCCGCTGCGCGACGGGGGCTACGACATCAGTGACTTCTACACGGTGCTGCCCGAGTCCGGCATGGTCGACGACGTCGACATGTTCCTCGACGAGGCGCACCGGCGGGGGATCCGGGTCATCGCCGACATGGTGATGAACCACACCTCGGACCAGCATCCCTGGTTCCAGGAGTCGCGCGACGACCGGACCAACCCCAAGGCCGACTGGTACGTCTGGAGCGAAGACAGCGAGCGCTGGAGCGAGGCCCGCGTGATCTTCGTGGACAGCGAGCCCTCCAACTGGACGTGGGAGCCGCAGCGCGAGCAGTTCTACTGGCACCGCTTCTTCCACCATCAGCCCGACCTCAACTACGACAACCCCGAGGTGGCCGAGGCCATGCTCGACGTGGTGCGGTTCTGGTTGAGCCTGGGGCTGGACGGGTTCCGGCTCGACGCCGTCCCGTACCTGTTCGAGCGGGACGGGACCAACGGCGAGAACCTTCCGGAGACCCACGAGTACCTCCGGCGCATCCGCAAGACGGTCGACGCCGAGTACCCGGGCCGGGTGCTGCTGGCGGAGGCCAACCAATGGCCGTCCGACGTCGTCGACTACTTCGGCAACGGCGACGAGTGCCACATGTGCTTCCACTTCCCGCTCATGCCGCGCATGTTCATGGCGATCCGCAAGGAGCAGCGCCATCCGATCACCGAGATCCTGGCGCAGACCCCGGAGATCCCCGATGGCTGCCAGTGGGGGATCTTCCTGCGCAACCACGACGAGCTGACCCTCGAGATGGTCACGGACGAGGACCGTGACTACATGTACTCGGAGTACGCCACCGATCCCCGCATGAAGCTCAACCTGGGCATCCGGCGGCGCCTGTTCCCGCTGCTCGACAACGCCGAGAGTCTGGCCGAGCTGTTCCACGCCCTGTTGTTCTCGATGCCGGGCAGCCCGGTCATGTACTACGGCGACGAGATCGGCATGGGCGACAACATCTACCTGGGCGACCGCGACGGGGTGCGCACGCCGATGCAGTGGACCCCCGACCGCAACGCCGGCTTCTCGACCGCCGACTTCGCGCAGCTGTTCCTGCCGCCGCTCATGGACCCGGTGTACGGCTTCCAGGCCATCAACGTCGAGCAGCAGCAGCGGGACGGGTCGAGCTTCCTGCACTGGCTGCGGCGGATGATCTCCGTGCGCCGCCAACACCCGGTGCTCGCCGTCGGCCAGTTCGAGATGTTGCACGCGCAGAACCCGTCGGTGCTCGCCTACCTGCGGCGCGGCGTCGGCGACGACGGCGAGGAAGACATCGTGCTGTGCGTCAACAACCTGTCCCGGTTCCCGCAGCCGTGCGAGCTCATGCTCGAGCAGCTCGCGGGCAAGGTCCCGATCGAGCTGACCGGCCGCGTGCCGTTCCCGCCGATCGGCGAGCTGCCCTACTTCGTGACGCTCGCAGGCCATGGCTTCTACTGGTTCGAGCTGGTCGACCACCATCCGGACGAGTGAGGGTCGGACTGATCACCGTGCGTTCTGTCACCGCCGAACCCGGAAACGTGGCGTAAACGTCAGGAAAACCGAAAATCCGCTCGCGACCTGCCTGTGGTACAGGGGTCATGGACCGGGATTAGTGTGCCCTGCCACACGCTCCGGTCGGAGCTGGGGTTGCCAACGGGGGGAGGCTGTCGATGCGAGCGGTCACGTGGAAGCGGTCGGTATCGCTGGCGGTGGTCACGGCGCTGTTCGTGGCGTCCGCTGCGGCCCAGGCGGCGCCATCCGGTGCGTCGCCCGACCGGGTGCGCCAGGCGCCCGCCGGCGAAGAGGGGCCCGACGAGGTCCGGACCAACTCCGACGAGGCCATGGCGAAGCTGGCCCCCGAGCTGCGGGAGCAGGTCGAGAGCGGCAGCACCGACCGCATCCCCGTGTTCGCGACCACCGAGGGGGACGCGTCCGCAGCTACCGCGCACCTCGACAACGCCCACGTCGCCCAGTCGGGCGGCGCCGGCCTCGTCGTCGGCACCATCGCCGTGCCGGCGCTTCCCAAGCTCGCCGGCGCCGCGGGCGTCGTCGCCGTCGGCCCCATCTCGTTCGAGAAGGACGGCGAACCCCTCGGGATCCCCGATCCGGAGGTGGGCAAGCAGCCCGACCTCGCGACCCAGCGGCAGGCCCTCGACGCCCTCCGGAGCAAGGAGGTGCCGTTCCCGCAGGCGCCAGCCCTGGCAGGGTCGCACTTCGACGAGCTCAGGGAGCTCGGCGTCCTCGACGCCAAGACGCACAACTTCGCCGATGCCTGGGCGGCCGGCTACACCGGCGAGGGCTCGACCGTGGGCGTGCTCGACGGCGGCACCGACTTCGGCCACCCCGACCTGATCGGCACGTGGCAGGTCTGGTCCGGCCTCACCGGTGCCCGGGCCGGCTGGAACGGCTGGCCCAAGGCCTTCGACCCGTTCGGCGTGCTCCAGTGGTTGGCGGCGCCCAACCAGATCGACCAGGGCCTGTCCTGGTATGTCACCACCAAGGCCGCCGGCTGCCCGGCCGGCCGCCCACCGAACTCGACCTGCACCGTCAACTTCGCCACCAAGACCGGCCCGTCACGGAACTTCGCCGCCCCCGCGGGCACCAACACGCACACCTACGGCTTCCGCTCCGCGTGGACGAAGTCCGGGACGGTGCACCTCGGGAGCCACCCCGACGACCACCTGCTGCAGCTGTACGGCGAGCGCCCGGCGTTCCTGGTCACCGATCCCAACACGGCCGGCGTGTACGACACGGTCTACGTCGACCTCGACAACGACTACCGGTTCGACGACGAGAAGCCGGTCACCAAGGCGTCACCAGCCTCGTACCGCGACGTCAACGGCGACGGCTTCACCGACATGTCGGGCGGCCTGCTGTACTACGTCTCCGACGGGGCGACCCCGATCCCCGGCGGCCTGGACGCCTTCGGTGTGCTGGACAACTCGTTCGGCCCCGGCGAGCTGCTGGCCTGGAGCGGCGACTTCGACCCGGCGATCGAGGGTCACGGCACGCTCACGGCGTCCAACGTGGTGGCCCAGGGCGTCGTCAACGGCCTGGCGCCGAAGTTCAGCGACCTGCCCACGGCCAGCCACACCTACCCCGGTGCGGTCATCGGCGGCGCCCCCGATGCCAGGTTGGCGCCCTTCGGCGACATCTACTTCTCCTTCGCCTTCTCCACCCAGCTCGGCTACTTCCTGTCCACCCGGCGCGGCATCGACGTGACGTCCAACTCGTACGGCTCGTCCAACGTCGACAACGACGGCTGGGACGCCGCCAGCCAGGAGGCCGACGTCATCCACAGCAACCAGCGCACCACCCCGCTGTTCTCCACGGGCAACGGCGCGCCCGGCTTCGGCACGGTGACCCCGCCCAGCCCGGCGGCGGCGATAAGGGTCGGCGCGTCCACCCAGTTCGGCGGCACCGGCTGGGACTCCGTCGACCGCATCAGCCAGGTCACCGACGACGACGTGATGGTGTGGTCCAACCGCGGCCCCGGCGCCAACGCCACACCGGGGGTGGATGTCGTCGCCGACGGCGCGTTCTCCTCCGGCGACACCACCCTCAACACGATCCTGGACGGGCGGAACGCGTGGGTGACCTGGGGCGGCACGAGCCGCTCGACGCCCGTGGCGGTCAGCGCCACCGCGCTGGTGTACGAGGCACGGCGCAAGGCCGGAGGCGCCATCACCCCCGGCTTCTACAACACCGCCAAGAACATCCTGAAGTCGTCCGCCAAGGACTTCGGCTACGACTCGATGATCCAGGGGGCCGGGTCGGTCGACGCCGGGAAGGCCACCCTGACGGCCGCCGGCGGGAGGGCCACCGTCTCGCCCAACGAGTGGCGCGTGGGTGACTATCGCGGCGAGGAGTTCCCGGTGTTCGCACACACCATCGCCCCGGGCGGCTCGGACAGCCAGACGTTCACGCTCAACGGGCCGGGCACGTGGCAGGTGTCCGACCGGCAGATGGTGCGCACCGACAGCGAGGACTTCTCCTTCTCGAGCTCGCAGGTCGCCAACGAGGCGAACTTCAACTTCAATGCGCCCGACTACCTGATGGACCTGAGCGATCGCGTCGGGGCGCACCCCGACGCCGACCTGATGGTGGTGCGGGTCAACTATCCGCGGGAGCAGTTCGACGGCAACGTCGACTACGACGAGGACCAGGACTGGCGCCTGCTCACCTACAACTGGACCGACATCAACGGCAACGGCAGGCTCTGGGCCGATCGCGACGGCGACGGCGCAGTCGACCACCGCGACCTGAAGACCGTCTCCAACGTCGACGGCACCGCCGACATCGACTTCAAGCACTCGGAGATGGAGAAGGGCGAGTACGTCCGGTTCATGTACCACCGTCCCGGCGCCAACACGCTGATGTCGTTCGTGCGTGACCCGGCGGAGCGGATGGCGGACGGCCTGTTCCTGGGGCTGCAGCACACGACGCACAACAATGCGGTCCCGGTCACCGACTTCGACGTCCAGATCGACTGGTACTCGAACGCCGATTGGGACTGGGTGTCGACGCCGGCCTCGGCGTCGGGGTCGTTCGACGCGTCGATCAACGTCCCGGCCGACACGCCCTACGGCATGTACTCGGGGGCGATCGTGCTGACCAACGGCACCGACTCGATGGTGGTGCCGGTCGAGGTGGCCGTGGCCGCGACCGTGCCGCAGGGCCCCGACGGCTCGATCGCCGGGGCGCTGACCTTCGGCGGTGGCGACGTCGCCGAGGCCCAGGCCGACCTGCTGTACAACAACGGATCGGTGTTCGGGGCGAACGACTGGACGTGGCGCGCCGAGTCCGGCGACTGGCGCTTCTTCTACATGGATGTGCCGCAGGAGCCACCGCCCGGTTCGCTCTTCCTCACGCAGACCTCGTGGGACGGGACCGCGCCGTTCACCGACATCGACACGTTGCTGATGGGACGGTCCGAGAATTCGTTCCAGGTCGTCGGCGACCAGGTGTTCGGGGCGCCGTACATCATCGACACGGTCGGGGGCAGCCCGAACACCAACACCGGCGCCGGTGTGTGGCGGTTCGACACGGCCTCCGGCGGGTCCAGCGACGTCGTGACGGCGCCTGCCCAGGAGGGCCTGCACGCCCTGGCGCTGCACCAGGTCGGGTGGCAGGGCGACGAGTTCCACACGCCGTTCACGGCCACCGTGGGCAGCGCGTCGGTGACCCCGTCGCCGGCCGAGGTCTCCACGGCGGCCGACACGGGGAGCTTCGACGTCACCTTCGAGTCGGGCCTCGACCTCGACGGGCTCACGGCCGAGGCGTTCGGCCTCAGCCAGCCGGCCGTGACCACCGAGACGGCGCAGCAGGACAACCCCGACGACGCCACCACGGCGTCGATCAAGCGGAACGTGACCCTGGACCACGCCTCGCGGCTGACCGTGACGACGGCGCTCGCCAACAACGACATCGACCTGTTCGTGGTGTTCGACGCCAACGGCGACGGCGCCTTCACGCCCAACGAGGTCGTGGGCTCGTCGACCACGCCGACCGGCGACGAGTCGGTCGAGCTGGTGGCCCCGCCCGACGGGAACTACCAGGTGTGGGTCCACGGGTTCGGGGTCACCGGCTCGCCCACCTTCCCGCTGACGATCGACCCGATCCAGGGCAACGACCTGACCGTCAGCGGGCTGCCCGACGGGCCGGTCCCGGCCAACACCCCGGTCACGCTCACGGTGGACTTCGCCCACCAGATGACCGCCGGCCAGGACTACTTCGGCGAACTGCTGCTCGGGCCGCCGTCGGCACCCACGGCGCTGACGGTCCCGATCAGGATCAGCCGGACCTGACCCACCCACGCAACATGCGGCGGTTGGGGCCGCCATGACGTCCCCAGCCGCCGCAAGTTCGTGGCGTAGAGCGGGCGTGCTAGGCAGGTGGGGTGCCCAGTCTCGATGTGGTAGGCGAGGCCCTGGCACCGCTGCTGGGAGACTTTCTGCCTCGGCAGCGGTGGTACGCCGGCAGCGACCCGCCGGCCCGCGTCGAGGTCACGGTGCTCGACGCCCGCGAGGGCGAGCCGTTGCTGGTGTGGCTGCTGGCCGACGCCGTCGACGGCGAGGGCGGCCGGGCCAGGTACCAGATCGTCCTGGGTGGGCGGCCGGTGCCGTCCGACGCCGAGTTCCTCCAGGGAAAGGCGCGCGTGACGCTCGGCGAGGTCGACGGCTGGATCTACTACGACGCCCTCGTCGACCCCGAGCTCGCGTTGCTGGTGCTCGAGAAGGTGGCGCCCGACGAGTCGGCCAAGGTCGCCCGGCCGCTCGTCGTCGAGCAGTCGAACACGTCGGTGGTCTACGACGAGCGGCTCATCCTCAAGCTGTTCCGGCGGGTCCACCCCGAGCCCAATCCCGACGTCGAGATCACCAAGCTCCTCGGCGAGCGGGGCTTCCCGCACGTCGTGCCCCAGCTGGCCGAGCTGCGCTACGAGGGGTTCGACCTGGCCGTCGTGCGGCAGTACCTGCTCGGATCGACGGATGCGTGGGAGCTCGCCCACACCTCGCTGCGCGACCTGCTCAACACCCGGGTGCCGCCCGCCGAGGCGGGGGGCGACTTCGGCCCCGAGGCGCTGACGCTCGGCGACGTGACCGCGCGCCTGCACCTGGCCATGGCCGACGTGTTCGGCACCGAGCCGGGGTCGTCGGGGGAGTGGCTCGCCGGCTTCCGGGCCCAGCTCGACCGGCTGCCGGACGTTGCGGCCGCGGCGGCGGTGCCCATGGCCGAGGTCGTCGACCGGGGCGCGGTCGAGGCCGCGCTGGCCGCCCTCGCCGACGTCTCCGACGCCGGGATGGCCACCCGGATCCACGGCGACCTCCACCTGGCGCAGGTGCTCCTGGCCGACGCCGGCTGGTTCGTGCTCGACTTCGAGGGCGAACCGGTGCGGCCCGTCGCCGAGCGCGTGCGGGCGTCGTCGCCGCTGCGCGACGTGGCCGGCATGGTCCGATCCTTCCACTACGCCGCCCGCACCGGCCTGGCCGAGCGGGGCCGCGACGTCGACCCCGAGCTGGTGGACCTGGCGGCGCAGTGGGAGTCGCGGGCCCGGGACGAGTTCTGGCGCGGCTACCAGTCCGTGGCCGGCATCGACCGGCTGCTGCCGGCCGCGAGCGCCGACCGCGAGTCCCTGCTCCGGGCGTTCGAGCTCGACAAGGCCGTGTACGAGATCATCTACGAGCTTTCGCACCGGCCCGACTGGGTGGACATCCCGGCGTCGGCCGTGCGGCGAACCCTGGCGCTGGTGGCCTGACTGGGGCCCTCGCGCCCACTAGCCGACCCCCATGGCCTCGGATTCCCGGACCGCCGAGATCGAGTCGCTGCTGGCGGGGACGTGCCGTGACCCGCATCGATTCCTCGGGGTCCACGACGACGGCGGCGGTCGGGTGGTGGTCCGGGCGTGGCGGCCGGGCGCATCCGCGGCCACGCTCGAGGGCCGGCCCATGCGCCTGATCAACGACGCCGGTGTGTTCGAGGCGGTCGTGGATGCGACGCCCACCCCCGGCTACCGGGTCACCTACCGCTGGGACGGGGGGGACGGCGGCGACCACACGGTCGTCGAGCCCTGGGGCCTGTGGCCCACGCTCGGCGACATCGACGTGCACCTCGTGGGCGAGGGCCGTCACGAACGCCTCTGGACCGTGCTGGGGGCGCACCCCCGCGCGCATCAGGGGGTCGAGGGGACCGCGTTCGCGGTGTGGGCGCCGTCGGCCCGCGCCGTGCGGGTGGTGGGCGACTGGAACGGCTGGGACGGCCGGGTCCACCCGATGCGCACGCTCGGGGTCTCCGGCGTGTGGGAGATCTTCGTGCCCGAGGCGCGCGCCGGGCACAAGTACAAGTACGAGGTCCTGGGTGCGGACGGATCGCTCCGCCTGAAGGCCGATCCGCTCGCCGTCGCCACCGAGGCGCCGCCGGACACCGCGAGCGTGATCTTCAGACCGAGCTTCGAGTGGGGGGACGGCGAGTGGCTGGCCCGTCGCGCCGCCGCACGTCCCTGGGACGAGCGGATGGCGGTGTACGAGGTGCACCTCGGTTCGTGGCGCCGGCACCCGGACGGCCGCTACCACGGCTACCACGAGCTCGCCGAGGGCCTCGCCGACCACGTGGCCGACCTCGGCTTCACACACGTCGAGCTGCTGCCGCCCACCGAGCACCCCTACGACCCATCGTGGGGCTACCAGGTGTCGAGCTACTTCGCACCGACCGCCCGCTTCGGTGATCCCGACGGCTTCCGCCACCTCGTCGACCACCTGCACCGCCGGGGCATCGGCGTGATCATCGACTGGGTGCCGGCCCACTTTCCCCGAGACGAGTGGGCGCTGGCGCGCTTCGACGGCACCGCGCTCTACGAGCACGCCGACCCCCGCCAGGGGGAGCACCCGGACTGGGGCACGCTGGTGTTCAACTTTGGCCGCAACGAGGTGCGCAACTTCCTCGTCGCCAGCGCCCGCTACTGGCTGGAGGAGATGCACGTCGACGGCCTGCGCGTCGACGCCGTCGCCTCGATGCTGTACCTCGACTACTCCCGCGGCGAGGGCGAGTGGGTGCCGAACCGCCACGGCGGGCGAGAGAACCTCGAGGCGATCTCGTTCCTGCAGGAGATGAACGTGCTGGTGCACCGTGACTTCCCCGGCGTGCTCACGGTGGCCGAGGAGTCGACGGCGTGGGGCGGGGTGTCCCGGCCGGTGGATGCGGGCGGCCTGGGATTCAGCCAGAAGTGGAACATGGGCTGGATGCACGACACCCTCGAGTACTTCGCCCACGAGCCCGTGCACCGGCGCTGGCACCACGACCTGCTCACGTTCGGGCTGACGTACGCCTGGACCGAGAACTTCGTGCTGCCGCTGAGCCACGACGAGGTCGTTCACCTCAAGGGCTCGCTGCTGGACAAGATGCCGGGCGATCCCTGGCAGCGCTTCGCCAACCTGCGGGCGCTGTACGCCTGGATGTGGTCGCATCCCGGCAAGCAGCTGCTGTTCATGGGCGCGGAGTTGGCGCAGGAGCGGGAGTGGAGCCAGGACCGCGAGATCGACTGGTACCTGCTGGGCGATCCGCTCCACCGGGGCGTGCGCGACCTGATCCGCGAGCTCAACGCCGTCGAGGCCACGCACCCGGCACTGTGGGCGGGGGACACGACCCCGTCGGGGTTCGCCTGGCTCGACGCCAACGACCGGGACGCGTCGGTCTACGGCTTCCTGCGCCTGGGCACCGGGGTTGGCGGTGGGGTGGTGGCCTGTGTCGCCAACCTCACGCCGGTGCCCCGACACGGCTATCGGATCGGCCTGCCGCGCCCGGGCCGGTGGGTCGACGCGCTCAACACCGACGAGGAACGCTGGGGGGGCAGCGGCGTCGTCCAGCCGGAGGTCCACACCGATGGCAACCCATGGCAGGGACAGCCCGACTCGGCGGTGCTGACGCTCCCGCCGCTGGCGGTCCGCTGGCTGGTGCCCGCAGGGTAACGGGTGGAGGCCGCGCGAGCGCGGGTGGGAGACTGGACGTTCCTGTGCCTGCCGACCTCCCTCCGGCCCCCCTAGACGACGACGAGAAGAGCCTGCTCACACCGCAGTTCGCGGTCGTGATGCTGGCTGCGTTCGCGTACTTCATCGCCCTCGGGGCGCTGATCCCGACGGTGCCGCGGTTCGTCGAGGACGAGCTGGGCGGCGGGGGCGTGCAGGTGGGCGTCGGGGTCGGCTCGCTGGCGGTGACGGCGGCCCTGTTGCGTCCCTGGACCGGTCGCATCGGGGACACGCGGGGGCGGCGGGTGCTGGCGGTGACCGGGGCCACGGTGGTGGGCATCTCGATCCTGCTCTACGGGGTCGCCACCGAGCTGTGGATGCTGGTGCTCGCCCGGCTGCTCACCGGCGCCGGCGAGGCCGCCATGTTCGTGGGGGTGGCGACGGCGGCCCAGGACCTGGCGCCCGACAATCGCCGGGGCGAGGCGGCGTCGTACTTCTCGGTCGCGCTGTATGGGGGGCTGGCGGTCGGGCCGCCGATCGGCGAGTCGCTGGTCACCCACGGCTTCGCCACGCTGTGGATCGCCCTGGCGGCCTGCTGCTTCTGTGCTGCGATCACCAGCCTGTGGATCCCCCGGGGGCGCACGACGGCGGTGGCGTCCGACCGCAACTTCCTGCAGCGGGATGCCCTCCTGCCGGGCGTGATCCTGTTCCTCGGCCTCATCCCGTTCATCGCCTTCTCGTCGTTCGTCCCGCTGTTCGCCGAGGACCTGGGGCAGGAGAGCGTGGGCGCGGTGTTCGGGCTGTATGCGGGGCTCGTCCTGGTCGTCCGGATCGTGGGCGCCCGCCTGCCCGACCGCCTGGGCTGGCGCCGCGGCTCCACGATCGCATTGTGTGGCGTGGGGGTCGGCGTGGGCCTGGTGGCGGTCTGGGGGTCGGTGCCCGCGATCTGGCTCGCCGCCATCCCCCTGGGCATCGGCATGTCGCTCCTCTACCCGTCGCTGTTCACTGCCGTGATGGGGTCGGCGCCCGAGAGCGAGCGCAGCCATGCCGTGGGCACGTTCTCGGTGTTCTTCGACCTGTCGAACGGGCTCGGAGCGACGCTCATCGGGGTGGCGGTGTCGTTGAGCAGCTACCGCGGCGGGTTCGCAGTCGCCGCCGCCATCGCGGGCGTCGGACTCGGCATGCAGTGGCTGCTGCGCGACCGGATCGGCGTCCGCCACCTCACGTGCGTCCCCGACGTCGCCGCCAGGGGCGCCGGGTCGGCCGATCTCGACATCCCGGCCTGACCGGCCGAGCCTGGCCCCGCGCCGGTAGCCTCGGTTGGTGGCCACGAGCGTGCAGACCTGCTACCGACACGCGGATCGGCGCGCCGGCGTGCGCTGCCAGCGCTGCGACCGGCCCATCTGCCCCTCGTGCATGAACCAGGCGTCGGTCGGGTTCCACTGCCCCGAGTGCACCCGTTCCGGGCGGCAGCGCACGATTCCACTGCGGTCGCTGGCCACGCGGCCCGTCGTCACGATGGCGCTGGTTGCCGCCAACGTGGCCATCTACATCGGCGACCTGGCGTCGGGGACGAACCAGTTCGGCGATCACCGCTGGACGGCCGAGGGTGCGCTCTACGGCCCAGCGGTGGCGGCGGGCGACTGGTGGCGGCCGATCACGGCGGGGTTCCTGCACGCCAGCCCGCTGCACATCGCCTTCAACATGTTCCTGCTGTGGCAGCTCGGGAAGCTGCTGGAGCCGGCGGTCAAGCGCTGGGCGTTCGCGACGCTCTACCTCATGTCGCTGCTCGGCGGGTCGTTCCTGACGCTCATCCTCGACCCCAACGCCCTGACGCTCGGGGCCTCGGGGGCGGTGTTCGGGCTCATGGGCGCCACGTTCATCGCCCTGCGGTCCCGCGGCGTCGACCCGTTCAGCACCGGCATCGGGCCGCTCATCGTGATCAACCTGATCCTCACGTTCGCGATCCCGGGGATCTCCATCGGCGGGCACATCGGCGGGCTGGTCGCCGGGTCGGTGGGCGGCTGGCTCCTCTGGGAGTGGGGGCCGCGCCTCGGTCGCAACACGCCGCCGGCCCTTCCGGTCGTGGCGTGTGGGGCGATCGCGGTGGCCCTCTACGCCGGCTGCCTCGTCGTCGCCTGACCGCCCCGTGGTCTGACCAAACCCGAACATGCGGTGGTTAGGGACCCCATAGCGGCGCAACGCACCGCAAGTTCGGTGCCGGGTGGGCCTTTGCGATCAGGCGAGGTCCCAGCGGGTGGGCGAGCCCTCGAAGTCGCTCTCCATCAACCCGAACGCCCAGGTCGGCGTCACGCGGTAGGTGCCGTTGACGTCGGGGTCGAAGAAGTCGGCGCCGTAGTCGGTCTCGTACTTGGCGCCGAGCCGCTCGGCGAAGCCGCGGATGGTGTCCGCGTCCCGGACCTGGGTGGCGGTGCCCTCCAGCACGACGGGTTCCTGGGCATCGTCGGTCGTGATCGCGCAGCGGGGATCGGCGGCCAGGTTGCGCGCCTTGCTGGATCGCAGGCCGCTGCTGAACCACAGGGTGTCGTTCCACCACACGCCCCAGACGGGCATGACGTGGGGCCGGCCGTCGGGCCGCGTGGTCGCCACCCAGTAGTCGTGGGAGCGGGTGAGCCGCTCGGCGGCCCACGACCACGGAAGCAGCCCGGTGCCCTCGCCCGGTGCCTTGGTGCCGTAGCCGGGCATGTGCGGCCGGCTGGCGCGGGGTTCCTCAGCCATCGGCCCGATTCTGCACCAGCGAGGCCAGCCGCCGGAGGTTGCCGCGCCAGACGCGCCGGAGCACCGGGGCGGCGACCAGGCCGGCGACGGGACCGCCCAGCCACCACGGGAACCGCAGGCGCTCCTCCCAGGTGACGCTGGTCGACACCCCTCGGTCCCCGCCCAGAACGAAGCGCCCGGCGCCGGACACGACCCCGGCGTGGCGCACGCCGAGGGA
This sequence comes from Acidimicrobiales bacterium, assembly GCA_035259985.1. GTDB lineage: Bacteria > Actinomycetota > Acidimicrobiia > Acidimicrobiales > VFJN01 > DASQUK01. Next base: position 3,812 of record DATFVX010000150.1, on the reverse strand, counting down.
CCGGCCCTCGCGCCACTCGGTCACCTCCATCACGTCGGTGGTGCGCAGTGGGCCGATGCGCGTGTCGCACTCGAACCTCGTCCCGACGCCGGAGCGCCGCTCGTCCGTGAACCGGATGGCGTCGGCATCGGCCATCCACCGGACGTGGTCGGCAATGTCCGCCAGCCGCGCCCACACCACGTCGGCGGGGGCGTCGATGGTCACCCGGACGCAGATGTGGGTCACGGCACGGGCGCTCAGGACAGCGTGAGCGCCGCCGCCTCCAACATCGCCCCGGTGGCCAGCAGCAGCGGCTCGCAGCCCCGCGGGCCCACGAGCTGGACGCTGGCCGGCAACGGCCCGTCCGTCGGGGCGGGCAGCGCCAGCGCCGGCAGCCCGGCAAGGTTCACCGCCACGTTGGTGGAACGGCTGTCGGGCGGCGGCTCGTCGAGGCGGGTCGCGAGGACCGGCAGGGTGGGCAGGGCCAGCACCTCGACGCCGGCGAACACCGTCGCCAGCTCGCGGCGCCATCGGCGGCCGTGGGCGCGGGCGATGGCGAGCTCGGCGGCCGGGATCGATCGACCCTGCTCGAGGCGCCCCCGCGTCTCGTCCCCCAGGCCGTCGGCGTCGGCCTCGTAGACGGCCCGGTCCGACAGCCAGGCCTCGCCGAAGAGCACCGTTCCGCCCGCACGGACGGCGGCGGCCCAGCCCGGCAGGACGAGCTCGACGACGTCGAGGCCGCAGGCGGCCAGCAGGTCGTCGACCGCCCGGTCGACGACCGGGTCGACGCTGATCGGCAGGCGGAGCCGGCCCACGGTGATCGCCGGGGCTCCCTGGGCCGTGAAGCCGGGCTCCAGGAGCTGCATCCCCAGGGTCACGCCGGCCACGTCCCGGGCCATCGGCCCGACCGTGTCCAGCGACGGAGCCAGCGGCCACACGCCGGTGGTCGGGATCCGGCCCCACGTGGTCTTCAGGCCGACGGTGCCGCAGCAGGCCGAGGGCGTACGGACCGAGCCGGCCGTGTCGGTGCCGATCGCGATGTCGGCGTCCCCGGTGGCCACGGCGACGGCTGAGCCGCTGGACGAGCCGCCGGGGATGCGGGTGGGGTCGAGCGGGTTCACCGGCGTGCCGAAGTGGGGATTGATGCCGGTGCCGCCGAACGCCAGCTCGTGCAGGTTGACCTTCCCGACGATCCGTGCGCCGCCGGCGCGGGCCGCGGCGACGCAAGGCGCATCGGCGGCCGCCGGCTCGGCGGTTGCGGCGACCACCGCGCAGCCGGCGGTCGTGGGGGTCCCGGCGACGTCGAGCAGGTCCTTCACCGCGAGGCGCGGGGCGCCGGGGGCGGCACCGGGGTCGTCGAGGCGGAGGATGAAGGTGGCCATGTCCGGCCCAGCATGGCATCCGACCGCGCGACCGACCCCGATCAGCCTCGGGAGTGCGCGCTAGCCGGCGGTGGTGCTCGTGGTGGCGTCGCCGCCCGAGTCGCCGCCGCCCGAGTCGCCGCTGTCCTCCGCAGGCGGCTCGGTGCCGGTGGCCACCAGGACCTTGGGCACGAGCCAGCGGGCCACGGCGTCGGCGCCGGCCTCGGTGAAGTCGCGTCCCTCGAGCCGGTACTCCGGGTTGAAGGCGCCACCGGCGGGCAGGTCCTGAGACCACGCGTCGAGGTCGATGACCGAGAAGTCGTCGCGGCCCGCCACCGTGTCGTGGATGATCTCGTTGAGCCGCTCGACCCGCAGCGGATCGTTGTCGGCCACCGTCGTCCAGTCCCCCTCGCCGTCGTTCCCTGGGGCCAACCGCACGTGCGGATACGTGGCCCACAGCACCGGCACGTCCTGTGCCGCCAGCGTGTCGGCGAGGTCGTCGTAGCGATCGCCGAGCCAGTCGTCGAACACCGGGTCGCCGATGTGGCGCCACTCCCGGTCGATCTCGCGCTCGCCGAGGTCGGCCAGGCCGCCGACCACGACGATGGCGTCGGCGCCGGAGGCATCGAGGAGCTTGGGCAGCCGGGGTCCGAATCCCACGCAGGAGATGCCGTCGCCGATGGTCTCGCCGGCCAGCCGCACCGGGCCGGGGGTGCTGATCGGGCAGCCGGGGGCGACGTGCGTGTCGACCCGCACCTGGTGATCGGCCTGGTCGGCATTCCAGGTCTCCAGGCCCGATGTCATCGAGCCGGCCAAGCCGTCGCCGACCAGGGCGATGCGCACGACTTCGTCGTCGCCCGCGGCCGGCGTGACGACATTCAGGTCGCCCGCCCCGTTGCCGTCGTCGACGCTCAGGGTCACGCCGCGCGGCGGTTGCTCGGGCAGGATCAGCGCGACGGCGGCAACCAGGGCCAGGCTGGTTCCCAGCGCCATGCCTAGCTGCCGCCGCGGGACCCGCAGGCGATAGCGGATGGGGCGCTCGACGGCCCACGTCACCACCGCCGCCACCCCCAGCGTGGCCGCCAGTCGGGCCAGGAACAGCAGGTTCGATTCGAGCCCGGTGCGCTCCTCGTCGAGCCACAGGAAGATCGGCCAGTGGACCAGGTAGGCGGCGTAGCTGACCATGCCGACGATGCGCAGCGGCAGCCAGCCGAGCGCGCCGGCGGCCGGGCCCGGGACGGTGACCCCGACCACGACCATGGCCGTGAGCAGGGCGTTGACGGCGGTGACCCCGTGGAAGAGGTTGGACGCGTACAGGCTGGTGGAGGTCCAGAGCACGGCCAGCCCGACCAGCGCCGCGAGCGGACCGTAGCGGAGGACGGTCGCGCCCTGGGGCGTCTCCATGAGCCGGCGGAAGGCGGGGCTCAGCACGGCGTAGGCGAGGACGACGCCCACCAGCACCTCGCCGATCCTGGTGTACGTGCTGTAGTAGGCGAGCCCGTCGTTGCCGGCCCGCTCGGCGGTCATCGATGCCACCAGGAACGATCCGGCGGCAGCCAGGCCGAACAGCGCCCCGGACAGCCGCCACCGGGTGCCGACCACCCGCATGATCCCGACGAACGCCAGCGGCATGACCAGGAACACCTGTGCGGCCATCGACACCGCCCAGAGGTGCTGGACGGGGGATGGGTCGGTGAGGACGCTGGCGAAGCCGTCCCCCCCGAACGCGAACCGCCAGTTGAGGACCTGGCCGGCGGCGGCCACCACGTCGCCCCGGAACCCGGGGCCGGCGCCGACCCGCATGGTCGCCTGGAGCACGATGACGGCGACGAGCACGAGCACGACGCCCGGGATCAGGCGGCGTGCCCGCCGATCCCAGAACCGGGTCAGCGACACCCGGCCGTCATGTGACCACTCGGCCAGGAGCAGCGTCCCGATCAGGAAGCCGGACAGGGTGAAGAAGCTGGAGATGCCGAGGAAGCCGCCCCTGACCAGGTCATAACCCTGATGGAAGGCGAGGATCGCGAGCAGCGCCACGGCCCGGAGCCCGTCCAACCCGGGGACGTAGGGGAGCCGGGGACCACGATCGTCGGTGTCCGTGGACGGACCCTGGCTTCGCCGGGGCGCGGCGCTGGCGGCCCGTCGGCGGGCCCTGCCGCTCGGCGCACGTGCTGGGGGCGACTCGACGGGTGCCACGCGGAGATCTGCGACGCCGTCGTCGCCGTCATCGGCCCAATCCTCCGCCAGGCCGGTCGGCGGTTCGTCCCAGACGGACGGGGCGGTGGGCGAGGCGGTCGTCTGGTCGCCCGCGAGGGCCTGCGGGGCCGCGAAGTGCGCGTCGTCGTCCCAGTCGCCGAGCGGTTGGGCGGTGGGCGACGCGACGGTGGGTTGGGCGGCGGTGGGTTCGCCCCATTCCGCGGGGTCGCGGCCCCGCCGGCCGGGCCGCGGATCGCGCCAGTCGCGAGCGGCGGG
>DATFVX010000149.1:0-2568 GCA_035259985.1 Acidimicrobiales bacterium | reverse complement strand
GGCCAACTGGTCAGATCCCCGCCTCGCCAGCTCTCCAAACCGCGCGGCGTCGACTTGGGTGGCATCGAGCCGCAGCTGGTAGCCGCGTCCAACCGTTGCCAGGACCGTGCTCGGTTCGCCTCGCGGCCGGCGCGGCTCGAGCGTGCGGCGCACCCGTGCCACGTAGGCGTGCACAGTCCGCTCCGCGGTGCGAGGGGGCCGGTCGCCCCAGACCGCGTCGATGAGCGCTTCGACCGAGACGGGGGAGTTCACCCGAGCCAACAGCAGCGCCAGGACGAGACGCTCCTTGGGTCCTCCGATCACCACCCGCCGGTCGCCGTCTAGGACCTCGAGCGGTCCCAACACCCGGAACGCCAGCCGGTGCTCCCCGGGTTCGTAGGGAAGCGGTGCCCAGTTCACCTCGTGCAGCTGGACCAGGCCCGGCAGGCCCTTCAGCTGCAGTGGACGCACCGGGCCGAACGAGCAGCCTGAGCGGTTTGCCGACACAGTCCTGACCGCCGCCGAGCACAGGATCGTCCCGCCCGACGCCGCGGCACACAGGCGAGCCGCCTCGACGACCGCGGTCCCCTGCAGATCACCGTTTTCGACGATGGCATCCCCCACGCTGATTCCGATGCGCACCGCCAGAGGCTCGGTGCCGGCAACGCCGTCGCTCGCGGTGCGGTTCCGCTCCGCCACTGCCTGCTGAATCGCCACCGCGCAACGCAACGCCGCGACCGTGCTGGTGAACCCGCCCATGACCCCGTCACCGGTCGGCTTGGTCACGACCACCCCATGCGCCGTCAGCGCCGCCGCCACCCTGGCGTCGAGATCCCCCCGGATCCCGTCGAACGCCTCCTCGCCCACCCGGACCCGCATCTCCGTCGAACCGACCTGATCGGTGAACAGAACAGTCCAGGTCTCGACCTGCGCGCCCGCTGCGCCGCCCGCGACCACCGCCAACAGCCTACGCCCGCGCCCGCGGCGCGCCACTCGCTCGCCACTCCCACCCGTCATCGCCAAACCCTCGCTCGCGCCGGTTGCAGACCAGTTGCAGACCGCTCTGACAGGCACGCGCCCAACCCCCAACGGGAGAACACATAGGGCGAGCACCCCGAGTCGGCTCGCCACCGAAGACCGCCCGGAGGAGATCGCCGCCACCCTCGCCGCCTGGGGCAGACCGACACAATCTCCGCGAGAACCGCGGACCCGCCTCGCGCGCTGCCTCCGTTGCGTCCAGTCGCGGGCGCGTCGACCGTGTCCCCGAACGCGCGGGCCGCCGGTGGGAAGCCACCAATGGCTGGGCGCGGGTTCGGTCCACCCGGTCGGCTCTGCCATGCTCGCTTCGTGGAGATCGACCTGCTCGTCGACCCGTTCGGTGTCCGCGTCGACGACGTCCTGGCCGGCGCCACCGCGGCCGAGCGGGCCGGCTTCGGGGGCGTGTGGCTTTACGACCATCTGGCCGGCTCGGTGCATGGGCGGGACCGCGTCCTTGAGTGCTGGACGACGCTCACTGCCATCGCCGCCACTGTTCCCGGCATCATGGTGGGGCCGCTCGTGCTCAACGTGGCGAACCGGCCAGCCGGGACGCTGGCGGTCATGGCCGCCACGCTTCAGGAGCTAAGTGGCGGGCGACTGCTACTCGGCGTGGGTGCCGGCGGCGGACGTGACACCCCCTACGCCGCCGAGCAGGAGGCGCTGGGGCGTGTGGTCCTGGGCGATGCTGGCCGGCGGGCGGCGGTAGCGGACCAGATCGCCACGTTGAGGGCGGTGTGGCGGGGGCACAGCGGGGGCGCCGACGGCTTCTTGCAGCCCGAGCCACCGCCACCCATTGTCGTCGGCGGCTTCGGCCCCAAGATGGCCGCCCTGGCCGGCACGGTCGGCGACGGTGTCAACCTGCCCGGCGGGCCTGGCCTGCCGGGCCTCGTCGACGTGGCCCGGTCTGCCCACGCCGATGCGGGCGGCGACATGGCCAAGTTCCTCGTGACCGTCTCGGCGCTGCCCGACCGCGTCGAGTTGGATCACCTTGAGAACCTAGGCGTCCACCGCGCTGTCGTCTTCGTCAGCCCGCCGTTCGAGCGGGCCGTCTCACGGGTGCACGACGTCCTTGCAGCGAGATGATCCACGGCCAGGTTGACAGGTCTGGTACGTCGGGCGGCGCCGAGGCCAAGGGCGCCCTTTGTTGCGCCGGAGCCGGTCGAACTTGCTTACGCTGCCTGCTCGCGACGAACTGGGCAGCGGAACCGACCCGCGACAGCGTGCCCGGTCGCCCCGATCGCGGGTTCTCAGTGGTCCAAGAGACGCGCGAGCCGCGTCGGTGCCTGGATGATGTCGCTCTCCTGTACGAGCTCGGCAACCTCGTCCCAGTCCACTGGGCGTCCTGGCAGGTCGAGGTAGTAGGTCACCCAGCCATGACGGGCGACGTACTTCGGCAGGCCGAAACGCTCGGGGTCAGTGGCGACGAGCTCCTCGTTCTCTCCAGGTGCCGCTCGGACGCCGAGGCCGATGCGCCCGTCGCCGTGCTCGTCGACGACGAACCAGGCGAAGTTTTTCTTACCGATGAGGAAGCCCCGGTGCGGCGGGTGCCGA
>DATFVX010000148.1:0-2306 GCA_035259985.1 Acidimicrobiales bacterium | reverse complement strand
CCGGCGTGGCTCAGCGGCGTGCACATGAGGAACCGGGGCTCGTCGGGCCACTCCCACTCGGTCAGCATGATCTGCGACATGGCGGCGCCGGACCGGTAGCTGCCCATGACGCCCTTGGGCTTGCCCGTGGTGCCCCCGGTGTACGCCAGGCCCGGGATGTCGGTGCCGTCGGCCCTGGGTGCCACCAGCGGCCGGGGGGCGAAGGTCGCCGCCAGGGCGATGTAGTCCTCGCCGACGTCGCCGGGGCCGAGGGCCAGCAGGTTCTTGAGCCCCGGGACCCGCGCGGCCAGCTCCGCGGCCCGCTCGCCGAAGAACTGGGGATCGAACACGAGGGTCTCGACGCCGGCGTCCTCGAGGACGTACGCGTGGTCGTCGAGCGAGCCGAGCGGGTGCAGCGGCGTGGTCCGGCAGCCCACGAGCATGAACGCACCCATGTTGAACAGGACCTCCGGCCGGTTGAGCGCCAGCACCGCCGCCGGGCTCCGGCGGCCCAGGCCCTTGGCCTCGAGCGCCTGCACGTACCGGCTGATCTCGTCGGCCACCTCGGCCGCGGTCAAGACCTGGTCGCCGAGGTAGACCGCGGGCTTGTCGGGGTTGCGGCCGAGCGCCGTCACCAGCAGGTCGGGCAGGTGAACGCCGCGGTGCAGGTCGGGCGAGTCCACCACGGTCATCGGCTCGCCTCCGGCTCGGCCACCTCGTGCTCGTCGGAGCTGTTGGGCTGGCCCAGCGCGCCGACCAGCCGGTCCAGGTGCGCCTGGCCCTCGTAGAGCTGGCGCAGCAGCCAGAAGCGCAGGAACCGGGCCAGCGAGTAGCGCAGGAACACTGCGGCGCCCGTGACCGACAGGCCCAGCATCGACACGGCGAGGATCACGAGGGACTGGATGTCGCGGTCGTCGGACTTGTCCAGCGAGAGCTGGTAGGCGACGAACGCGATGACCACGCCGGCCACCATCGCCACGGCGCCGACGGCCTGGAGGATGCCGTCCCGCTTCGCCGACGTGCTCACCTTCAGGTTGGCCGCCTCCCTTTCGAGGCGCGCTATCCGCTCACTCATTGTCACTCCCCAAGTAGGCCGACGACAGCTCCGACTGGAGCTCCGCCGGGGTGCCGGCGTGGGCCACGACGCCGTTGACCATGATGGCCGCCCGGTCGGCGATGCCGAGCACGGCCCGGGCGAACTGCTCGACCACCAGGATCGAGATGCCCTCCTGCGCCACCTGCGCCACGATCTCGTACAGCTGCTGCACGACGATCGGCGCCAGCCCCATCGAGAGCTCGTCGAGCACCAGCACCGCCGGGTCTGTCACCAGGGCACGCGACAGTGCGAGCATCTGCTGCTCGCCGCCGGACAGCGACCCCGCCAGCTGGTGGCGGCGCGGGCCCAGCAGCGGGAACCGGGCGTACGCGGCGTCCTCGAGCACGTCGAGGCGACCCGATACCTGGGTCGCCATCCACAGGTTCTCCCGCACGGTCAGGTTGGGGAACACGCCGTGGCCTTCGGGGATGGTGCAGACCCCGATGCGGGCGAGGTCGTGGGACGAGGCCCCGGTCACGTCGTGGCCGGCGACATGGACGCGGCCGGCCGTGGGCGGCAGCAGGCCGGCGGCCACCTTGACGGTGGTCGACTTGCCCGCCCCGTTCGCGCCGAGCAGGGCGACCACCGCCCCCTGGGGGACGGCCAGGTCGACGCCGTGCAGGACCTCGATGCCGCCGTACGCGGCCCGGACCCCGACCAGCTCCAGCAGCGGTGCCGCGGGCGGCGAATCCGACCCATTTGCCCGCAGGCCCACGCCGACATCCCGGTCCCGGCGTGACGGCTCCATCAGCCGACGCCCTCCGGGGTCCCCAGGTAGGCCTCGATCACGGCCCGGTCGTTGCGCACCTGGTCGGGCGGACCGGCGGCGATGGTGCGGCCGTAGTCCAGCACGTTGATGGTGTGGCAGACGTCCATCACGAGCGTCATGTCGTGCTCGACCAGGCAGATCGCCAGCCCGTCCGCCGCCAGCCGCCGCAGCAGCGAGCCGAATGCCTCGGTCTCGCGCTCGGTCTGGCCGGCCGCCGGCTCGTCGAGCAGGAGCACCGAGGGGCGCGTCATCAGCGCCCGGGCCAGCTCGACCACGCGGGCGCGGCCGGTCGGTATCTCGGACACCTCGCGGTCGGCGATCGCCTCCAGGCCTGTCAGCTCGATGATCCGGTCGGCATCGTCGGCCGCATTGGCGCGTCGACCGATCCACCGCCGGCCGCTCCAGCGGTTGCGGATGTCGCCGCCCACCCGGATGTTGTCGCGCACCGTGAGCGAGGTGAAC
>DATFVX010000147.1:0-4773 GCA_035259985.1 Acidimicrobiales bacterium | reverse complement strand
CAGCTAGAGAAGGGAAGACTGTCGGCATGGCACACGAGCTGGTGATCAAGGGCGGGACGATCGTCGACGGGACGGGGGCCGAGAGGTTCACCGGCGACGTGGGCGTGGACGGTGGTCGCATCACCGCCGTGGCGCTGGCGGTCGTGGCGCCCCGCATGCCGCAGGTCCCGTGGTCGCTGCGTACCGGTCCCCGTCGGCGGCCGCACCCACAGCCCCGCGTCGAGGACGCTCAGGTCACGTTGCCGGCGCGGTAGGCCCGTGCTTGGCTTGGCCGACGATGCACGACCTCGTCATCCGCAACGGCCACGTGGTGGACGGCTCCGGCGCCCCGGCGGCGCGCGCCGACGTGGCGATCGATGGCGACCGCATCGTCACGGTGGGATCCGTGGACGGCGGCGGCCGGCGGGTGATCGACGCCGACGGGCTGGTGGTGACGCCCGGCTTCGTCGACATCCACACCCACTACGACGGCCAGGCGACCTGGGATCCGGAGGTGTCGCCGTCCAGCTGGCACGGGGTCACGACGGTGGTGATGGGCAACTGCGGCGTGGGCTTCGCGCCGGCGCATCCCGACCGCCACGACTGGCTGATCCAGCTCATGGAGGGCGTCGAGGACATCCCCGGGACTGCGCTGGCCGAGGGCATCACGTGGAACTGGGAGACGTTCCCCGAGTACCTCGACGAGCTCGACCGCCTTCCCCGGGTGCTGGACGTCAGCGCGCTGGTGCCGCACGGTGCGGTTCGGGCCTACGTGATGGGCGACCGGGGCGGTGCGAACGCCGAGGCCACGGCCGGCGAGATCGCGGCCATGGCCGCCCTCGTGGGGGACGCGATGGCGGCCGGCGCGGTGGGCTTCTCCACCACCCGGACGATCATCCACCGCGCCAAGGACGGCGAGCTGGCCGCCGGCACGACGGCGTCGCCGGCGGAGCTCATCGGCATCGGTGGCTCGCTGTCGACGACCGCGACCCGGGGACCCGGCGGGCCCGCGGCGCTCCCCGGTGTCTTCGAGCTGGCCAGCGACATGGTCGACCCCGAGGCCGAGCTGGCGTGGATGACCGAGCTGTCGCGCGGCACCGGCTGCCGGATCACCTTCGGCATCGGGCAGGACCACATGCGCCCGGACCACTGGCGCACGGTGCTCGGCCTGGTCCGCCGGGCCAACAGCGCGGGCGCCCACATCGTCCCCCAGGTCGGTGGGCGATCGACGTCGGTGCTGTTCGGGCTCGAGGCCACCGCCCACCCCTTCATGCTCCATGCCGCGTACGCGCACCTGGCCGACCTGCCGCTCGCGGAGCGGGTCGAGCGCCTCCACCGGCCAGAGGTCCGGGCCGCAATCCTGGGGGAGACGCTGAACGACGCCGGCGCGGCGGCGTTCATCGCCGACGCGTGGGGCCACATGTTCCCGCTCGGCGACCCGCCGGACTACGAGCCCCCGCCCGACCGCAGCGTCGCCGCCCTGGCGGCAAGGCAGGGGCGGTCGCCGGCCGAGGTGGGCTACGACCTGCTGCTCGAGCGCGACGGCCGGGCGTTGCTGTACATGCCGCTCGGGGGCTATGCCGACGGCGACCTCCGGGCGCTGGCCGAGCTGCTCGGCCAGCCGGACGTGGTGCTCGGGCTGGGCGACGGGGGCGCCCACTGTGGCCTGCTGTGCGACGCCAGCGTGCCCACCTACATGCTCAGCCACTGGGCCCGCGAGCGCAGCCGGGGCGAGCGCCTGCCGCTCGAGCTGGCCGTCAACCTGCAGACGCGCCGGACGGCGGCGCTGTTCGGCTTCGAGGACCGGGGCCTGGTGGCGCCCGGCTACCTGGCCGACGTCAACGTCGTCGACGCCGACCGGGTGGCGAGCGAGGCGCCCGAGATGGTCTACGACCTGCCCGCGGGCGGGCGCCGGCTGGTCCAGCGGGCCAGGGGATACGTCGCCACGATCAAGCGCGGCGTCGTCGTGCGCGAGCAAGACGAATCGACGGGCGAGCGTCCCGGGCGGCTGGTGCGCGGGCCGCAGCCGGCGCCGACGGCCGCACGCTGACCCGGCCTGGTACGCGCGACGCCGGGTCAGGCGGGATCAGGTCGTGTGCGGGTCGACCAGCACGTGGACGGCCCGGTCCAGCTCGGCGGTCACCTGGTCGAAGTCGATCCTGCCGTTGGCCCACGCCACCAGCGTCGAGTACCAGACGTGGCCGAGGACGGCCAGGATGTCGGACCGGACCTTCGGGGCGAGCTCGACGAGGATGCCGCTGGTCATGGCCTCGAGCTGTTGCTGCACCGCCCCGCCGCTCTCCCGCACGCCCTCGTCCGACGACGACAGCGCCCGCACCAGGGCGGCGCTGAGCTTGGGCTGGCGGGCCATGGCCCGGCAGGCGCGATTCAGCACGTCGATGAGCTGCTCGGCCGGCGTGTCACCCCGGGGCGGCGACTGGGCCACTCGGGTCTGGAGGCGCGCGGTCCACTCGGTCATGGCGGCGGCCAGCAGGTGGTCCTTCGAGGAGAAGTAGCGGTAGATCGTGGCCAGGGAGACGTTGGCGATCGCGGACACGTCCCGCATCTGCACGGCGTCGTAGCCGTGCTCGGCGCCCAGCTCGAAGGCGGCGTCGATCACGCGGCGCCGCCGGTCCCGCTGCTCGGCCGTGAGCGTCGCCGCCTGGGTCGCCACCGGGGTCACGCCGTCGGGGCCGTGGCTGCGGGGGCAGGCCGCAGGCGCATGGGTAGGTGCTTGATGCCGCCGATGAAGTTGGAGCGCAGCCGCTCGGGCTCGCCCCGGGCCTCGAGGTGCGGGACCCGCGCCGCCAGCTCCTCGAACAGCAGCCGGATCTCCAGGCGAGCCAGCTGGGCGCCCAGGCAGAAGTGGGGCCCGCCGCCGCCGAAGGCGATGTGGGGGTTGGGGTCGCGGGTGATGTCGAACGTGAAGGGGTCGGTGAACACGTCCTCGTCGCGGTTGGCGGAGATGTACCAGAGGCTGATCTTGTCGCCGGCCCTGATCGTCTGGCCCCGAACCTCGAAGTCCTGGCGGGCGTTGCGGCGGAAGAACAGCACCGGCGACGCCCAGCGCAGGATCTCCTCGGTGGCGCCGTGGATGTGCGCCGCAGGGTCGGACACCAGCACGTCCCACTGGTCCGGGTTCTCGAGGAACGCGTTCATGCCGTGGGCGATGGCGTTGCGCGTGGTCTCGTTGCCGGCCACCGACAGCAGCATGAAGAACAGGTTGAAGTCCATCTCGGTCAGGGTGTCGCCGTCGACCTCGGCGTTGAGCAGCGTGGTGACGATGTCCTGGCGGGGCTCGGCACGGCGCTGCTCCGCCAGCTGCTGGGCGTACATGAACATCTCGACCTGGGCCTCGGTCACGTGCTCGTCGCTGACCTGGTACTCCGGGTCCTCCGACCCCACCATGCGGTTCGACCAGTCGAACAGCTTGAACCTGTCCTCCCGCGGCACGCCCAGCAGCTCGGCGATCACCTCCAACGGCAGCTCGGCGGCGACGTCGACGACGAAGTCGCAGTCCCCGCCGTCCTTGGCCAGCGCGTCCTCGATGATGTGAACGGCCAGGTCGCGCACGTGGGGTTCGAGGGCCGCGATCATCCGCGGCGTGAACCCGCGGTTCACCAGCTTGCGGTACCGGGTGTGGCCCGGTGGGTCCATGAACAGCATCATGTTGCCGGCCATCTCGGTGCCGGGCAGCGGCGCCATCGGCCCCTCGAGCATCACCACGCCGCCCAGCTCCTGCGCCGAGGAGAAGGTGGCGGCGTCGCGGCTGCACGTGATGATGTCGTCGTAGCGGCTGATGACCCAGAAGCCGTCGCCGTCCGGCTCGTCGTGGTGGAACACGGGCGCGTTGGCGCGGAGCCACGTGAACCACTCGTGCGGGATCCCCTGCGTGAAGCGATCGCGGTCGAGCAGGTCGATCTCGCCGATGTCCAACGCGGTTCCCTCCGGCTCGGGTGCGCTAGGGCGGAAGTAGAACACATTCTCGTCGCGCCAACAACGAGGCGGGCGGGCCCCGGCCGGGGTTCGTGCCGGGCGGATCAGGGCGTGTCGTCGGTGCCCGGGGTGTCCGGGTCGGCGGGCCTTCCAGAGGCGCCGGGCTCGGTCGTCGGCTCCTGCCCCTCGTCGGGCCGACGGCGCCTGCCGCCGCCGAAGAGCCCGCCGATCGAGCGCATGATGCGGGCCACGGGGTCGGGGAAGATGCCGGGCTCGCCCTCGACGACGTCGCAGCGCATGCACCCATCGTGCCACGGCGGCGCCTGGTTGGCGTGAGAACGCGTTCTACATCAAACTGGGATGGTCGCCAACCCGTGCCGAGGGGGTCCGACCCATGACTGTTGCCAACGAGACGGCGGCACCAGCCGCCGAGGGATCGAAGGTGGCCGACCGCTACACGATCATCTCGGCGGACTGCCACGCCGGCGGCAGCCACAAGCAGTACCGCGAGTACCTCGACCCGAGGTTCCTCGACGACTTCGACGCGTGGCGCGCGAAGTACAAGAACCCCTTCCGCGACCTCGGTGACACCCGGCGCTATCGCAACTGGGACAACGAGATGCGCAACGGCCAGCAGCTGGCGGACGGCATCGTCGGCGAGGTCATCTTCCCCAACACGGTGCCGCCGTTCTTCCCGAACTTCGTGCTGTTCGCCCAGCCCCCGAGACCCGAGGACTACGAGCACCGCCTGGCCGGGATCCGGGCCCACAACCGCTGGCTGGTCGACTGGTGCGGGGAGTTCCCCGAGCGGCGGGCCGGCATCGGGCAGATCTTCCTCAACGACGTCGACGACGCCAT
>DATFVX010000146.1:0-10682 GCA_035259985.1 Acidimicrobiales bacterium | reverse complement strand
CGCCTTCTCCCGCCAGTGGGCCGCGGCGGTCGCCGCCAGTGCCCGCCTGGCCACCCCGGAGCAGGCCGCGGCGGCGGGCTACGCGCAGTCGTCGTCGCAGGTGCCGGGCGTCGGCACCCACTGGATCAACTGGACGCTGGTGGACGCGCCATTCGACCCGGCCCGGCCCTCGATGCTGCTGTTCGACGACCGTCGGGCCCACCTCGTCGGCTTCTCCTACTGGGTCCGCAGCGGGAGCGAACCGGAGGGCTTCGCCGGGGCCAACGACGCCTGGCACTCCCATCTCGGCCTGTGCTTCGTGCGGGGCCGCCTGTACGTGGAGGGAGTCCCGGCGGCGCTGGCGTGCCCCGGAACCTGGCTGAACGGCAGCGACCTGTGGATGCTCCACGCCTGGGTGGTCCCGGACCTGCCCAACCCCGACGGCCGGTTCGCGCCCGCCAACCCCGCCATCCCCTAGTGGGGCGGCGGGCCGTCAGGCCCGGTCGGCGTATTCGGGGGACACGACGCGGGGCCGGGGCGCCCGCCCGGCCGGCTGCTGGGGTCGAGGCAGCCGGCGTGCCGGCGGGACCGCCCGGCGCACGGGCTTCTCGCCCAGCTCGAAGGCGTCCGAGTGGTGCTCGATGGTGATCGGGTCGCCGTCGCGGAGCTCGTACGTCGCCTCCTGGTGATCGACCGTGACGGCGATGCGGCGGCCGCGATAGCGGACCCGGAAGGCGAGGCGGCTGATCGCGCTCGGCAGGCGCGGGGCGAACCGCAGCCGTCCCTCTCCCGCCCGCATGCCGCCGAAACCCTCGACCAGCCCGGTCCAGGCGCCGGCCAGCGACGCCATGTGGAGGCCGTCGGCGGTGTTCTGCGCCAGGTCGGCGAGGTCCACGAGCGCAGCCTCGCCCAGGTAGTCGTACGCCAGCTCGAGGTGGCCGATCTCGGCGGCCATCACCGCCTGGGTGGCGGCCGACAACGACGAGTCCCGGACCGTCAGCGCTTCGTAGTAGGCGAAGTCGCGCTCCTTCTCCTCCGCCGTGAACGCATCGCCCCGCAGGTGCAGCGCCAAAACCAGGTCGGCCTGCTTGATCACCTGCTTGCGGTAGAGGTCGAAGTAGGGGAAGTGCAGGAGCAGCGGGTACTGGTCGGGACGGGTGGCCTCGAAGTCCCAGATGGCGTGGCAGGTGAACCCCTCGCTCTGCGGGTGCACCCCGAGCCGCTCGTCGTAGGGGATCACGACGGCGGCCGCCGCATCCCGCCACGACGCGGCCTCCTCGGGCGTGACGCCCAGGCGCGGGCAGACGTCCGTGTGGCGCGCCACCGTGTCCGCGGCCGCCAGCAGGTTGTGCCGCGCCATGAGGTTGGTGAAGACGTTGTTGTCGGCGATGGCGCTGTACTCGTCGGGCCCCGTCACGCCGTCGATGCGGAACCGACCGTCCATGTCGTGGTGGCCGAGGCTGCGCCAGAGCCGCGCGGTCTCGACCAGCAGCTCGACGCCCACGTCGCGCTCGAAGGCCTCGTCCTGGGTGGCGTCGACGTAGCGCACCACGGCGTCGGCGATGTCGGCGTTGATGTGGAACGCGGCGGTGCCCGCAGGCCAGTAGCCCGACGACTCCCAGCCCCGGAGCGTGCGCCACGGGAAGGCGGCGCCGTCGAGGCCCAGCTCGCCGGCGCGCTCCTTCGCGATAGGCAGGGTGAGCTGCCGCCAGCGCAGGACGTCGGCCGCGGGTGCAGGCTGCGTGTAGGTGAGCACGGGCAGCACGAACGTCTCGGTGTCCCAGAATGTGTGGCCGTCGTAGCCGGGGCCCGTCAGCCCCTTGGCCGGAATCGGGCGCTGCTCGGACCGGGCGCCGGCCTGCAGGATGTGGAAGAGCCCGAACCGCACGGCCTGCTGAACCTCGGCGTCGCCGTCGATCTCGACGTCGGCACCTGCCCAGAACTCGTCGAGATAGGCACGCTGCTCGGCCAGGAGCCCCTCCCAGCCGCTGAGCCGCGCGCCCGCGAGCGCAGCGACCACCTGGTCGTGCAGCGCGGGCCGCGTCCGCTGGCTCGACCAGCCGTAGGCGAGGAACTTCACGACCCGCAGCCGCTCGCCCGGGCGCAGCACCGTGGCGATCGTCAGCCGCCCCACGTCGGGCGAGCTCATGATCTCGGCGCTGGACTGCTCGGGCCCCTCCACGGTGTGGTCCATGCCGGCGGCGAGCCGCAGCCCGCTGCGCCGCGTGCGGTGCACGAGCAGGGCCTGATGGTTGAGGGAGCCGTGCTCCTCGCTCACCAGCGGGTTCTCGAGCGCGCTGGCGGCACGGGGGTCCTTGCTCTGCGGCGGCAGCTCCTCGTTCGCCACCAGCTCCGACTGCAGGACGACGCGCAGCGGCTCGTCGTCCACCGGCTCGACCTCGTACGCGATGGCCACGACGGCGCGCTGGGTGAGCGACACCAGGCGGGTCGACGAGATGCGCACGGTGTCACGCGCCGGAGACGTCCACCGGACCTCCCGGCTGAGGGTGCCCGCCCGCATGTCGAGGATGCGCTCGTGGCTGTCGAGCGTTCCGTAGCGCACGTCGAACGGCTCGTCGTCGACGAGCAGGCGGAGCAGCTTGCCGTTGGTGACGTTGATGACCGTCTGCCCGGACTCCGGATAGCCGTAGCCGGCCTCGGCGTAGGGCAGCGGCCGCAGCTCGTAGAAGGAGTTCAGGTAGGTGCCGGGGAGCCCGTGGGGATCGCCCTCGTCGAGGTTGCCCCGCAGCCCGATGTGGCCGTTGGACAGGGCAAACACCGACTCGCTCCGCGCCAGCATGTCGAGGTCCAAGCCCCGCTCCGTCACGCACCAGGGCTCCACCAGGTAGCCGTGCGTCACCGGTCCTCCAGGAGCTCACCCAGGTCGCGGACGACCACGTCCGCGCCGTGGCGCTGCAGCTCTTGCGCCTGACCGACCCGGTCGACGCCGACCACCAGCGCGAAGGCACCGGCGCGACCCGCCTCGACCCCGGCGAGCGCGTCCTCGAACACGGCCGCGCCGTCGGCGCCGACCCCCAGGGCGGCGGCGCCGGCCAGGAACGTGTCGGGGGCAGGCTTGCCGGCCAGGTGACGCTCGGCGGCGACGATGCCGTCGATCCGGGCGTCGAACAGGTGGCTGATCCCGGCGGCCTCGAGCACCTCCGCCGCGTTGGCGCTCGCCGAGACGACGGCCGTGCGGAGGCCGGCATCACGCACGGCCTCCACATAGCGCACCGAGCCGTCGTACACCGCGACGCCGTTCTCGCGCAGCAGGCGCAACACCAGGTCGTTCTTCTGGTTGCTCAGCCCATGCAGGGTCTGCGTTCCGGGGGGATCGTCGGGCGAGCCCTCGGGAAGCTCGATGCCGCGGGACAGCAGGAAGGTGCGCGTCCCCTCGAGCCGCGGCCGGCCGTCCACGTACTTCTCGTAGTCGGCGCCCGAGTCGAACGGCACGAACTCCCGGCCCCCGCTGCTCGCCCACTCCCGCAGGAACCCGTCGAACATCTGCTTCCACGCGGCGGCGTGAACGATGGCGGTGCGCGTCAGCACGCCGTCGAGGTCGAACAGGCAGGCGGTCACGCCGGGCGGGAGGCCGAGCACTCGGGCTGTCTCTTACCCCGAATCGGAGGTCGCCAGCAACGGTGCGAGGTATTGACCGGTCCAGCTCGCGGGCGCGGTGGCGACCTCCTCGGGCGTGCCGGCGGCGACCACGGTGCCGCCGCCGCTGCCGCCCTCCGGGCCGAGGTCGACGATCCAGTCGGCGGTCTTGATCACGTCGAGGTTGTGCTCGATCACCAGCACCGTGTTGCCCTGGTCGACGAGCCGCGACAGCACGGTGAGGAGCTTGCGGATGTCCTCGAAGTGCAGGCCGGTCGTGGGCTCGTCGAGGATGTAGATCGTGTGGCCGGTCGAGCGCTTGGCCAGTTCGCTCGACAGCTTCACCCGCTGGGCCTCGCCCCCCGACAGCGTGGTGGCCGGCTGCCCGAGGCGCACGTAGCCCAGGCCCACGTCGACGAGCGTGCGCATGTGCCTGGCGATGGGCGGCTGGTTGGCGAAGAAGTCGAGCGCCTCCTCGCAGCTCATCGCCAGCACGTCGGCGATGTTGCGGTCCTTGAACGTGATGTCGAGCGTGTCGCGGTTGTAGCGGGCGCCCTTGCACACCTCGCACGGCACGTACACGTCGGGCAGGAAGTGCATCTCGATCTTGATCGTGCCGTCGCCGGCGCACGCCTCGCAGCGACCGCCGCTGACGTTGAAGCTGAAGCGCCCGGGCTGGTAGCCGCGCACCTTGGCCTCGTGGGTCTGGGCGAAGAGCTTGCGGATGTGGTCGAACACGCCGGTGTAGGTCGCCGGGTTGGACCGCGGCGTGCGCCCGATCGGCGACTGGTCGATGTCGATGACCTTGTCGAGGTGCTGGATGCCCTCGACCCGGCTGTGCAGGCCCGGCGGCATCTTGGACCGGTAGACCTTCTGCATCAGCGCCCGGTACAGGATGTCGTTGACCAGCGTCGACTTGCCCGAGCCCGACACGCCGGTCACGGCCACGAAGCAACCGAGCGGGAACTCGACGTCGATGTTCTTGAGGTTGTTCTGCCGGGCGCCGCGCACCTTGAGCCAGCGGTCGCTCGTCTGCCGCCGGCTCGCCGGCACCGGGATCGCCCGCTTGCCCGCCAGGTACTGGCCGGTGATCGAGCGCGGGTTGCGGAGCAGCTGGCGGACGGTGCCGGTGTGCACTATCTCGCCGCCGTGCTCCCCCGCCCCCGGTCCGATGTCGACCACGTGGTCGGCGACCTTGATCGTCTCCTCGTCGTGCTCGACCACGAGCACCGTGTTGCCCAGGTCGCGCAGGCGCATCAGCGTGTCGATGAGGCGGCGGTTGTCGCGCTGGTGGAGCCCGATGGACGGCTCGTCCAGTACGTAGAGCACGCCCACGAGGCCGGACCCGATCTGCGACGCGAGCCGGATGCGCTGCGCCTCGCCCCCCGCGAGGGTGCCCGCCGAGCGCGACAGCGTGAGGTAGTCGAGGCCGACGTCGAGCAGGAACCCCATCCGCGCGTTGATCTCCTTGACCACCCGCTCGGCGATCAGCCGGTCGCGCTCGGAGAGCTCGAGTGCGGACAGCGTCTTGGCCGACTCGCCGATCGACATGTTGCAGACGTCGGCGATCGTGTAGCCGTCGACCGTCACCCCCAGCGTCAGCGGCTTGAGCCGGGCGCCGCCGCAGGCGGGGCACGGGACCTCGCGCATGTAGCCCTCGACCTGCTCGCGGGCGCTGTCGGACTCGGCCTCGGCGTGCCGCCGCTGGAGGTACGGCACGGCGCCCTCGTAGTGCGCGTGGTAGGTGCGCTCACGCCCGTAGCGGTTCTTGAACCGCACCCACACCTTGTCGACGCCCTTGCCGTACAGCACCGCCTGCCGCTGCTTGGCCGTGAGCTTCTCGAACGGTGTCTCCATGTCGATGCCGAGCTCGTCGGCCACGGCCACGATCAGCCGCTGGAAGTAGCGCTGGTGGCCGCCGGCCCACGGCGAGATGGCCCCCTCCTCGAGGCTGAGGCTGGGGTCGGGCACGACCATCTCGGGGTCGACCTCGTAGCGGGTGCCGAGCCCGTCGCAGGTCTCGCAGGCCCCGTAGGGCGAGTTGAACGAGAAGTTGCGGGGTGCCAACTCCTCGAACGACCCGTGGCCGTTGGGGCAGGCCAGGTGCTGCGAGAACGTGAGCGTCTCGCCCTCGATGGGGGCGCCGCCCGTCGGCTCGGCCTCGGCCGCCGGCGTTGCGCCGCCGCGCCGCGGCACGATCTCGACCTCGGCCACCCCGTCGGCCAGCTTGAGCGCCGTCTCCAGGGACTCGGTGAGGCGCCGCGTGATGCCGTCGCGGCGCACCAGCCGGTCGACCACGACCTCGATCGTGTGCTGTTCGTACCGCGCCAGCTCGATGCGCTCCGACGTCTCGTGCAGCTCACCGTCGACCCGGGCGCGGGCGAAGCCCTGGGCCGAGAGGTCGGCGAGGAGGGTCTCGTAGGTGCCCTTCCGGCCCCGCACCACCGGGGCCAGCACCTGGAACCGGCTGCCCTCGGGCAGCTCCATGATGCGGTCGACGATCTGCTGCGGGGTCTGCCGGGTGACCTCGGCGCCGCACGTCGGGCAGTGGACGACGCCGATGCGAGCGAACAGCAGCCGCAGGTAGTCGTAGACCTCCGTGATGGTGCCAACGGTGGAGCGCGGGTTGCGGGAGGCGCTCTTCTGGTCGATCGAGATGGCGGGCGACAGGCCCTCGATGAAGTCGACGTCGGGCTTGTCCATCTGCCCCAGGAACTGCCGGGCATACGCCGACAGCGACTCGACGTAGCGGCGCTGGCCCTCGGCGTAGATCGTGTCGAACGCGAGCGAGGACTTGCCCGAGCCGGACAACCCGGTGAAGACGATCAGCCGCTCGCGGGGCAGCTCGAGACTGATGTTGCGGAGGTTGTGCTCCCGCGCACCCCGGACGACGAGCGAATCAGCCACGAAATCAGAGGCTATCGCCCCGGCCAGCCGGAGGAACGCATGTTCGATGTCGCCAACCGGCGACCGCCGGCTAGCGGAGGACCAGCAGGTCCATGCCGAGGTCCCAGGGTCGGCCGCCCATCGCCCGGGCCCATTCGATGGCGGCGACGCCCTTGTCCCACTCCTCGTCGTCGAGGTCCACCAGGGCCGTGTCGCTGCGCCGCATCAGCGGGAGCAGCTCCAGCACCTCGTCGTAGGTTTCGAACGTGGGCTCGCGGACCCGCTCGATCGCCTCGAACGCGAAGCCGGCATCCTCGAAGGCGGTGACGACCCGGCCGAGGCGGGGCCAGGTCTCCGCGACGCGCATGGCCCCGGGAAACACGTGGAAGAGCTCGATCTCGTCCTGCCGGCCCGGGTACCCGCTGCGGATGAGGACCGGCCCCCCCGGCTCCAGGACCCGGCGCAGCTCGCGGGCCGCCCGGGGGAGGTCCGGGAACTGGTGGATGACCGTCGAGAGCCAGGCTGCGCCCACCGACTCGTCGGGCAGTGGCAGCGCCTCGGCGTGGCCCGGCACGTAGTCGACGTGCGGATGGGGATGGGCGGCGGCGGCACGCGCCCGCATGCCATCCGACGGCTCGATCGCGTGGACCCGGCAGCGGAAGCTGTCGGCCAGCGCCTTCGACCAGATCCCCGTCCCCGACCCGACGTCGACGATCGCGAGCGGCGGAGGGTCGGGCAGGTAGCGGCGCACCCGTTCGCACCAGACGCTCTGGGCGTCGTGCCGCCGGTCGCGCACGGCATCGAAGTCTCTGCCCACCTCGTCGTACGCGACGCGGCTCACCGTCTCCCCCCCGTGGCACGTGATGTAACCCGGTGTCCATGTAATGGACACCTTGAGTCCACCATCGTGCCACGTTCGGGCGCTCGCGGCCCGGCGTCGGACCGCGCGGGCTCACACCCCCGCCTCCCGCAACTCACGCTTCAGCTCACCGACCTCGTCGCGGAGCCGCGCCGCGTACTCGAAGCGCAGGTCGGCGGCCGCCTCGTGCATCTCCTCCTCCAGCGTCTGGATCAGGCGCCCCAGCTCCGTGGGCGGCAGGTCGGCCAGCTCGGTGCGCAGCCTCTCGGCCGCACCCGGCCGGCCCCGCCGCCGGCCCTGACCCGGTACGGGTGCGCCCTCCTCGGGCCGGAGATGGGCGAGGATGTCGTTGACCGCCTTGCGGATGCTCTGCGGCTCGATCCCGTGCTCGGCGTTGTACGCGATCTGCAGCTGCCGACGGCGCTGGGTCTCGCCGATGGCGCGGCGCATCGAGTCGGTGACCGCGTCGGCGTACATGATCACCTGACCGTCGACGTTGCGCGCGGCGCGGCCGATGGTCTGGATCAGCGACGTGTCGCTGCGCAGGAACCCTTCCTTGTCGGCGTCGAGGATGGCCACCAGGGACACCTCGGGCAGGTCGAGGCCCTCGCGCAGGAGGTTGATGCCCACCAGCACGTCGAACTCGCCGAGCCGCAGCGCCCGCAGGATCTCGATGCGCTCGATGGTGTCGATGTTGGAGTGCAGGTAGCGCACGCGCAGGCCCTGCTCGAGCAGGTAGTCGCTGAGGTCCTCGGCCATCTTCTTGGTGAGCGTGGTGACGAGCACGCGCTGGTCGCGCCCGATGCGCTCGTTGATCTCGGTGATGAGGTCGTCGATCTGGCCCTTGGTGGGCTTCACGATGACCTCGGGATCGACCAGGCCGGTCGGCCGCACGATCTGCTCCACGACCTGCGACGACACCTCGAGCTCGTAGGCCCCGGGCGTGGCGGAGAGGAAGACCACCTGGTTGACCCGGTCGACGAACTCGTCGAAGCGGAGCGGGCGGTTGTCGGCCGCGGACGGGAGGCGGAACCCGTGCTCGATCAGCTCGAGCTTGCGCGAGCGGTCGCCTTCGTACTGGCCGTGGAGCTGGGGCACGGCCACGTGGCTCTCGTCGATGACGCACAGGTAGTCGTCGGGGAAGAAGTCGATCAGCGTGTTGGGCGTCTCGCCGGGGCCCCGCCCGTCGATGGGCGCCGAGTAGTTCTCGATGCCGCTGCAGTAGCCGACCTCCTGCATCATCTCGAGGTCGTACTGGGTGCGCATGCGGAGGCGCTGGGCCTCGAGCAGCTTGCCCTTCTTCTCGAACCAGGCAAGCCGCTCGGCGAGCTCGACCTCGATGCGCTCGACCGCCTTCTGCATGCGGTCGGCCCCGGCGACGTAGTGAGTGGCCGGGTAGATCCACAGGTCCTCGAGGGTGCGGATCTGCTCGCCGGTGACCGGATCGACGACCGTGATCCGCTCGATCTCGTCGCCGAACAGCTCGATGCGGAGGACGGTCTCCTCGTACGCGGGATGGACCTCGATCGTGTCGCCCCGCACCCGGAACCGGCCCCGGGTGAGGTTGGCGTCGTTGCGGTCGTACTGCATGTCGACGAGCTTGCGGAGGAACTCGCGCTGGTCGATGCGGTCGCCGACCAGGTGGAACAGCACGTTCTCGCGGTACTCGTCGGGGGAGCCCAAGCCGTAGATGCACGACACCGAGGCCACGACGATGACGTCGCGGCGCGTCAGCAGCGCGGCCGTGGCCGAATGGCGCAGCCGGTCGATCTCGTCGTTGATCGACGAGTCCTTCTCGATGTAGGTGTCGGTCGAGGCGATGTAGGCCTCGGGCTGGTAGTAGTCGTAGTAGCTGACGAAGTACTCGACCCGGTTGTCGGGGAAGAACTCGCGGAACTCGTTGGCGAGCTGGGCGGCCAGCGACTTGTTGGGGGCGATGACCAGGGTGGGCTTCTGGACCTGCTCGATGGTCCAGGCGATCGTGGCGCTCTTGCCCGAACCGGTGATGCCGAGGAGCGTCTGGTAGCCCTCGCCGTCGGTGAGGCCCTGCGCGAGCGCGGCGATGGCGCCCGGCTGGTCACCGGCCGGGGCGAACTCGGACACCATGCGGAACGGTGACGTGCGCGTGGCCATCGCTGTTGGAATCTACCGGTGAGGTGTGACATCCATCGGAGGGCGAACTGGGTGTAACTGTGCGGTCATACGCCGTACCGCTACACCCAGAATGGTCTGGGTCCCTGGTCAGGGCGGGTAACCTGCCGGTCCGTGGCGGAGCTTCCTGCCGTCGGCAGCTTTCTGGGCTCGCTGGCGGCCGACGAACGGACGGCGCTCGGCGAGATCGGGCACGCCCGGTCCTACCGGCGGGGCGAGCGGATGATCATGGAGGGCGACCGGAACGACATCACGTTCCTCGTGCTCGAGGGACGGGTGCGCGTGTTCACCGGCACGCCCGAGGGCACCGAGGTCACGCTCTGCGTGCGCGGCCCGGGCGACCTGATCGGCGAGATGAGCGCCCTGGACCCGGAATGCCACCGCTCGGCCAACGTGGTCGCCCTCGAGGCCGTCCGCTGCCGGGTCATCGCCGCCCGCGAGCTGCTGGCCTTCCTCGAGGCGCACCCCCGCTCGACCCTGGCGCTGCTGCGGCTGGTCATCAGCCGGCTGCGCGGCGCCGATCGTCGCCGGACGGAGTTCGGTCCCTACGACGCCACCCGCCGGTTGGCCCGGGTGCTCATCGAGGCGGCCGACGAGGCCGGGCCGAACGCCGCGGCCCATTCCCGGAGGCCCGACCGCAGCGCCGGCGTGCAGCTCGGGCTGGCGCTGTCGCAGCACGAGCTGTCGGGGCTCATCGGCGCCTCGCGGGAGTCGGTGGCCCGGGGGATGGCGGAGTTGCGGCGCCGCGGCCTGGTCACGACCGGGCGGCGGTCGGTCACGATCGTCGACGCCGAGGGCCTGCGCAGCTTCGCCGGCTGACCCACGGTTCCCCGAACGGTGTGACCGTGGGCACGCGCGAACTGTGTCATATGACGACGACCGGTCCGGCCGGATGCCCGACCATGTGACCCGGCGCGGGAGCGGTCCGGCGCCCGTCCGGGAGGAAGCTGTCGCTTCCCGGGCCGGTAGGCGGACCGGTCCCGGCCGTACCGGTCTGGGAGCGCGGTGGGCTGCTCCCGGCCGGTACGGCGCGTTCCGGCCACGGGCGGGCGCCCGTGCCGTACGGGATTGGCGGCGTAAGCCCAGGTCATACAGCTCGGCCTCCCGGCAACACGGGGCCGAGTCGGGCGGATCAGGCCACGTCGGCGGCGGCCGGCGCCGCGTCGAGCTGGTAGCGGTGGTAGCGGCCGCCCCGGCCGGGGCCGCGTCC
>DATFVX010000145.1:0-4946 GCA_035259985.1 Acidimicrobiales bacterium | reverse complement strand
TCGAGATGTGCATGCCCGGCGACAACACCAACATGACCGTCGAACTCATCGCCCCCATCGCCATGGACGAAGGCCTCCTCTTCGCCATCCGCGAAGGCGGCCGCACCGTCGGCTCCGGACGCGTCACCAAAATCATCAAGTGATCCACCTCCTACCGGGGTGGGCCGATGGGGGCACCGTCGGCCCACCCCTGTAGGCTGCTGCTCCGCCCCACGGGGCGAGTTGTTCCTTGACAAGCGAGCGTGAGATGGCTGACAAGCAGAAGATCCGCATCCGCCTGAAGGCGTACGACCACGAGGTCATCGACCAATCCACGAAGAAGATCGTCGAGACCGTGCTGCGCACCCAGGCGACGATCCGGGGGCCGATCCCGCTGCCCACGGAGAAGCACCGCTACACGGTCATCCGCTCGCCGCACAAGGACAAGGACAGCCGCGAGCACTTCGAGATGCGCGTCCACAAGCGGCTGCTCGACATCCTGGAGCCGAGCCCGAAGACCGTCGACTCCCTGCAGCGCATCGAGCTGCCCGCCGGCGTCGACATCGAGATCAAGATCCAGCAGGCGTAGCTCGCCGGCCGCGTAGCCGGCCCGCGCGAACGTGCCGCGGGATTGGTCGTCAGGGCGACCAAAACCGCGGCGAGAATCAGGGATCAGGGTGGCTTGATGGGCGGCGGGGTGACCGAGAGCCGGACGCCGGGCTTGGGGCGCCGCAGCGGTGGGTCCGCGTCCGTCGGGGGCGGCGTGTCCGGCTGCGCTTCCGAGCGCTGGGTGCTCGGCGGGCCGGATCGGTCCGGCGCGTGGACACCAACCGACTCGTCGGGGTCGCCACACGCCATGGCACCGAGCGCGACCAGCAGCGTCGAGCCGATGATCATCGCCAGGCGCCGGCCTCCTCGTGCCACATGCGTTTTGACGGATGTGTCGCCCGGGCCGGTTCCCGGCCCGGGCGACACGCCGTGCTGTCGTTCTGTGGGTCAGGCGACCGCAGCGCCATCGGGCAGTGTCGCGGTCGTCCCCCCGTCGGTCGACGCTTGTACGTACAGGTAATCGAAGCGGGCACCGATTTCGTAGCGGCCTCGAGCGTCAACCCGCGACGATAGGGCACTTCGACCCCCGCTGCTAGCGATCGTGATGCGAAACGCCCTGCGTGCCACCGGCGTGCCGGACAGAACGTCCAGGCAGGCTCGCGGCGGCGGGGCGCGCGGGGGATCGGCCGGGCCCGGATCCGGCCGGCGCTAGTCGAGATCCTCGTCGCGCAGGTTGGAGGAGATCCCAGCCTCGACGTCGAGCTCGGGGCCGTCGTCGGGCGCCAGGAACCAGGGTTCGCCCGACTCGGCGGCGAGGCGCTCGTCGGCCAGGTGGTCGAAGGGGTCTCGGTTCTTGGTGCTGTCGTGCTTCCGTCGTCCGAAAGCCATGGGCGCGGAGGCTACCGGCTCGGGCGGCCCCGGCTCGACGGAATCGGGTCCGCGGCCCGCTCGCCCAGGTTGGACCCCGTACCAGGACGTGGCTATATTTGTTTGGCCCTGTGCAGGGCTGCCGCCCAGCTCGCGCAAGGCATGTCCCGTCCCAACTGACGTCCGTGCAGGCCCGCGTCGCCGGGAACCGCGCGGCACAACCGACAGACGCGCTCCGCCGGGGGATTCCCGAGCGGAGCGTTCGCGTGACAAGCCACAGAAAGACGCGCACCCCATGGCCACAAGAGCGATCGTCGGCGAGAAGGTCGGCATGACGCAGGTCTGGGACGACGACAACCACGTCGTCCCGGTCACGGTCCTGCGCGTGCGGCCGTGCCGCGTGGTCCAGGTCAAGACGCACGAGCGCGACGGGTACAGCGCGCTCCAGGTGACCTTCGGACAGAAGAAGGCTTCCAAGCTGACCAAGCCCATCGCCGGCCAGTTCGAGCGTGCGGGGGTCGAGCCCGGGGTCAAGCTGGTCGAGCTGCGCCTCGACGACGTCAGTGACTACGAGGTGGGCCAGGAGATCGGCGTCGACCTGCTGTCGCAGGGCGAGCTTGTCGACGTCACCTCCGTCAGCAAGGGCAAGGGAACCTCGGGGGTCATGAAGCGCCACGGGTTCGGTGGCCTCGGCGCCAGCCACGGCACCCACCGCGTGCACCGCGCCCCCGGCTCGATCGGCGGGGCGGCCACGCCCTCGCGGGTCTTCCGGGGCACCCGCATGGCGGGCCGATCCGGCGGCCAGCGGACCACCACCCTCAACCTCACCGTCGTCGAGGCCGACGCCGAACGCGACCTGCTGCTGGTCAAGGGATCGGTGCCGGGGCCCAAGGGCTCCGTCGTCCTGGTCCGCGACGCCGCCAAGGCCGACGCCAAGGGCAAGGGGGCCTGAAATGGCGACTCTCAAGCTCACGAAGCCCACGGGCCGGGCCTCGGGCTCCGTCGACCTCGACGACGCCCTGTTCGGCGTGAAGCCCAACATCCCGGTCATGCACCAGGTGGTGACCGCCCAGCTGGCGGCGCGCCGGGCCGGCACCCAGTCGACCAAGACCCGGGCCGAGGTCCGGGGCGGTGGCGCCAAGCCCTGGCGCCAGAAGGGCACCGGCCGGTCCCGGCAGGGCTCGATCCGATCGCCGCAGTGGCGGGGCGGCGGGGTTGCCCTCGGGCCGAAGCCCCGCAGCTATGCCCAGCGCACGCCACGCAAGATGATCCGTCTGGCGCTGGCGTCGGCGCTGTCCGACCGCATGGCCGACGACAAGGTCAGGGTGCTCGACGACTGGGGCATCGACACGCCCAGCACGAAGCGGGCCATCGAGATCCTCTCGTCGATCAAGGTCGACGGCCGGGTCCTGGTCGTGCTCACGCGTGAGGACGAGGCGGCCTGGAAGAGCCTCCGGAACCTGCCCCACGTCCACGTCCTGTCCACCGGGGAGCTCAACGCCTATGACGTGCTCGTGAGCGACTGGGTGGTCTTCACCCGGGCGTCGCTGCCCGGCGCCCGCCCTGCCGACACGACCGACGCCGACACGACCGACGGGAGCAACAGGTGACCAGCGCCCGCGACATCATCGTCGCCCCCGTCGTGAGCGAGAAGTCGTACGCCCTCATGGAGGCGGGCGTGTACACGTTCACGGTCCACCCCGACGCCTCCAAGCCACAGATCCGCGACGCCGTGCAGGAGATCTTCGGCGTCAGGGTCGCCAAGGTGAACACCCTCAACCGGCCCGGCAAGCGCAAGCGCAACCGGCGCACGTTCACCTACGGCCGGCGTCCCGACACCAAGCGGGCGATCGTCACCCTCATCGAGGGCGATTCGATCGACCTGTTCCAGGACTGAGAGGCGAGGCTCCGCGATGGCACTCCGCAAGCGCAAGCCCACCAGCCCCGGCCGCCGGTTCCAGACGGTCGCGGACTTCTCCGAGCTGACCCGCAACCGCCCCGAGCGGTCGCTGGTCGACAAGAAGCCCGCCACCGGCGGGCGCAACGTCCACGGCCGCAAGACGGCGCGCCACCGCGGTGGCGGCCACAAGCAGCGGTACCGGGTGGTCGACTTCCGCCGCAACAAGGACGGCGTCCCCGCCAAGGTGGCCGCCATCGAGTACGACCCCAACCGGTCGTGCCGCATCGCACTGCTGCACTACCTCGACGGCGACAAGCGCTACATCCTGGCGCCCCGCGACGTCGGCGTCGGCGACGTGCTGCAGTCGGGACAGGGCTCCGAGATCCGTCCCGGCAACGCCCTGCCGCTGCGCTACATCCCCGTGGGCACCACGGTGCACAACGTCGAGCTCAGGCCCGGCGCCGGAGGCAAGATGGCCCGTTCGGCCGGGTCGTCGGTCGTGCTGCTGGCCAAGGAGGGCGCGTACGCCACCCTGCGCCTTCCGTCGACCGAGATGCGCCGGGTGTCGATCGACTGCCGCGCCACGGTCGGCGAGGTGGGCAACCCCGAGCACGAGCTGGTCAAGGTGGGCAAGGCGGGCCGCAACCGCTGGAAGGGCGTGCGCCCGCAGACCCGCGGCGTGGCCATGAACCCGGTCGACCACCCCCTCGGTGGTGGCGAGGGCAAGTCCTCCGGTGGACGCCACCCGGTGTCGCCCTGGGGCAAGACCGAGGGCCGCACACGCCCGAAGAACAAGCAGTCCGACAAGCTCATCGTGCGCCGCCGCCGTACCCGCGGCGCGCGGAGGTAACCCCATGCCGCGTTCTCTGAAGAAGGGCCCCTTCGTCGACGACCACCTGCTCCGCAAGGTCGACGAGCTCAACGCCAAGGGCGAGAAGAAGGTCATCAAGACCTGGTCGCGTCGCTCGACGATCATCCCCGACATGGTCGGCCACACCGTGGCCGTCCACGACGGCCGCAAGCACGTGCCCGTCTACGTGACGGAGTCGATGGTCGGGCACAAGCTCGGCGAGTTCGCACCCACCCGCACGTTCCGGTACCACGCCGGGCAGGAGCGCACCGCGCGGGGGAGGCGCTGATCGATGGCGGCCACCGCGGTCGGCACCAAGACCAACGAGCGCCCGGGCACGCGCGCCCAGATGCGCTTCGCCCGGTTCTCGGCGACCAAGGCGCGTGCCGTGCTCGACCTCATCCGGGGTCTGCCGGTGAGCGAGGCAAGCGAGGTGCTGCAGTTCACCGAGCGGGGCCCGAGCGTGGTCATCGCGAAGGTGCTCAACTCGGCCGTCGCCAACGCCGAGCACAACGACGAGCTCGACGGCGACAACCTGTACGTGGCCGCCTGCTACGCCGACGAGGGCCCGACGCTCAAGCGCTGGCGCCCACGGGCCCGGGGCCGGGCCACCCGCATCCGCAAGCGCACCTGCCACATCACGATCATCGTCAGCCCCATGCCCGACGAGATGGCGGCCCGCGTCGAGGCCCGGCAGGCCCGCGGCAGCGCCGCCTCCGCCGGCCGGCGCCGCGGACGTCGAGCGCAGGAGTCGCGCCGTGCCCGCGTCGCCCGCAGCCGCGGGGAGGCGGTGACCGAGGA
>DATFVX010000144.1:0-10632 GCA_035259985.1 Acidimicrobiales bacterium | reverse complement strand
GGTCGACGTGTTCGACGAGCCGTTCCTGGCGTTCGCAATCGCCTACCTCGTCGCCACCCGCGGCCAGCCCGCGGGGCTGGCCGCGCTCACCGCGGGCATGGGCCTCGCCGGTGGTGTGGCGGCCGCCGCCTGGGCGTCGCGGGTCGAGCGTCCGGAGATCACCGTCCGGGCCCCGGCCGCCCTGCTCGTCGGTGGCGTCGGCGCGATCGTCCTGGCGG
The DNA here is from genome assembly GCA_035259985.1 of Acidimicrobiales bacterium. Lineage (GTDB taxonomy): Bacteria > Actinomycetota > Acidimicrobiia > Acidimicrobiales > VFJN01 > DASQUK01. The sequence goes on along the minus strand of DATFVX010000144.1, from coordinate 10,414 downwards.
CGCACCCGCTCGTCGCTGCGCTGGGCGCCGCAGGCGTGGGGGCGGCGGTGAGCCTGGCCTGGATCTCGCTCGAGGCGCGCGTGCTGACGCTTCGTCCCGGACAGGCGGGAACCACGGCGGCGGTGGTGTCGGCGGTGGCACAGGTCGCGGTCCTGGTCCCCCTGGTCGCGGGCGTGGTGGCCGACCGCGCCGGGATCACCACGGTGCTGCTGATCTACCTGGCGCTGGCCGTCGCGTTCGCGGTGGTGAACTGGCGGGACCGCGTGCCCAGCGCCGGCCACGACGCCGAGGAGGCACGAATAACTGCGCGAGAGTGATCCCATGCATCACGAGGTCTCCATCGACATCGCGGCCAGCCCCGAGCTGATCTGGTCGGCGCTCAGCGACGTCGAGCGCTGGCCGGAATGGACGGCCTCCGTGTCGGCGGTCGAGCGGCTGGACACCGGCGACTTCGGTGTCGGCAGCCGGGCTCGGGTCAAGCAGCCGGGGATGCCCGGCCTGGTGTGGGAGGTCACGGAGTACACGCCGGGCGAGGTCTTCAACTGGGCATCGAAGGTGCCGGGAGTCACGACCACCGGTGGTCACCATCTGGCGCCCGCACGGGACGGCCACGTGGCGGTCACCCTCTCCCTCGACCAGGAGGGTTTCCTGGCCCCGGTCGTGTCATTGCTGACGGGCGCCCGCAGCCGCCGCTACGTCCAGATGGAGGCCGACGGCCTCAAGCGGCGCTCCGAGTCGGGCGGCGCATAGGTGAATCGCACGCAGGGAATCATCGCCGCCGCGGTCGTGGCGGCGATCGTCGCGTCGGGGATCACCGCCGCCGTCGTGGCGGGCGGCGGATCGAGCGACGAGGACGACACCGACGGACCGCGGATCGTGCAACCCGGTGCGCCGGGGGAGGAAGGCCGGGAGCTCTCCGAGGACGACGCTGCGAGCATCGATCCGCCAGCTCACACGCCCGCCGACACCCGGTTCATGCAGGGCATGATCGCCCACCACCAGCAGGCGATCGAGATGGCAGGCCTGGTCGAGGCGCACACCCAGAACGAGGACCTGCCGCTGCTCGCCGAGCGCATCTCGGTCTCGCAGACCGACGAGATCGCCCGGATGGAGCAGTGGCTGACCGAGCGCGGCGAGGAGGTCCCCGCCGGCCACGAGGGCCACGAGCTGATGCCGGGGATGCTGACCGCGGAGCAGTTCCGGCAGCTCGACGACGCGAGCGGCGTCGCATTCGACCGCCTCTTCCTGCAGCGCATGATCGCCCACCACCAGGGCGCGCTGCAGATGGTCGACGAGCTGTACGGCGCCGGGGGCGGGCTCGAACCCGCCGCCGACCGGTTCGCCCGGGAGGCGGAGGCGGATCAGAGCATCGAGATCAGGCGCATGGAGGAGCTACTCGGCTCCCTCCCGTGACGGGCCGGCCGTCCTGGTGGCTCAGGTCAGCGCCGAGCACTGACCCGTCGCCGGACCGCTGACCGTGTTCGCCGCCCCCAGGTTGATGGGCGTCGGTGCGTTGCCCGCGCACGACAGCGGGCCGTTGACGGTGCTGTCGGCCACGATGGGCTCGACGTCGCCCGTGGCGTTGCCGCTGAGCGTGACCGGGCCCGTGACCGTCGTGTCGACCACGGCGACGCTGCCCGTTGCCCCGGTGATGCGCGCCGGTCCCTGCACTGTGCTGTGGTACAGGTGCACGGCGGCCGCACCGGTGGCGGTCACGGGGCCGGCGATCGACGAGTCGATGGCCAGCAGCGAGCCGCCGCCCTGCACGACGACCGGTCCGCTCACCGTGGCGCCATCGAGACAGGTGACGCCGCTCACCCGCAACACCCCGTTGTGCTGGCCCGTCACGGTCTTGTCGCAGGTCCGCACCAACTGGTCGAACCGGGCGCGCGCCACCGCGAAGCTCGGTTCCCACGTGAACCGCGTCTGGTGCTGGGCGTTGAACTCCGGCAGCTGCACCTCGCCGGCGGCGGCGACCTCCGCCTCGGTCACGTGGTCGCTGGCGAGGGCCTTGAACACGTCGAGTCCGCGGGCGATCTCGCTGCCGTAGATGTTGCCGTTGTACCAGTAGGCGGACCAGAACCCGCCGAGCACGAGCCCCGTTCCGCTGATCGGTCCGCGGTCGAAGAACCCGATCTCGACCGGGTGGGCGGAGTCGGTGAAGTCCATGAGGGAGACACCGCCCTGGTACCAGGCCTGAACGAGGATGTCGCGCCCCGGCACCGGGAGCAGCGACCCGTTGTGGGCGACGCAGTTCTCCTGGAGCGTCTGGGCTACCGGCAGCTTGTAGTAGCTCTGGAACTCCATCTGACCGTCGGCGATGTCGAAGATCGCGTCCGCACCCCACTGCGGCTGGTCGGTCGGACGGCAGCGGGCGCCGGTGCCCCCACCCCACTCGTCGGTGAAGATGACCTTGGTGCCGTCGTTGCTGAGCGTGGCGGAGTGCCAGTAGGCGAAGTTCGGATCCGACACCTCGTCGATGCGCACCGGGTTCTCGGGATCGGAGATGTCGATCAGGATGCCGTTGCCCTCGCAGGCACCGGCGGCGAGCCCGATCTCCGGGAACGAGGTGATGTCGTGGCAGGCGTCGGTGATCGGCGTCGGCCCCCACGGCGCGCCGGAGGGATGCACGGGCGTGGGCAGCGTGTTCTGGAGGCCGTCGATGGCGCCGGTCTCCGGGTTGGTGAACAGGCGGGGCTCGCTGACAACGGCGGCCGTCTCCGGTGCGGCCAGCGGGACCCTGATGATCTCGATCCGCCAGCGGGACGGGTTCTCGCCCGTCGGCGGGTTGTTGTTGCAGCCCGGCATCGTGGCCGACGGGCGCACGCCCGCGGTGCCCGACACGTAGACCCAGACGTTGTCGGGATCGTCGGGATCGGTCACCAGCGAATGGGTGTGGGAGCCACGGCACAGCTGTACCGCCGCAATCTGCACCGGGTTGGTGACATCGCTGATGTCGAAGATCCGGACGCCCTGGAAGCGAGTGCCGACGGTCGGGTTCGTGCCGCAGTCGACCCGCGCCCGGGCCTCCTCCACCGACATGAAGAGGAGGTTGCCGTGCACCGACATGTCGCCCTGCCCACCGGGGCAGACCACGTTGGCCACGTTCGTCGGGTGGGTGGGATCCGCGATGTCGTAGACGTTGAAGCCGTTGAAGTTCCCGACGAAGGCATGGTTGCCACCGAACGCCATGTCCGAGGTCACGAACCCGAAGTCGCCCGGGTTCGCCGGGTTGACGAACCCTGCGGGCTTGTCGTGGTGAGCGACGAGCTCCAGGTTCCGGATCGCCGTCTCGGCGTCGAGCCAGCCGGGATCGAGGCCCAGGCGAGGGTCGGTGTCCTCCTGCGACGACGCCGCCCCCGGCGTCGCAACGACCAGTAGGGCCGCCACCACCGCTGGTGCGAAGATGCGCCACCGACGACTACCCGACCTCAGAGCCGACTGACGTGCCATCCGTCGATCCTCCCCCCGAGTTGGCCCCTCACACGAGCTGCTGGCTACAAAGCGCACAGCAGGCGTGACATACAGTACACAATCTGTCCGGGGTCAGGCTGACTTAACGACCTCGCCGGCCACCACCACCGTGCGGGCCAGGTCTCCGCCGATCCAATACACCAGCTCGGCCGGTCGCCCCGCGTCCCAGACCACCAGGTCCCCGGCCATGCCGGGCGCGAGCGCGCCGGCCGTGCCGGCGAGCCCCAGCGCGCGGGCGGCGTTCCGGGTCGCACCGGTCAGCGCCTCGTCCGGGGTGAGGCCGAGGAGCACGCAGCCGAGGTTGCAGGCCAGCCGGAGCGACAGCAGCGGCGACGTCCCCGGGTTGGCGTCGGTGGCGACCGCGAGCGGCACACCAGCCGCCCGCAGCGCCGCCACCGGTGGGCGGTCTGGCCCCCCGAGCGCGAGGGTGGCGCCGGGCAACAGGACGGCGACGGTGCCCGCGCCGGCCAGCGCCCGGACACCCGGGGGGGTCGTGTGCTCGAGGTGGTCGGCGGACAGCGCCCCGAACGAGGCCGCGAGCGCCGCCCCGCCCCCGTCGGACAGCTGGTCGGCGTGGAGCTTGACCGGCAGGCCGTGCCGGTGGGCGGCCGCGAAGACCCGCGCCACCTGCTCGGCCGAGAACGCGATGCGCTCGCAGAAGGCGTCGACCGCATCCGCCAGGCCCGGAGCCGCGACCGCGGGGATCATGTCGCCGCACACCAGGTCGACATAGGCGTCGGGCCGGCCCCGGTACTCCTCCGGGACCGTGTGTGCGCCCAGGAACGTGGTGCGCACCCGCAGCGGTAGCTCGCGGCCAACCCGGCGGGCCGCTTCCAGCATCCGCCGCTCGGTCTCGAGGTCGAGCCCGTAGCCCGACTTGATCTCGACGGTGGTGACGCCGTCGCCCAACAGGTGCTCTGCCCGGCGGGCTGCGGAGCGCGCCAGGTCGCCCTCGCCCTCCGCGCGGGTGGCGGCGACCGTGGAGGCGATTCCCCCGCCCCGCCGGGCCAGCTCCTCGTAGCTGGCACCGGACAGCCGGGCCTCGAACTCCCCGACACGGTCGCCGCCGAACACCAGGTGGGTGTGGCAGTCGACCAGCCCGGGCGTGACCAGGGCGCCCGCGGCGTCGAGCGTGCGGGTGGCGCCGGCGCCGCGGGGCAGGTCGGCCATCCGTCCGACCCACGCCACGCGCCCGCCGGTCACACCGACCGCGCCGCCCGCGACCAGGCCGTACGGACCCGGCCGGCCGGGGTCCATGGTGGCGACCGCCGCGTCGACGACGAGGAGGTCCCAGTCGGTCATGCGTCGCCGCCCCCACCGTTCGCCGGGGGCCCGACGGGCCTCACGTCCGCGCCCACGCGGACGTGATCGCCCGGTGCAGGTCGCGGGCGACGTCGGGGATCTTGACGTGGCTGCGGTCCCGGACGATCGTGCGGCCGCCGACGACGACGTCGGTCACGTCGGCGGCGGTGGCGGCGAAGACCACGCCGGCGACACCCTCGGCCGGGTCGATGCCGGCGAGGCGCACCGAGCCACGGTCGAGGACCGCGAAGTCCGCCGGGCCCCCGGGCGCGAGACCCATCGGCCGCGGCTGCCCGTCCCCGTCGCCCCACCACCCCAGCGCCCGATAGCCGGCGGCGGTGGCCGCCCCCAACAGGTCGGCCGGCGAGTGCGTACCCCGGCGATGGTGGGCCAGCCGCTCGTGCAGCTCGACCAGCCGGGCCTCCTCGAGCACGTCGACCACGGCGTGGCTGTCGCTGCCGAGCGACAGCGGGGACCCCGCCGCCACCAGCCGGCCGGCGGGCCCCACCCCGTCGCCGAGGTCGCGCTCGGTCGTCGGGCACAGGCACACACCGGTCCCGGATGCGCCCAGCGCCTTGACGTCCGGGTCCGTGAGGTGGGTGGCGTGCACGGCCACGGTTCCGGGCCCGAGGACGCCGCCGGCCTCGGCCAGCGCCGTCGGTGTGCGCCCGGTGGCTGCCAGGGCGTCCTCATTCTCGGCGGGCTGTTCCGACAGGTGCATGTGGAGCGGCGACCCGCGGCGCTGGGCCCAGCCGGCCACCACGGCCATCGACCGCTCGTCGACCGCCCGGACGCTGTGGACCGCCGCACCGAGCCGCCACCCGCTGCCTACCTGGTTCGCCAGGTCCTCCACTCGCGTCACCCAGCTCTCGGCGTCGCCATCGGAGAATCTGACCTGGGGACCGGCCGGGCGCGAGCCGCCGCCGAATCCCGACCGCAGGTAGCAGGTGTCGAGCAGGGTGAGCCGCAGCCCTGCCTCCGCGGCGGCCGCGATCAGCGCGCCGCCCATGACGTTGGCGTCTGCGTACGGCCGGCCGTCCGGCCGGTGGTGGAGGTAGTGGAACTCGCCCACGGCGGTGATCCCCGCCAGCGCCATCTCGGCGTACGTGCCCCGGGCCAGCTCGAACACGTCGTCCGGGTCGACGACCGCAGCGAGCGCATACATGCGATCGCGCCAGCGCCAGAAGTCGCCGGCGCCCGCCTGGGCCCGACCGCGGAGCGCCCGGTGGAACGCGTGCGAGTGGACGTTCGCCAGCCCGGGCACCACGATCCCGGACAGGTGAACGGCCCCCGCGGGCGGGTCCTGCCCGGCCGCCACGCGGGCCAGCCGTCCAGCCCCCGCCTCCTCCAGGACCACGGCCGCGGCCAGCTCGTCGCCGCCGAGCCAGGCCTGGTCGGCGAACCAGACTGTCATGAGGTGGGGCGGCCCATCGGGAGGTTGATCCCGTGGTGGTCCGCCACCGCGCGGGCCTCGTCGTAGCCGGCGTCGGCGTGGCGGACCACGCCGACGCCGGGGTCGGTCGTGAGGACCCGTTCGAGCTTCTCCGCGGCCAGCGGCGTCCCGTCGGCCACGACGACCATGCCCGCGTGCAGGGACCGGCCTATGCCCACCCCGCCGCCGTGGTGGAAGCTCACCCACGACGCACCGCTGGCGGTGTTGAGCAACGCGTTGAGGATCGGCCAGTCGGCGATGGCGTCGCTGCCGTCGGCCATCGCCTCGGTCTCCCGGTAGGGCGACGCCACCGACCCCGAATCGAGATGGTCCCGCCCGATCACGACGGGGGCACTGATCTCGCCGGACGCCACCAGCTCGTTGAACCGCAACCCGAGCCGCGCCCGCTCGCCGTACCCGAGCCAGCAGATGCGTGCGGGCAAACCCTGGAACTGGACCCGCTCGCGGGCCATGCGGATCCAGCGGCCCAGGGTCTCGTTCTCGGGGAACTCCTCGAGCACGAGGCGGTCGGTCACCTCGATGTCGGCCGGGTCGCCCGACAGCGCCGCCCAGCGGAACGGTCCCCTGCCCTCGCAGAACAGCGGGCGGATGTACGCCGGCAGGAAGCCCGGATAGGCGAAGGCATCGTCGTACCCCGCGGCCTTGGCCTCGGCCCGGAGGGCGTTGCCGTAATCGAAGACCTCGGCGCCCCGCCGGGCGAACGCCACCAGGCCGGCGCAGTGACGCACCATCGAGTGCCGGCTGCGGGCGAGGTAGGCGTCGGGGTCCCGCCGGCGCAGGTCGGCGGCGGCACGCACGTCGAGGCCAACGGGCACGTACGACAGCGGGTCGTGCGCCGGGGTCTGGTCGGTCACGATGTCGACGAGGTCGGCCCTTGCGGCGTCGACGGCCAGGGCGGGCACCACCTCGGCGGCGTTGTCGCACACGCCGATGGAGAGCGGCTCCCCGGCCTCCTTTGCCGCCGCCGCCAGAGTCCAGGCCTCGGACAAGTCGGCGGCGACCCGGTCGAGGTAGCGGTGCTGGCGCCGGCGCTCGATCCGCTCGGGGTCGACGTCGACGCAGATGGCCACACCCCCGTTCATCGTCACGGCGAGCGGCTGGGCGCCCCCCATCCCGCCCAGCCCCGCGGTCAGCGTCACCGTGCCGCGGAGCGAGCCGCCGAAGCGCTTGGCGGCGATGGCGGCGAAGCACTCGTACGTGCCCTGGAGGATCCCCTGGGTGCCGATGTAGATCCACGATCCCGCCGTCATCTGGCCGTACATGGTGAGGCCCAGGCCCTCGAGGCGGCGGAACTCGTCCCAGGTCGCCCAGTCGGGCACGAGGTTGGCGTTGGCGATGAGCACGCGGGGCGCCCACTCGTGGGTCCGGAACACGCCCACGGGCTTGCCGGACTGCACCAGGAGGGTCTCGTCGTCGGCCAGGCCCCGGAGGCTCGCAACGATGGCGTCGAACGCCTGCCACGACCGGGCCGCGCGGCCGGTGCCGCCGTAGACCACGAGGTCCTCGGGGCGCTCGGCCACGTCGGGATCGAGGTTGTTCATCAGCATGCGCAACGCCGCCTCCTGCACCCAGCCGCGGCAGGTCAGCTCGGTGCCGCGCGGCGCCCGGACCACGCGCGGGCCGGCCGGTTCCGGGCTCACGGCAGCGCCCCGATCACGCGCTCGGCGGCGCCCACCGCCGCCCCGCCGCGTATGAGGCGCTCGGCCGCCGCCAGTTCCGGGGCGACGAACCGGTCGGGCCCCGGCCCCTCGACGTCTCGCCGCACCCGGTCCACCACCGCGGCAGTCGCCGGCGACGGCCGCAGGGGCCGGCGGAGGTCCAGCGCCCGGGCCGCCACCGCGAGCTCCACCGCCAGTATCCGGGCCAGGTTGGCGACGACGGTGCGCAGCTTGCGCGCCGCCGCCCATCCCATCGAGACGTGGTCCTCCTGCATGGCCGATGTCGGGATCGAATCGGCGCTGGCGGGAACGGCCAGCCGCCGGCTCTCGGCGACCAGGGCGGCGGCGGTGTACTGGGCGATCATCATCCCGGAGTCCACGCCGGGGTCCGCGGCGAGGAACGGGGGCAGGCCGTGCGACCGCGCCGGATCGAGCAGCCGGTCGAGCCGCCGCTCGGCCATCGCCCCGAGGTCGGCGGCGACGATGGCCAGGAAGTCGCAGGCGTGCGCCAGCGGCGCACCGTGGAAGTTCCCGTTGGATTCGACCCGCCGGTCGTGGAGCACCACCGGATTGTCGATCACGGCCGCCAGCTCCCGCTCGACCACCGTTGCCACGTGCGCCAGCGTGTCGCGCGCCGCGCCCGCAACCTGGGGGGCACAGCGCAGCGAGTAGGCGTCCTGGACGCGGGGATCGCCCGTGCGGTGCGATGCCACGATCTCCGACCCCGCCAGCAGCCGGGCCATGTTGGCGGCGCTGGTCGCCAGGCCCGGGTGTGGACGCAGCCCGGCGAGGTCGGGGGCGAAGACCCGGTCGGTGCCGAGTGCGGCCTCGACGCTCATGGCGGCGGTCAGGTCCGCCGCGGGCAGCAGCCCCGCCAGGTCGTGGCAGGCGAGGACCAGCATGCCCAGCATCCCATCGGTGCCGTTGACCAGCGCCAGGCCCTCCTTGGCGGCCAGCTCGACGGGCTGGAGGCCCGCGTCGGTCAGCGCCCGGGACGCCGGGACGGCGCCGCCGGCATTGTCGGTCGGCGCCTGGCCCACCAGCCGCACGTCACCCTCGCCCATCAGCGCCAGGGCCACATGGGCCAGCGGGGCGAGGTCGCCGCTGCAGCCGAGCGACCCGTGCTCGGGAACCACCGGCGTGATCCCGTGGTTCAGCAGCGCCACCAGCAGGTCGACCACCTCGGCGCGGACGCCCGAGAGGCCCTGTGCCAGCGTCCGCGTGCGCAGCAGCATCATCGCCCGGACCACCTCGTCCTCCACCGGCCGGCCCATACCGGCGGCGTGCGAGCGGATCAGCGACCGCTGCAGCGCGGCGCGGCGGTCCACGGGGATGTGGCGGACGGCGAGGGCGCCGAACCCGGTCGACAACCCGTAGACCGGGGTCTCCTGCGCCACGAGCTCGTCGACGGTGGCACGGGCCCGGACGATGGCCTTGCGGGACTCGTCGTCCACGGCCACACGCGCCCCGCGGCGGGCGACGGCGACGACCTCGGCCCGGCTGAGCGGAGCGAGCCCGATGGCGATGGCGTCGTGCGTGTCCACGCCAGTGACGGTACGACGTGCGTGTGGGCCGGGGCGGATTCGAGCCACGGTGGGGCGTGCGCCGGGCAGAGCAGCTATGTCTTCTCGATGGCGACGTCGTTGGAGTGGGAGGCGAGCGCTTCGATGTCGGCCAGGTCGCCGGTCAGGACGGTGCCGCCGGGTTCTGCGCTTGCGACCACAAGGGCGTCGATCGCCGAGCCTCGCCGAGCGAGCGCCCTCAACTCCCCTGCGCGGCGAGCGGCGCGTTGGGTGACGACGGGATCGATGTCGCAGCTCTTGAGGAAACGGTTGATGTTCGCGACCGTTCGGGCTCGGCCGGTAGTGGACTCCGCGATGACGACCGTAGGTACGACGGGTGGCCAGAGCCCTTCCGCACGGAAGGCTTCGATCAGCGCCGCAGCCCTCCGGTTGCGTTGGCTGAGACGGCTCAAGCCACCGGAATCGAGGACGAGCACGACCTCAGCTTGCCTGCGCGGCGGCGCGCTCGCGGATCCGCCGAGCGATGACGGTCGCTCGGGCCCGGTCCTTGGCAGACGGCTCGCCCACGTCGGCGACGAGGTCGGCGAGGTAGCGGTCAGCATCCTCGTTCAGCAGTTGGCGCCGCAGTTCGGCCACGACCGCCACCTGGAGCAACTCCGACGCCGGAAGGCCACGCTCCTTGACGGCGGCGTACAGGTCGTCGGGCAGGTATACCTGCATCCGCGGCATACGCCTAAATGTACACACAAGCTGGGCCCCCGCAGGCCGCTGCCCAGCACGGCCCGGATCCTCGAGCCTCGATGCAGGGCGCTCGGCCAGGTGCCGCTGTCCGAGGCGCGGCGCGCCGTCCGCCGAGCGAATGGTGCGTCCTCGTGCTCGACGAGTGGTCCCGGCCGATCAGCAGCCGGGTCCGCCTGTGTGTGGGCCGGCGTGGATTCGAACCACGGTAGGCGTTGCCGGCAGATTTACAGTCTGCTCCCTTTGGCCACTCGGGCACCGACCCC
>DATFVX010000143.1:0-12155 GCA_035259985.1 Acidimicrobiales bacterium | reverse complement strand
CGCTTGTGCTCTGCGTTGGGGTCCTGATCGCGCTCGAACCGGGGCACGAACAGCTGGGCAAAGATGCCGAACTCCATCGGCGCAGAGTAGAACGTGTTCTAATTTTCGGCAAGCACGTCGACCCAGCACCCCTCCAGGTGGTCGTCGACCACGCCCGCGGCCTGCATCAACGAGTACGCCACCGTGGGCCCGACGAACCGGAAGCCCCGCGTGCGCAGTTCCTTCGCGAGGGCGGTGGATGCGGGCGTCACACTGGGCATGTCGGCGAACGCCCGGAAGCGCCCCGGCGGGCGCTCGTCGGAGCCCGGAGCGTGGGAGAACACCAGGTCGACCAGCGACCCGCCCTCCTCGTGCAACGCCACGAGCGCCCGGGCGTTGCCGACGGTCGACTCGACCTTGGCCCGGTTGCGGACGATGCGCTCGTCGGCGAGCAGCCGCGCGACGTCGTCGTCGCCGTAGGCCGCGACGACGTCGGGCTCGAACCCGTCGAAGGCCTCGCGGAACCCGGGGCGTTTGCGGAGGATGATCAGCCACGAGAGACCGGACTGGAAGGCCTCGAGCGTCAGGAGCTCGAACATGGCCCGCTCGTCGCGCAGCGGCCGGCCCCACTCGTGGTCGTGGTAGTCGATGTAGAGCGGGTCGCTCGTGCCCCAGCCGCAGCGCGGCTTGCCGTCGTCGCCCACCCGCAGGTCGTCGTTGCTGGTGATATCCGTCATGTACCGGAGACTAACGAGGGGGTCTGACAATCAAGGAGGGGCGGGCCGCCCCCGGGGACGTGTGAACCGGAGCAGGACCTTGTCCCGGTGGTAGTAGTCGAGCCAGTCCACCAGGCCCTGCCGATGCTCGTGTCCGCCCCGTCGTGACGAGACGGGAACGAACCGCATGCGGAGCCTGGCGACGGACACCTCGAAGCCGGCGGCTTCGAAGTCCTCGACCACCTCGTCCAGGTCGTACAGCTTGGGCAGTGCCAGCTCGCTTCTGGCCGAGCTGTGCCACGCCGACATCATGGGGCTGCCGGCATGCACCCCCATCACCGCGAAGTACGGCGCTCCCGGTTCGAGCGCCGCGAACGTCGCAGCGGCATGGGACCCCAGATCGGGCAACAGATACAGCACCTCGTGGCTGAAGGCGGCGTCGAACCCGACCCACCCGGCGGGCACCGTGGCGGCCGTCTCGAACGTGAGCGGACGCCGGCCGGCGAGCCGGCGGGCGTCATCGATTGCCCCGGACGCCGGGTCGTAGCCATAGCCCTCACCGATTCCCGACTCGTCCACGAGCAGCCGCAGGAAACCACCCCGGTTGCAGCCGGCGTCGAGCACCTTCCGTCCCGCCAGGTCGACGTCGATGGTGTCGAGCAGCGCCCGCCACAGGAAGCCGTGCTCCTCCTGCATCGCCTCGTCCTCGGCGGCACCGCGCCAGTACGGCTGACTCACGGCAACCACGCTACGACGGGCCCGGCGAGCCGCTCGGCGGAGCGCTACCGAGTCGTGGCCACAGGATCGGGGTGGCGGTTCCACGTGGGAATCGCCCGTGTCAGCTTGGCGGTCCCGCTGACGCTGATCGAACCGTCCGCCACCGCCCGTCGCCAGTCGAGGATGCCGACGTGCCACCGGGTGAACGCCTCCGAGCGGGCGGTGACGAACGCATCGGGTTCGCCGCCCGGATGCGAGTAGCAAAGCTCGGCGGATCGGCGCTCGGCGAGGAGCCAGTAGCGGCGGTTCGTCGGCGCTTCGTCGGGAAAGGTGAACTCGACGAGCACGCGGTGGTCCGGCAGCTTGTCCCGGTCCACGTAGTACCTCGCCCATGCCCACAGCGCGAATCCCGGATCGGTGTGCTCGGTGGTGACCTCCAGCCAGCGCTCGCCCCAGACCTCCAGCGCATCGATCACCCCGGCGAGATCGGCGCCTGCTTCGGTCAGTTGGTACGTCCCGTCCGCCGCCTTGATGACGACGCCACTCCGCTCCAGCTCCTTGAGTCGCTTGATCAGCAGCGATCTCGACATGGCCGGCACACCCCGGGCGATCTCGGTGAACGTGTGACAGCCATAGAGCAGGTTGCGAATCACCAGCGGCGTCCAGCGCTCGGCCACGATCTCTGACGCCCGGGCGATGGGGCAGTACTCCCGGTACGACCGCATGCCCGGCAGTGTCCCACGCCGGCGGGCGTCCCGGTACAGATTGCGCGCTAGCAACCGGAGCGGTCGGCGCCCACGATCGCCGAAGCACCGACGAGGAGGAAACCGTGAGCGACACCGACCGGGGACAAGTGTCGGCCAGCGCCGCCGAGGTCTACGACGCATTCTTCGTGCCCGCCCTGTTCGAGCAGTGGACCGACGTCATCCTCGACGTCGCCGATGTCCGACCGGGGCACCGCGTCCTCGACGTAGGGTGCGGCACCGGCGTGCTGGCCCGTGCCGCGCACGCCCGCGTCGGAGCACACGGCCACGTCGAAGGACTCGATCCCAACGACGGCATGCTCTCCGTCGCCCGCCGGGCCGAACCCGACATCGAGTGGCGGCCCGGGCTCGCGGAACAGCTCCCGTACCCCGACCGCTCGTTCGACCGCACCGTCAGCCAGTTCGCCCTCATGTTCACCGATCCCAAGGCCGCGCTCAACGAGATGAGCCGTGTCACCCGGCCGGACGGACGGGTGACGGTCGCGGTGTGGGATCGGCTCGACAACAACCGCGGCTACGCCCGCCTGGCGGCCCTCCTCGACGAGCTCTTCGGATCCGATGCTGCCGACGCCATCCGAGTCCCGTACCAGCTGGGCGACGAAGTGTCGCTCCTCGATCTCGCCACCGGCGCCCTCCCCGACCCGACCGTTGAGCGTCATCCCGGCGTCGCCCGATTCGAATCCATCGAGGCATGGCTCCACACCGAGATCCGTGGCTGGACGCTCGCCGACAGCATCGACGACCGCGGGTTCGCCGCGCTCCTCGACGCGGCACGGAAACGGCTCTCCGACCTCGTCGCCGACGGTCGGGTTGCCTTCGCCGTCTCCGCCCTCGTCGTCACCGGCTCCACGGCGTGAGCAGGACTGCCGGGCCCACGCGGTCAGCCTCGGCCCCGGTCAGGGCGCGAGTAGGGCCTATCCCCGGGCGTTGCCGGTGAACGCCCACGACGCCAACCGCGCCGACGGGACGTGCATGATGCCGCCCTCGCTGCCCACCAGCTGCCCGTCGTTGCCCAGGCCCAGCAACTTCCCCGGACCGAAGCCGCCCACGATCGACTGCGTGTAGCGCAGGTTCTGGACGGGCCCAACGATCCGGCCGTCCTCGATGAGGAACAGGCCGTTGCGGGTGAGGCCGGTGACCACCTGCGTCTTGGGGTCGAGGATGCGGTTGTACCAGAGGTCGGTCACGAGCAGCCCGCGCTCAACCGCGCCGACGAGCCCATCCGGCGGCTCGTCGCCGCCACCGAGGAACAGGCTGGTGGCGTAGCCGCCGAACGCCTCGGAGCCCACCGAGTGGCCGGTCGGCTCGACGCCGGCGAGGCGCGCCGATCGGCGATCGTGCGTCAGCCCGGCGGAGACGCCTCCCTGGACCAGGTCCAGCCGCCGCTTGGGCGTGCCCTCGGCGTCGAATCCGACGCCGAGCGCCCGGGGATCGGTCGCATCGTCCCAGATGTCCACCGGTGCGTCCCACTGCTGCTCGCCCAGGTGCACGAACGAGGTGCCGTCGGCGTGGGCCTTGCCGTTGAAGCCCATGTAGGCCGGATAGACCAGCGCCGACGCGACCGCGCGGGGCTCGAGGACCACCTCGTAGTTGCCCGGCGGCAGCTCGACCGGGTTCCGCCCCGACGCGGCCTTGGCCGCAGCGCGGGCGCCGTACGCGGCACCGTCGAGATCCGCGAGCCGCACCGAGGTCGCCTGGCCGAAGCCGTCGGCGGTGTCGCCACCCTCCCCGTCGGGGGCGGACGCGCGGTGGATGCCGTCGAGCTGGGCCGTCGTCGCCCGGCCCACCGCCCGCTGCCCGGTGGTCGACAGCAGCACCTGCGTGGCCGCCTCGGTCGAGCAGTAGCCGGCGGCCTCCAGGCCCTCCCCTGCGTCGACGAACGCCGCCACGACGGCCGCCCGCTGGTCGGGTGTCGCCCCGGCGGTGCCGTCGTCCCAGTGGTCGACTGATGGCACGGCGGCCTCGGGTGCGAAGCCGGCGAAGTCGGGATCGGGCGGCCGGAGTGCGGCCGCCGCCAGCGCCCGCTCGACGAGCGCCTCCAGGCTGGCCGGATCGGTGCGCGTGGACTGGACGCGAGCCACCCGGCCGTCGACGCCCACCGTGAGCGACATCGACTCGAGGTCCTCGGTCACGTTCTGGTGGATGCGGCTGTTGGCGAACCGGGTGAGCGACGACGTCCCCACCACCGCCGAGGCGACGGCGTCGGCCCGGCCGGCGACGTAGGCGAGGGCCTGCTCGCACGCGTCGGTCGCCAGGCGGGTGGAATCGGCGAGTTCGACCATCATGGGGACCGTAGTGTGAATGGGTGACACTCGCGAGCGGCGCCCGCACGATCGGCGGCAACGGGATCGAGGTGGTCGCCTTCGACGGTGACGACACGCTGTGGCACAGCGAGAGCCACTTCGTCGACGCCCACGCCCGGTTCGTCGCGTTGGTGGCGCCGTACGTCGACGGCGATCCCGCCGTGATCGACGAGCGGGTCGTGGGCACCGAGCGGGCCAACCTCGCCATCTACGGCTACGGGGCCAAGGCGTTCACGCTGTCGCTGATCGAGTCGGCCATCGACCTGACCGGCGGGCGCGTGACCAGCGACGAGATCAGCGCCATCCTCGACGTCGGCAAGCGGCTCCTCGACCGGCCGGTCGAGCTGCTCGACGGTGTCGAGGAGGTCGTCGCACGCCTGGACGACGACGGCCACCGGCTGATCGTCGTGACGAAGGGGGACCTGTTCCACCAGGAGTCCAAGGTCGCCGGCTCGGGCCTGGCCGACCGCTTCGACCGGATCGAGATCGTGTCCGAGAAGGACGTGGCCACCTACCGGCGGGTCATGACCGAGACCGGCGTGGCGCCCGAGCACTTCCTCATGATCGGCAACTCCGTCCGCTCCGACATCCTCCCGGTCGTGGAGCTCGGCGGGCACGCGGCCCACCTGCCCTACGTGTACACGTGGGAGCTCGAACACGTGCCGGACGCCGACGCCGAGCGCATGGGCTTCCACGAGCTCACCTCGATCCGCCAGGTACCGGAGCTGGTCGGCCGCCTCTCGGGCTGACCAGCCCGGCCTATCCGCTCGGGCTAGAGCGTGCCGCGGATAGGCACGGCATCTCGACTCACGGTGGTCAGTGTTGCCGGGAGGCCGAGCTGTGCGGCTGCGGCTTGCGCTGCAAATCCCGTACTGTTCGGTGCCCCCTGCCCGCCCATCCGCTCGGCCTCTCAGCGCACCCCCACCCGCACGTCCCGGAATCGGGACGGGGCGGCGTGGTGGCCGGTGTGGCCCACCTGCAGCGGCTGGCCCTTGCCGCAGTGCGGCACACCCCACACGGTCCACTCGTCCGCGCCACCGACGGCGTCCAGCGACGCCCAGAACGTCGGGCCGATGCCGGTGTACGTGGGGTTCTTGAGCATGCGGCCCAGCCTGCCGTCCTTGATCTCCCAGCCGATCTCGCAACCGAACTGGAAGTTGAGCCGCTTGTCGTCGATCGACCACGACCGGTTGGTCTGCATGTAGATGCCGTCGTCGGTGCCCGCGATCATCTCGTCGAGCGACGACTCGCCGGGCAGCAGGCCCACGTTGGTCATCCGCACCATCGGCAGGCGGGCGGGCCCGTCCGCCCTCACCATCCCGCCGGACGCCAGGCCCACGAGGGGCGCCGAGTCCCGGCCGGACAGCACCCCGACCCAGCGGCCGTCGCGCACGATGTCGACCGACTGCGCGGGCACGCCCTCGTCGTCGTACCCAAAGCTGCCCATGGCGCCCGGCAGCGTCGCATCGGCGGTGATCTGCATCACGTCGCTGCCGAAGCGCAGGTCGCCGAGCCGGGCGGGGTCGAGCCAGGAGGTGCCGGCGAACGCCGCCTCCCAGCCGAGGATGCGGTCGAGCTCGACGGCGTGTCCCACCGACTCGTGGATCTGCAGCGCCACCTGGTCGGAGTCGAGCACGATCGTGGTCGTGCCCTCCGGGCACTGCGGAGCCTCGAGCAGGGCGAGGGCCTGCTCGGCCATGGTGGCGGCGTTGGCCACGAGGTCGAGGCCCTGCACCAGCTCCCAGCCCTGCGTGCCGTACTGGCCCCGGACGCCCGGGTAGGACCGGCGCTGCGTCTCGCCGTCGCCGATGGCGGTGGCATCGACCACGGCGCCGCACTCGACCAGGCGCTGGCTGATGCGGCTGCCCTCGCTCGAGGCAAACCACTTCTCCGTGTCCCACACCTGGTAGCTGGCCTGCGCCAGGGGCACGCCGGCGTCGTTGGCGGCTCCGGTGGCGTCGACGAGCAGGTCGCCCTTCTCGGCCAGGCTGATGTCGTCGAGCGGATGGACCTGCCATGTCGAGGACCACTCGGCCTCCACGACCGGCGCCGGCGCCAGGTCGAGCGGCGGTCCCGCCACCCGTCCGGACGCCCGCGCCACCGCGGCCGCCCCCTCGCCGGCCTCGCGGGCGGCGGCCGCCGTGAGTGTCGGGGTGGCCTGGAATCCCCAGGAGGACCCGATCAGCGCCCGCACCCCGATGCCGGCGTTCTCGGTCTGCGTGAGGTCCTCGACCACCCGGTTGCGGGCCTCCATGGACTCGTGCCGGATGACCATCACGCGGGCGTCCGCGTACCGGGCACCGGCGGCGAGTGCGGCCTCGATGGCGGCGGTGGCGAGCTCGAGCATCAGTCCGTCAGTCCCTCGATGATGATGCGGGGTTCATCGGTGAGAAGGTAGACGCCGCCGGCGAGGTCGAGGAGCTGTTGCTCGTCCGGCGCGACGGTGTCCTGGTAGCCCGGGTCGCTGGTCATGGCGATGAAGTCGTCGACGCTGCGGTACCACTGCACGGTGACGCCGTCGAAACCCTCGGTGCCGGCCCAACCACCGGGCCCCGTCGCCAGGCGGGGGTGCTGCTCGTAGCGGACGAGGCGGCTCCGCACGCCGGGGACGGACACGATCTTGTGGGCGTGCACGTCACGCCAGTGAGCCTCGAACTCCTCGGCCGTCAGCGCCGGGTTGCGGCGGAGCATGGCGGTCAGGCGGATCATCGGTGTCCCCTCCCGGTGCAGACAAACTGGTTGTAGGCGTGCGGCATATGACCGCACAGCTACAACCAGAAAGCAAACGATGACGCAACCGATGACGAAGCCGACCGCGCCGCGCATCCCGCCGCTGCCGCCCGAGGAGCGCGACGAGCGGGCCGAAGAGCTGCTGGCCCAGGTGGGCGCGCTGGTGCAGTCCGCCGGCAACCTGTTCAACACGCTCGTGCGGCACCCGGGGCTGTTCCGCCGCTGGCTGCCGTTCGGGGGCAAGCTCCTGCTGGGGCTGCTGCCCGATCGCGACCGCGAGCTGCTCATCCTGCGGACGGCCTGGCACTGCGGATCCGACTACGAATGGAGCCAGCACGTGCGCATCGCCGGGGATGCCGGGGTCACGGCCGAGGAGATGGGGCGGCTCCGGGCGGCCGACGCCCCGGACGACCCCGCGTGGACGCCGTTCGACGCCGTCCTGATCCGTGCGGCCGACGAGCTGCACGACGGCGGCTGCCTCGGCGATGCCACGTGGGCCGCACTGGCGGGACGTTATGACGACCGCCAGCTGATCGAGCTGCCCATGCTGGTCGGGCACTACCACATGCTGGCCTTCACGCTGAACTCCCTCGGGATCCAGGTCGAGGAGCCGGGCGGGGAGTGAACGCGGTGGGAGGGCGACTTGCGGATCGAACCGTGCTGGTCGTGGGCGCCGGGACGCAGGCGTCGAGCGAGCCCGACGCGCCCATCGGCAACGGTCGCGCCATCTCGGTGCTGGCCGCACGCGCCGGGGCGCACGTCGTGTGCGCCGACCGGGATGCCGCCGCGGCCGAGGACACCGCCACCCTGGTCCGCAGCGAGGGCGGCGGGGCCACGGTGGTGCTCGGGGACGTGACGTCCGCCGACGACTGCGCGGCAATGGTCGAACGGGCCGTGGACGCCGGCGCCGGCCGCCTGGACGGCGTCGTGGTCAACGTGGGCATCGGGCGCGGCGCCGGCCTGGCCGGCACGACGCCCGAGGACTGGGACGCGACCATGGCCGCCAACCTGCGCGGCCACTTCCTGGTGGCCCGAGCCGCCCTGGACGCCCTCGCGCACGACGCGGGCACCGACGGCGGTCGCAGCATCGTGTTCATCGGCTCGGTCGCCGGCCTCCAGCCCGGTAGCCGGCTGCCGGCGTACGACGCCTCGAAGGCCGGCCTCACCGGCCTGGCGCGCCACGTGGCGCTCGAGGGCGCGCGTCGCGGGGTCCGCGCCAACGTCGTGGCCCCGGGGCTCATCGACACGCCCCTGGGCCGGCTGGCCACGCGGGGTCGGCCGTCCCGGGCCCGAACCCCGGTCCCGTTGGGCCGCCAGGGCACCGCGTGGGAGGTCGGCGCGGTGGTGGTGTTCCTGCTGTCCGGCGAGGCGAGCTACGTGACCGGCCAGGTGCTGGCCGTGGACGGCGGGCTCAGCCTCATTTAGCCGGCGGTCGTTGGCCGGTGATGCCCGAGAAGACGTGGCGCGCGACGGAGATGCGGACGTCGGCGGCCCGGATGCCCCACGCCTCGAAGCTGTGCTGGTGGGCGGCCACGTTGGCGAGGGTGGCGACGAGCATCCCCGCCTGGGCCAGCGGATCGACGCCGAGGTTCCTCTCGTCGGCCTGGATGCCCTTGATCGTCTCGGCCAGCTGAACGGTGACGTTGTAGAGCAGCGCCAGGTGGATCGTCCGGAGACGGCGATCGCCCTCCTCGGCGCCGAGGTCGACGACCCGGATGACCGGGCGGTGCTGGTCCCAGAAGCCGAAGAAGGCGTCCGTGAGCCGGAGGGCGGCCCGCAAGCCGGACCGGCCATTCCACCTGCCCTCGCGCACGATGCGGACCAGCCGCTCGCTGTCGAGCGCCATCTCCTGCGCCAGCACCAGGACGGCGTCCTCGACGTCGCCGAAGTACTGATAGAAGGTTGCCGGCGATGTGCCGGCCTCGCGGGCGATGTCGATGACCTTGAGCGAGCGGTACGAGCCGGTGCGCAGCATCTCCGCCGTGCACTCCAGGAGGCGCTGACGGGTGGCCCGCCCCCGCCTCCCCGGCACCCGCCCGTCGGCAGTCCGCAGGTCGTCGATCTCCTCGACCGGCTCGACCACGGCGCCAGGCTAACCCGCAACTGACGACCCGTCAGGGAAGCCCCCGTGTACTGGGGCAGCGCCGTCCTCCGGCGCCGACGCGACCTGCCGGCGGGCGGCGGGGTGCGTCAGCCCGGGCTGATGTAGGTGGACGCGAAGCGCTCGAGGGCGCGTCGGTTGTCGTCCACGGACGCGAATGTCAGGCCCTCGATGAGCCACGCCGATGTGATCAGCGCGGTCACGCCGAGCTCGTCCAACTCGGCGCACACGTCGCCGTCGGGCAGACGGTCGGTGACCGCCGCCTGGATCTCGAACGGCCGGCCGTCGGTCCCGTACTCCCGGCGATAGGCCTGCAACCGCTCGACGTAGCCACGGAGCTCGTCGAGGCCGTAGTGCGTCCCGAGCCAGCCGTCGCCGATACGTGCGGCGCGGCGGAGCGCGACCTCGGTCTGGCCCCCGATGAGGATCGGGACCGGCTGCGCGGGCGCCGGGGCCATCTCCAGCTGGTCGAAGTCGTAGAACTCGCCGTGGTGCTCGACCATGCCGCCGCGCCACAGGGTCCGCAGCACCTCGATCTGCTCCTCCATCCGGGCACCGCGGCCTGCGAACGGCTGCTCGAGCTGGTCGAACTCCTCCCGCATCCAGCCGGCGCCCACCCCGAGCAGCACCCGGTCGCCCGACAGGAAGGCCGCGGTGCCGACCGCCTTCGCAACCACGAACGGGTTGCGGGCGGGCAGCACGTAGACGTGGGTGGCGAAGCGGATGCGCTCGGTGGCCGCGGCCAGGGCACCGGTCATCACCCAGACATCCGGCCACGGGGTCTCCGGAGGGAAGATGGGCCGCCCGCTGCTGCTGTACGGGTACGACGACTCGAGCTTGCCCGGGTAGAACACGTGGTCCGACAGCGACACCTGGTCGAAGCCCAGGTCCTCAGCGCAGCGGGTCAGCTCCAGCCAGTCGGCGGGCGGCGCGTACATGAGCGACTGACAGAACTGCATCGGAGCCCCCCGCCCGCGGCAACTACTGCTTGGACCAGATCTCGACCAGCTCGTCGACCGTGGTGAGCGTGGCCAGCAGGCTCAGGGTGTTGTCGATCACGGCGTCGGCGTAGTCGGCCGGCACACCGCACACCGCGTCGCGGGGTAGCACGACGTCGTAGCCGTGGTTGACCGCATCCATCACCAGGTTGGTGATGGCCACGTTGACCGAGACGCCCGCCACCACGATCGTGCGCAGGTCGAGGTTGCGCAGGACCGGGTCGAGGTCGGTGCCCGCCATGGGGTTCAGTCCGTGGGCGCGCGTGAGCACGAGGTCGTCGGGTTTGGCGCCGACCTCGGGGATCACGGCCGTGGCCACGGCGCCCCGGTCGAACCGCACCGGCGAGCGTCGGGCGCTCATGAACAGCCGGGCATTGGTGTTGGTGGCCTTGAAGTCGGGACGGTGCGAGAACGTGCAATGGATCACCTGCACGCCCGCCACGCGGGCCGCCTTCACGAGGCGCACGGTGGCGGGGACCATCGCCTCCTGCGCCGCCTTGGCGAGCTCCGGAAAGACGCTGGGCTCGCCCAGGAGCCCGTTCTGGATCTCCGAGGTGACCACTGCGGCGCGCCAGGGAGTCACGAGGGAAGCCAGATCCTCAGCCATGGGCCGACAGTATCCGACGGGCCGTTGAGGGGTGTGCGCTCACCTGGGATTCACCCGTACGCCCAGGCTGACCAGCCAAGACGTCTCGTTTGGCGTCTCGCTGTGCCACGGGGAAGACAGGCGCCGCCACCGGCGGGCGACGAGACATGTGGTTTCACCCAGGTGAAATGGGCGGCCGGTCTTGTGCTGCGTGGTCAGCGTGGCACGATCCGCGGTTGTGGGCAGCCAGGCATGCCCACGAACCGAACCAAACCTGTCCGGTTCGGTCCCCGGCCGGCCCCCAGGTGTCGTCTCCCCCGCCTGGGGGCCGGGCCGCGTCCGCACGTGTGGGCCGCGGCTGTGCCTCACTCCTCGCCGAGCAGCTCGGAGAAGCCGACCAGGTCGACGGCGAACCGCAGCGCGGACGACGGGCGGACGATCCGAAACGCCAAGCCTGCTTCCGTTGTCACCGAATGGCGCGCGCTCAGCAACGCTCCCAGTCCAGACGAATCGACGAATGTCACGCCGCCGGCGTCGATGACGATCGACGGCGGGCGCAGGGCGAGCACTTCGCCGACGACCTCCCGTAGCCGCCATGCGTTCGCCGCATCGAGATCGCCGGCAACGATGACCGCCACCTCGCCTCGAAGATGCGTGACCTGGACGCGGAGCGGCTCCGCGTCCTCGAAGTCCTCGAAGTCGTCGTCGTCCACCATTCCATGCTCCTGTCCCCGGACGCCCGCCACAGTGAACGCGAGTGCCACCACGTACTGCGCGGCCACGACCCTAGGTGCTGGATGGGCGATCGGGGCCCGTTGCCGCCCGTGAGCTTCCGAGGAATGTCCGAGTACCGGCCGGCGGCCCGGGTAGCGACGGCGCGACGGTCCCCTGGCTCGAGCCCCAGCACGCGCCGGGGGATCGTCCCGCGCACGAGCCGGACTCGTGCCCGAATTCCCATCGCGCCCGTGCGCCAGCGCGGATACGGTCGCCGGTGATGCCGACCCGCCTCTACTCGCTGGTCATCGACTCGGCCGACCCGTCGGCGTTGGCCCGGTTCTGGGCAACGGCGACCGGATGGCCCATCACCTACGAGGAAGCCGACGAGGTCGTCGTCGAACCGCCGGAGGACGACGCCGGAACGCCCACGGAGCCCGGGCTCCCACTGGTGTTCGTTCGGGTCGACGACCCCAAGCTGTCGAAGAACCGCGTCCACATCGACCTCAACAGCCGCTCTGACGACGAGCAGCGCGAGATCGTCGAA
>DATFVX010000142.1:0-9451 GCA_035259985.1 Acidimicrobiales bacterium | reverse complement strand
GCCCGGTCGTCATGTATGCCGGCAACGTCGGCTTCTCCCAGTCGCTGGAGCTGCTGGTCGGCGCCGCCCGGTCGCTCGCCGCGTCGCACCCCGAGGTCGTTTTCGTGATCAACGGCGGCGGCTCGGCGCGAGCGGACCTGGAGCGTCGGGCCGACGGGCTCGACAACGTGCGCTTCGTCGACTTCCAGCCCCGGGAGCGCCTGGCCGAGGTCCTCGCCGCCGGCGACATCCACGTCGTGCCGTTGCGGAGGGGGCTGGCGCGCTCCAGCGTCCCGTCGAAGGTCTACTCGATCCTCGCGGCCGGTCGCCCCGTGGTGGCCGGCGTCGACGAGGGCACCGAGGTCGCCCGGGTGGTCGAGAAGGCCGGCGCCGGCCTCGCGGTCCCGCCGGACGATCCGGAGGCCTTCACGGCGGCGCTGACGGCCCTGCTCGACGACCCCGAGCGGGCGCGGGCCATGGGGACCGCGGGGCGGGCGTTCGTCGAGCGCTGGGCCTCGCCGGCGACGGTCGCCGGTCGCTACGAGGCGCTGTTCGAGGAGCTGGCGGCCCGGCGGGGGCCGGGGGGCGGTTCCACCGACCGGGGTGACGCGGGGTAGCGTTGAGCGCTTATGGGTAAGGCATCCTCCGCCAAGAAGGTCGCCCGGGCGGCCCGCGCCGGAGGCCGCTCCTCCGCCGGCCGCCAGCGCAACCTTCTGTTCCCAGGGGTGATCGGCGCCATCGTGCTGCTCGGATCGGCGCTGGTCTGGTACGCGGCCGACGATCGCAAGGACGACACGAGCATCCCCCCGGTCATCGGCGACCACTGGCACGCCGCGTTCGGCATCTACGTCTGCGGCGAGTGGCAGCCCGACATCCCCGAGTTCGAGGCCACGACCGGCATCCACACCCACGGCGACGGCGTGATCCACATCCACCCGTTCTCGCAGAGCGGCGCCGGCGAGAACGCCACCCTCGGTACCTTCCTCGAGGACACCGACGTCAAGCTCTCCGACAGCGAGCTGACGATCGGGAAGAACGAGCTACCCGACGGGGCGAAGACCTGGAAGGAGGGCGACGACAAGTGCGACGGCAAGGCCGGTGAGCTGGTGGTCGCCCAGTGGGAGGATGTCTCCGACGAGAGCGCCAAGCCTGCGCTGCTCACGAGCGGGCTGCGCGACATCCGCTTCCGGGGTGACGGCGAGGGCTACACGATCGCCTTCGTGCCCGAGGGTGAAACCGACATCCCCAGGCCACCGAGCGCCGCCAACCTGGCCGAGCTGGGGGCCGCCGATGCCGGGGCCCAGCCGGGCGGGAGCACGACGACGGCGCCGGGAGGCGCGACCACGACGGCGCCCGGAGGCGCAACCACCACGACAACGGGCGAGACCACCACGACCACGGCCGGGGGCTGAGTTGCGGGCGGTCGTGCTCGTCGGCGGCTTCGGCACGCGCCTCCGCCCCCTGACGCAGCACCGGCCGAAGCAGATGCTGCCGATCGTCAACCGCCCGATGATCGAGCACGTGGTCGGCCACCTGGTCGGCCACGGGGTCGACGACGTGGTGCTGTCGCTCGGTTACCAACCCGACGGCTTCCGCGATGCGTACCCCCGGGGGCGCTGCGCGGGCGCCACCCTCCACTACGCCGTCGAGCCCGAGCCGCTCGACACCGCCGGCGCCATCGGCTTCGCCGCCCGGGACGCGGGGATCGACGAGCGCTTCCTGGTGGTCAACGGCGACGTCCTCACCGACCTCGACGTCACGGCATTCGTTGCCTTCCACGAGGCCCGCAGCGCCGAGGCCACGATCTCGCTGCACCGGGTCGACGACCCCTCCCGCTACGGCGTCGTGCTCACCGACGCGCGCGGCCGGGTGTCGGCGTTCATCGAGAAGCCGCCGCGGGGCGAGGTGGCGAGCGACCTCATCAACGCCGGCACGTACGTCCTGGAGCCGGCCGCGCTCGACCGCATCCCGCAGGGGCGGCGGGTCTCGGTCGAGCGGGAGACCTTTCCGGCAATGGTGTCCGACGGCAGCCTCTACGCCCGCGCCGACCGCTGCTACTGGATCGACACCGGCACGCCCTGCGAGTACATCCAGGCCCAGCTCGACCTTGTCGACGGCGTGCGGGGCGACGCGATCGACGGCATCCACCCCGATGCCCATGTGGGTCCCGATGCCGCCGTCAAGCGCTCGGTCGTCGGTGCCGGTGCCGTCGTTGCCGACGGCGCCCGGGTCGAGAACGCGGTGCTGCTGCCCGGCGTCCGCGTGTGCCCGGCCGCGGTGATCGACGGGTCGGTGGTGGGGGAGGGCGCCGTGGTGGCGGAGGGCGCCCAGGTCGTGCGCGGCAGCGTGGTCGGCGACGGCGAGGTTGTCGCGCGCGGCAGGGTCCTCGACGGCGAACGACTTCCCGATACGGATTCCTGAGGAGTGAAGGCATGAAGACCCTCGTCACGGGCGGGGCCGGGTTCATCGGCTCCACGCTGGTCGACCGCTTGCTGGCCGAGGGTCACGAGGTCGACGTCCTCGACGACCTGACGTCGGGGTCGCTGGCCAACCTGGCCGACGCCCGCGCCGAACGGGGCGACCGCACGAACCGGCTGACGTTCCACCAGATCGACGTGTGCGACCCGCAGATCGTCGACCTCATCGCCCGCCGCGAGCCCGAGGTGGTGTTCCACCTGGCCGCGCAGGCCGACGTCCGGGTGTCGGTGGCCCGCCCGGCGCACGACGCCGAGGTCAACGTGATCGGCACCATCAACGTGCTCGAGGGGGCGCGGGTGGCCCGTGCCCGCAAGGTGGTGTTCGCGTCGAGCGGCGGCACCATCTACGGCGAGGCGGCGCCGCGGGACCTGCCCTGCAAGGAGTCACACCCCCAGAACCCCGGGTCGCCGTACGGGGTCACGAAGCGGGTCGCCTTCGACTACCTCAACGTCTACCGCCAGCTCCACGGCCTCGAGTTCACGGCCCTGGCGCTCGCGAACGTGTATGGGCCGCGGCAGGACCCGCACGGCGAGGCCGGGGTCGTGGCCATCTTCGCCGGCCGCCTGCTCGCCGACGAGGTGTGCACGATCTACGGCGACGGGGAGCAGACGCGCGACTACGTCTACGTCGACGACGTCGTGGACGCGTTCGTGCGGGCCGCCACCAGGGGCGGCGGCCTGCTCCTCAACGTCGGCACCGGGCTCGAGACGTCGGTCAACCAGCTCTACGCGGCGATGGCCACCAGCGCGGGCGTCGACCGACCTGCGGCCTACGCGCCCATGCGGGTGGGAGAGCTGCTGCGCTCGGCGCTCGATCCCGGCCGGGCGGCGATCCACCTCGGTTGGAGGCCCTGGACCGAGCTCGGCGAGGGCGTCGGGCGCACGCTGGAGTGGTTCAAGCAGCGCTGAGCTACGGCGACCGCCGCCCAGGACCTAGCGGAACAGGTCCTCGGTCGCGGTGCGGACCACCTCGCCCCTGACCTCGCCGCGCCCCAGCCACGCCGGGTCGACCCCCCGCACGATCGCCGCGCAGATCCCCGACGACTTCCCCATCACCAGCTCGGCGGCGGCCGCCAGCTCGTCGACCACGCAGACCTCAGTCACCTGGAGCTCGCGGCCCCGGCTGTCGGTCGTGCCCCGCAGGTCGATGACGGCACGGATGCCGGCGCAGCCGATCGCCACGTCGGTCAGGCCCCGGCGCCAGGTGCGGCCGAAGGTGTCGCTGATGATCACGGCCACGTCGGCGCCGAGACGGCCCCGCAGCGCGTCGCGCAGCCGGCGCGCCGAGCGGTCGGGGTCCTCGGGCAGGAGCGCCGCCCAGCCGTCCTCGACGTTGGACAGGTCGACGCCGGCATTGGCGCACACGAAGCCGTGGCGGGTCTCCGCGATGACCAGCTCGCCGCGGCGGCGCAGCACGCGCACCGACTCGCCCTCGACGATCCGCGCCTTGCTGCCGGGGTCGTTGGGATCGATGGGCACGAGCTGGGCCTCGGCCTTGGACACGACCTTCTGCGTCACCACCACGACGTCGCCGTCGCGCAGGTCGCCGGCCGCCCTCGCCAGCAGCCGCGACAGGTCGTCTCCCGGGCGCACCTCGCCGATGCCCGACACGGGCAGGATCTCGAGCACGCCGCCCATCGCTATGAGCCCTCACCTTCACATCTCTCGGATCAGCGGCCGAGAACGACCTCGCACAGCGCCGCCGCGGCAGCCGGGTCCCGCATGATCGTGTCGGTGACGACGCAGCGCAAACCCGCTGCTCGGACGTCCTCGGCGAGCTCGGCGTCGGCCTCGTCGATGACCAGCGTGCCCGCGAAGGGGGCATACAGGCGGGCGACCCCGACGACCGAATCCGCGTGCCCCAGCTCGCGCAGGAGCCGGTCGGCGGGCCCCTTGAGCGCCTTGCCGCCGACCAGCGGCGACACGGCGACGACATCGTCCCGGCGCGCCGCCACCGCGTCGCGGATGCCCGGCACCGCCATCACCGGGCCGATGGAGACGATGGGATTGGACGGTGCCACCACCACGACCTCGGCGCCGGCGATGGCGGCGAGGACACCGGGGGCCGGCTGCGCCGCTTCCGCCCCGGCGAAGCGCACGCCGGAGACGGCCACGGCGTGCTGCAGCCGCACGAAGTAGTCCTGGAACGAGATCTCCTGCCCCGCCGCGACCCCGACGCCGATCACCGCCGCGCCACCCTCGTTTTCGGCGAGGGTGATCATCGTCCGCAGCGGCTGCTCGGTGGCCGGCACGATCCGGAGGGCCAGGCCCCACGCGGCGGCGATCTCCGCGGTCACCGCCGCCAGGCCCTGCCCCTCCGCCAGCCGCTGGGTGCGATACAGGTGAGTCGCCAGGTCGCGGTCGCCGAGCCGGAACCAGGTCGCACCCCCGTAGCGGGACAGCGCCTCCATGGCGTGCCACGACTCGTCGCGCAGCCCCCAGCCCCGCTCCGGATCGATGGCGTCGGCGAGCGTGTACGTGACCGTGTCGATGTCGGGGCAGATGGCCAGCCCGTGGAGCACCATGTCGTCGCCCGTGTTGACGATGGCCGTCACGCCCTCCGGCGGCACGACGTCGACCAGCCCCCGAAGCAGGCGGGCGGCGCCAACGCCCCCCGCCAACACGGCGACCTGCGTCACCGGTGGACCCTCGCGGACGTCATCGTGGCGTCTCGCCGGCCAGATCCTGTGCCCACTTGCGCCCCTGTCCGCTCGGCCTCTCAGGCCATGCCCTTGAGCTTTCCCTCGAGCAGCGCGAGGTCGGCGTCCACCATGAGGTTCACGAGCTCCTCGAACGTGGTCTTGGGCTCCCATCCCAGTGCGCGGCGCGCCTTGGAGGCGTCGCCCACCAGCAGGTCGACCTCGGCGGGGCGGAAGAAGCGCTCGTCGACCACCACGTGCTTCTCCCAGTCGAGCCCGACGCGGTCGAACGCCAGCTCGCAGAAGTCCCGCACCGAGTGGGTCTCGCCGGTCGCGATGACGTAGTCGTCGGGCGTGTCCTGCTGGAGCATCAGCCACATGGCCTCGACGTAGTCGCCGGCGTATCCCCAGTCGCGCTTGGACTCCAGGTTGCCCATGCGGAGCTCGTCGGCCAGGCCGAGCTTGATGCGCGCGGCGCCGTGCGAGATCTTGCGGGTCGAGAACTCCAGGCCCCGGCGCGGGCCCTCGTGGTTGAACAGGATCCCGCTGGTGGCGTGGAGGTCGTACGACTCGCGGTAGTTCACCGTGATCCAGTGGCCGTACACCTTGGCGACCCCGTAGGGCGACCGGGGGTAGAACGGCGTCGACTCCCGCTGGGGGGTCTCCACCACCTTGCCGAACATCTCGCTCGACGAGGCCTGGTAGTAGCGGATCTCGGGATTGATCGTGCGGATGGCGTCGAGCATGCGGGTCACGCCGATGGCGGTGAACTCGCCGGTCAGGACCGGCTGCTGCCACGAGGTGGGCACGAACGACTGGGCCGCCAGGTTGTAGACCTCGTCGGGCTGGTACTCCTGCAGGATCGTCAGGATCGACACCTGATCGAGGAGGTCGCCGTGGACGAAGGTGATCTGGTCCTGGAGGTGGCCGATCCGCTCCCAGTTGACCGTGCTGGTGCGCCGGACCATGCCCAGCACCTCGTAGCCCTTGTCCAGCAGCAGCTCGGCCAGGTGGGACCCGTCCTGACCGGTGATGCCGGTAACGAGCGCTCGCTTGGTCACGATGGAGGTCTCCTCGGTGGGGCGGCCGGTCAGGTTGTCAGCCCTCGAGGCGCGATCGCCAGTCGGCGAGGACGTCGGCCAGGGTTCGTTCGAGGGGAATGGTCGGCGACCAGCCGGTGGTGCGGGCCAGCCGGGTGTTGTCGCCCACCAGCACCGGGATGTCGACCGGGCGCTGCAGGGCGGGGTCGCTGACCAGCCGCATCGGCCTGGCGGCCATGCCGAGGAGGAGGTCGGCGATCTCACGGACGGAGACCGCGCGGCCCCGGCACACGTTGTAGACCTCACCCGGCTCCCCGTGCTCGACGAGGAGGCGGTAGGCGCGCACGACGTCGCGCACGTCGGTCACGTCCCGCCGCGGCGCCGTGTTCCCGATCGGGATCTCGTCGCCGCCGTCGCGCTCGTTCCGGGCGATGCGCGCCGCCAGCGACGGCGCCACGAAGCGGTCGGTCTGGCCGGGGCCGAGGTGGTTGAACGCACGCACCCGTATCACGGGCAGGCGGTGCCCGAGCCAGGCCTGCTGGGCCAGCGCGTCGGCGGCCACCTTCGAGGCGGCATAGGGGGACACCGGCCTCAACGGCTGCGACTCGTCGAGCGGCAGCTCGTCCTCCGTGACGCGCCCGTAGACGTCTGCGCTGCTGACGGCCAGGACCCGCTCCGCGCCCGCGGCGCGGCTGGCCTCGAGCACGTTGAGCGTGCCCACCGCGTTGGCCAGAAACGTCTCCCCCGGCGTGTCCCAGCTACCGCCGACGTCCGCGGCCCCGGCCAGGTGGTACACGGCGGACGGCTTGGCCGACAGCACGGCGTCGGTGATCTCGGGCGCATCGGTGATGTCGATCCCGTCGACGGTGCGTTCCAGCTGGATGACCTCGTCGCCGCTCTCCTCGAGATGGCGCACCAGGTGGACGCCGACGAAGCCCCCGGCTCCCGTGACGAGCGATCTCATGGTTGCCCGCTCTCGCTGCTTCGCAGCTCGCTCACGGCGGGTCATCGTAGGTGGTCGTCACGTCGCGGCCGCGACCCGGCGGAGCAGGTCGGCGAAGCGCTCGGCGGTCGCGTCCCATGTGTGCCTGGCGACCACCTCGTGGCCGCGTGCCACCAGGTCACGGCGGTGTGCATCGTCGGACAGCACCCGCGCCAGGCCCGCGGCCAGGGCGTCGACGTCACCCACCGGCACCAGGTCGGCGCCGGGCCCCGCCACCTCCGGCAGGGACCCGGTCGCCGTGGTCACGACGGGCACGCCCGCGCTCATCGCCTCCAGGGGCGGGAAGCCGAACCCCTCGTAGATCGAGGGATAGGCGTAGACCGACGCACCCCGCAGCAACGCGTCGCGGTCGTGGTCGGAGACCCATCCCAGCCGCACGATCCGCTCGCGATGCCGCGCACCGCCGAGAGCCGTGTCGAACGCCTCGGCGCCCCAGCCGTTCTGGCCCGCCACCACCAGGCGCACGTCGGGGTCGCCGTCGCCGACGAGGTCGAACGCGCGCACCAGCGTGGGCAGGTCCTTGCGGGGCTCGATCGTGCCGACCGCCAGGACGTAGCGGTCGCTCCCGGCCAACCGCCGCCCCACGCCGGCGTCGCCCGGTGCCACCGGGCGGACCCCGAGGGGGATGGTGACCACCCGGTCGGGATCGACCCGGAAGTGGTCGATCACCTCGTTCCGCACGAACGCCGACGCCGTCTGCACCCAGGCGCCCCGGTCGAGCGCCCGCTGGATGAGCCGCGGGTAGGCGAGGGTGTCGGCGGTGGCGAGCCGGGGGAAGTGCACGGCGGTGAGGTCGTGGACGCTGACGACCGAGGCCGCCCGCGTGGGGGGCACCACGTAGTTCGGCCCCCAGACGACGTCGTGGCGGCCGATCCACAGGTCGACGCGTGGCTGGTCGACGCGCTTCCACAGCTCCCGCAGGGGCCGGGCGGCCATCGGCCGGTCCGCGACGGCGACGTTCGGCGGTACCACCGAGGACAGGCGGCCCCGGCCCCGCCAGGTCACGGCGAACGCCGTGACGGCCAGGTCGTCCCGTGCCGCCAGCCGACGGGTCGTCTCGAGCGCGAACACGCCAACGCCGGTCTTGGGCGTGAGCAGCGACGTCAGGTCGACGGCGACGCGCAGCACGTCAGCGCTTCGGCTTCTTCAAGGCGCTTTCGATGGCCCGCTTGAGCTGCTGCCGCTGCACCTGCAGGTGCTGGAAGCCGAGGATCCCCAACCCGACCGCCGTGTACACGGTGTTCTCGATCCTCTTCGAGATCTCGTCGGACGACGGCCGGGGCACCGTGCGGAGGTTAGTGGGGGCGAGCGCCGACCAGCGCGTCCACGAGTGCCTGGTCACTGCGATCCCGGCGTGAGGGTCCGCGGCTGCGAACGGGCCCTTCGCTACCCTCCGCGTCGTCGTGGAACCGGAGGAGCAACCGCTCGCCTCTCCACCGGTTCTGGCGGTCGTGGTCACGCACGGACGGCACGCCGACCGGTTCGAAGACCTGCTGGGGGCGCTCGCCGAGCAGGACTACCCCGACCTGTCCGTGCTGGTGATCGACGCGACCGGCACCGACGGGATCGCCGACCGGGTCGGTGCCCTCGCGTCCGGCGCCCGCGTGTTGCGGGTCCCTGCGTCCGAGGGCTTCGGCGCCGCCGCCAACCACGTCCTCGATCCCGACCGCCCGCGGGCCCGCCAGGCCGAGTACTTCGTGTTCTGCCACGACGACGTCATGCCCGATCGGGGGGCGGTCGCCGCCCTGGTCGAGGCGGCCACCGAGTGGGACGCCGACGTCGTCGGGCCCAAGCTCGTGGCCCGGGACGACCCGCGACGCCTCCTGCACGTCGGTCTCGGCGTCGACCGGCTGGGCACCACGATGCCGCTCGTCGAGCGCCGGGAGCTCGACCAGGGCCAACACGACGGCGTGCGCGAGGTCTTCGCGTTCCCCGCGGGGTTCACGCTCGTGCGGGCCGACCGGTTCGCGGCCGTGGCCGGGTTCGACCCAGCGGTCGATTCCCCGGACGACGAGCTCGGCCTCTGCTGGCGCGCCCGGGCCGCGGCCTCCCGTGTGCTCGTTGCCACCGACGCCCGCGTCCGGCGCGACGGTCGGCCGTGGGCCGGCCCGAGGGACGAGGCCCGCTATCGGGTGCGGGCGCTGGTCAGCTGTTCGAGCCGGCTGGACCTGCTGCGCATCGTGCCCCAGGCGTTGGCGGTCAGCCTCGTGCAGGCCGTCGGCGGCCTGCTCACCGGCCGCCCCGGGCGCGCCCGTGCCGCCCTCGGCGCCTGGGTGTGGAACCTGCGCCATCCCCTGTCGCTGTGGCGGGCCC
>DATFVX010000141.1:0-5596 GCA_035259985.1 Acidimicrobiales bacterium | reverse complement strand
CCTCCTCGAGCCGTTCACCGCCCTGACGTACCTGGGCGCCGTCACCGACCAGATCCGACTCGGGACCGGGATCTGCCTCCTACCGCAGCGCAACCCCGTCTACACGGCCAAGCAGGTGGTCGACCTCGACTGCCTCTCGGGCGGCCGGGTCGACTTCGGGATCGGCGTGGGATGGCTCCGCGAGGAGTTCGAGGCCCTGGCCATGCCGTTCGCCCACCGGGGGGCGCGCACCGACGAATACCTGCAGGTCATGCGCTCGTTGTGGATCGACGAGGTCTCGTCCTTCGAGGGGGAGCACTACACGCTCGCGGCGTGCCGCATGTACCCCAAGCCGGTCCAGCAGCCGCACCCGCCGATCCACGTCGGGGGTGAGAGCACGGCGGCGATGCGTCGTGCCGCACGCCACGGCGACGGCTGGTACTCGTTCAACCGGCTGCCCGACGAGCTCGACGCGCCCCTCGAGCGGTTGGACACGCTGCTGGCCGAGGCGGGCCGCACCCGCGGCGACCTCCAGCTCACGGTGTCGCCGTACTTCCATCCCGTGGACGCGGCCGCCGTGGAGGCATATCGGGCGCGCGGCGTCGATCGTCTCGTGGTGTTGTGCCTCGCATTCGACGTCGACGGGCTGCGCACCCAGCTCGACGGGCTCGTGACGACGGTGCTCGAGCCGGCCCTCGCCTGATCGAGCCGCTGAGGGCGGTCGGCGGTGGGCGGTCAGCTGACGACGACGGCGGTGACCATGCCGAACATCCCGGTGTCGCGCTCGACGTGGTTGAGGATGTGGCAGTGCCAGACCCAGGTGCCGGGCTTGTCCAGGTGGACCAGGACCGAGTACCGCTCGCCCGGCGCCACGTTGACC
Organism: Acidimicrobiales bacterium; assembly: GCA_035259985.1. GTDB lineage: Bacteria > Actinomycetota > Acidimicrobiia > Acidimicrobiales > VFJN01 > DASQUK01. Next base: position 4,737 of record DATFVX010000141.1, on the reverse strand, counting down.
GTGTCGGCGACATACGGGTGATCGAGCGGGAAGCCGTCCTTGGCCACCACGACCTGGTCGAACTGGTGGAGGTGCATGGGATGGATCTGGCCGCCCTCGTTGAAGTAGTGCACCAGGATCCAGTCCCCGCGGTTCGCGGCGATCGGCGCGGTTGCCGGGAAGCTCTTGCCGTTGAGCGAGTAGCCGATCACGCCGCTGTCGTTGAGCACGAGCGGCAGTTCCTGCGCGACCTTCACGCCGGCCGGGATCGCGTGCCCGCTCACCGTCCGGCCCGCCGGGAGGGCAACCTCGCCGACGAAGATGGTGCCCAGCATGCCGTTGGGAACCTGGAGCTGACCGTGGTGGTGGGCGTGGTACATGGCCACGGCGGGCTCGTCGGCCACGAACTCGTACGTGAACGACTCCCCCGGCTCGACCAGCGATTGGGTGATGGGAGCGACGCCGTCCATGGCGTTGTCGACGTCGATGCCGTGCAGGTGGAGGTCGGTGCCCATCGGTAGCTCGTTGTGGAGCACGATGCGCACGCGGTCGCCGACGTCGACCCGGATCTGTGGACCGGGCACGGTGCCGTTGTAGGTCCAGGCGTCGACCTTGGTGCCGGGCTCAACCTCCCACGGGGTGACCTTGGCCGTGAGCTCGAACTCCTTGATGCCGCCCGCCTGGACGGTCGGCTCGAGGACCTGGTTGCCGGCGCCCTCGGTCTCTGCCGGGTAGTCGGCGATCGTGGCGTTCATGGCCTCGGACATCTTCCGGTACTCCTCGGCCCCCATCTGGTGCCCGGCGTGCGCCCCGTCGGGGCTGCCCGCCTCCGGCGCGCCCGACGTCGAGAGCCCGGACGCGGCGCCGGCCTGGCCGTCGTCGGAGATGGTGAGCGTGCCCTTCATCCCGGCGTCGGCGTGGCCGGGGATCGCACAGATCACCTCGTAGTCGCCGGCCTCGAGCGACGACAGGTCGAGCGTCTCGCTCTCGCCGGCAGCAAGGTCGGAGCTGGCGATGTCGGTGCCGCTGACCGTCAGGTTGTGGGCGGCCGTCCCGGCATTGGTCACCTCCAGCGATCCGCCGGTCGAAACGGTGAGTGCGGCCGGCGTCAGGGCGAACTCGCTCAGCTCCAAGGCGGCCGTCCCGCCGCCGGCGCCCGGCGACGCCTCCTGCGATCCGTCGTCGCCGCCGAACACGACCGCCACCGAGGCGAACACCAGCGCCAGCACCGCGATCACCACGCCGAAGGCGGCAACGCCGGCCGTCCGGTCGGCGGGCGGCGGCGCGCCGTCGCGTGGGGGGGGCAGCGTGGTCTGCACAATGGCTCTCTTCCGGCGCAGCGCCTGAATCGACTTCCGCCCACGATGCGGCGCCGGGCCGCGCACCGATCAGGGGCCAACGGCTCGCAGCTATGGGACTTTGGTCCTTTGCGCCGCCGCGCCGCGGAGCCGGCGGGCGCCCGCAGCGGCGGGCACCACCAGCGTCGGCCGGCGCGCCCGGTCGGCCACCGTCCGGGCCACGCTGCCCAGCAGCAGCTCGGCGGGTCCCCCACGGCCGCGGGTGCCGACGACGACCAGGTCGGCGTCCACGTCGTCGGCCACCTCCAGGAGGGTCCGGGCCGGGTCGCCGGAGCGCACGATGACCTGCACGCCGATGCCGCGTGCCCGGATCTCCCGGACCTCGGCCTCGACCAGCGCCTGGGTCGATCCCGGCTGCCCCTCGCCCCCGCCGCCACCGGCGGTCGGCTCACCGAGCGGGAACGGCGGCACGAACTCCACGACCTCCAGCACGCTGAGGGATCCGCCCAGTGCATCCGCCACGTCGGCGGCCAGCTCGAGGGCCGCTCGCGATGCCTCGGAGCGGTCGACCCCCACGAGCAGGTGGCGGAGCCGCAGCCCGTCGGGCGGGACCGCGCCGGGGCGGCGGGCGGGCACGACCAGCACCGGCACTCGGGCCGCCTGGAGCAGCCGCAGGCTCGTGGATCCCAGCGCGAGCTCCTGCCGGTTCCCGACGCCCCGGCTCCCGACGACGAGCAGGTCGGCATGCTCGTGTTCGGCGGCGCCGAGGAGCACGTCGACAGGATCGCCGTCGAGCACCTCGATGCGGGGGGTGGCCGGCGAACCGGCAAACGGGGTGCACCACGTCCGCTCGACGAGGGCGGAGAACGTCCTCCGCCACGACCGGGCCGACGCGTCGGGCTCGAGCCACCGGTCCAGCAGCCCGAGGGCGTGGATCGCCACGACCTCCGCGCGGAGAGCCTCGCCGATGGCCACGGCCCACCGCAGTGCCTCCTGCGAGGTCGCGGATCCGTCGACACCAACCACGATCCGGGTTCCTTCCATACCCCCAGCGTCGCCACCCGCGTGCGGCGCCACCAGGGTCGAAGGTCCCAGGTGTCCGCCTCGGGATGGCGCCGCGCCGGTTTCGTCAGCGCGCCGGCCCGATCCGGCGACCCGTGACACGGTCGGGGACCAGCCGCATCCAGTGCCCCTTGTCGCCCCCCGCCCACGGCTCGATCGACAACCGGCGCACCCGATCGAAGGCGGCGGCGTCGTAGCGGGTCACCTCCTCGAGCCTGCCGCTGGCGACGACGCTCCAGCCCGCCCGGCGGTCGTAGTCGAAGCTGTCGACCTCGAAGCTGGCGCGGGCTCGGGGGCCGTGGGCGAGCTTGGTCCCCGGGTCGGTCCGGAAGATGATCGTGTCGCCGTCGAGCGCATAGTTCACCGGGAAGATGCTCGGGGTGGCGCCGGCGATCACCACGAGGCGGCCGACCTCGTCGTCGGCCAGGAGCCGCAGGCATTGCTCGCGATCGAGCGCTGACACATCCATGACCGGATCATCCGGCCGCGCCGCCTCGGGTGACAGGGCCGAAGGTCCCGACCACGCGGCTCGCCGGGGCCTCGGTTGCGGGGACCCTCGGTCCCCGCAACCGGGGCCGTTGGGCGGTGTCGATCCGCGGATGGGCGGCCGATCATCGAGGTCGATCCACCCTGCGAAGAGGAGGTGCACCATGGCGCTCGCCCCGATCGACCCTGAGCCGTTCGACCCTGAGCCGGTCGACGCTGACTGCCCGGCGCCGGACCCGGCGCTCACGCCCCACACCGCCGTCCACGTGGCCCGCGCCCGCCTCGCGGCGACCGGTGACCCGGCTGCGGTCGTCTACCGGCAGGGCCGCCCCGTCGGCGTCGTGACCGCCGACGCGCTCACCGAGCCGGGGACGACCTCCCAGCAGGATGCCCCGCTCTCGACGGTCATGGACTACGTCGCGGTGCGCGTCACCCCAGGGGCGCGCACCGAGGACACCGTGCGGGCGTTCAGCGACGCCGCCTGGGACTGGCTCAAGCTGCGCCGGCCCGGCGACCGGGTTCGGCGCCTGTGCTGACCTCGCTTCCCCGCGCCCGCGGCCGGTGTCGAGGGGTCAGACCTCGACGAACTGGTAGTCGAGCCGGATCCTTCCGTCCTCGCCGAGCGCGAGCACGTTGAGGCCGCCACCGGCCTTGTCGCGATCCGCCCGGGACACCATCGACCAGGTGAGGCTGACGACGTTGCCCAGCAGGCGGGAGGCATCGCCGCCGAGCTCGAAGACGTACTCGCCCGGTGCGATGAACATCTCGTAGGCCCTGCTGACCCTCGCCTCGATGGCGTCGTAGCCGTGGACCTCGAGGGTGGGGTGGGGGAACGCGAGCCGATCCGCGGCGTCGCGGATCTCCACCGGCGGATCGACGAGCACCTGCGCGCCGTCGGGTGCCCACAGCTCGCGGATCGTGCGGCGACGCACGTCGGGATCGGGCTCGTTCCACAGGGCGACGTAGCGGTCGACGAGCTCCCGGGTGTCCTTCACGGCGGTTCCGTGGTCGGGATGGATGGTCATGCGGCGAGTGTGCCGACGCCCGTGACCAACGGCGATTCCCCCCAGGGAATATCTCCGGTCCTCTTGCTGGGCTATCACTACCGGCATGTCCGTGGCCGTCGAGCCCGATCGATTCGCGCACGAGCTGCGCCGCTGGCGGAAGCTGCGGCGGTCGAGCCAGCTTGACCTGGCCCTGCGGGCCGGCACGACGCAGCGCCACATGAGCTTCCTGGAGCAGGGTCGCTCGCGGCCCGGACGGGCGATGGTGGTGCGCCTGGCCGAGTCGCTCGGGCTGTCGCTGCGCGAGCGCAACGCCTTCCTGGTCTCGGCGGGCTACGCCCCGGTCTTTCCCGAGTCGAGCCTCGATGCCCCCGAGCTCCGCCCGGTCCGGCGGGCGATCGAGGGCGTCCTCGAGGGCCACATGCCCTACCCCGCCGTCGTCGCCCGGCCCTACGGCGAGATCGTCGGCGCCAACGCCGCCGTGACCGTGCTCACCGAGGGCGCCGCTCCCGCGCTGCTGGAACCGCCGGTCAACGTGCTCCGACTGGCTGTGCACCCCGACGGCATGGGGCGGCGCGTGGAGAACCTGCCCGAATGGGGCCGCCACATCGTCGAGAACCTGCGGAACCTGGCGCAACGCAGCCCCGACCCGCGACTCGACGAGTTCGTTGTCGAGCTCGAGGGCTACCTCCCGGCCCTGGACGCCGGGCCCGGGCACCTCGGGTTCGCGGTTCCCCTCCGCCTCGCCAGCGACGAGGGGGAGCTGCGCCTCATCACCACCCTCACGTCGTTCGCGACCGCGGTGGACGTCACGCTGTCGGAGCTGCACCTCGAGGCCTTCCTGCCCGCCGACGACGCCACCGCCGACATCCTCCGCCGCCGGGCGGACCGCGCCATCGCGCCCTAGT
>DATFVX010000140.1:0-3603 GCA_035259985.1 Acidimicrobiales bacterium | reverse complement strand
CCGGGGAGCTGCGGCGCTGCCATCACCGGCCCCCCTCGCCCTGGGACGGGTCGACGATGATCTCGTCGTTCGACTTGCCGGCCGGCACCATCGGGTACACCTTCTCCCGGCTGTCGGTGCGGAAGTCGATCACGACGGGCCGGTCGTCGATCTCGTCGGCCTTCTGGATGGCGGCGTCGACCTCCTCGGGCGACTCCACCCGCATCCCCACGCAGCCCATGGCCTCGGCCCACAGCTTGTAGTCGGGCAGGTCGGGCGACAGGTACACCTCGCTGTAGCGCTCGTCGTAGAACATCTCCTGCCACTGGCGGACCATGCCCAGGTAGGCGTTGTTGAGGATCGCAACCTTGATGGGGATGCGCTCGGCCGTCGCGGTCACGAGCTCCTGGGCGGTCATCTGGAAGCAGCCGTCGCCGTCCACCGCCCACACCGTCCGGTCGGGGCGGCCCACCTTGGCCCCGATGGCGGCCGGGACCGAGAAGCCCATGGTGCCGAGCCCGCCCGAGTTGACCCAGGTGTACGGGTGGTTGAAGCGCCAGTACTGGCTGGCCCACATCTGGTGCTGGCCCACGCCGGCGGCGACGATCGTGTCGTCGGTCGTGTTGTCGCGCAGCCGCTCCAGCACGAACTGCGGCTTCAGCGCCTCGCCCGGCTCCGACTGCTGGTAGGTGAGCGGGTAGTTCTCCTGCCAGCCCGAGATGGTCTGCTTCCAGGCCGAGCGGTCGGGGAACCCGAGCCCGCCGCCCAGCAGGGTGCGGACGGCCACCACCAGCTCCTCGATGACCAGCCGGCAGTCCCCCACGATGGGAACGTCGGGCCGGCGCACCTTGCCCAGCTCGGCGGGGTCCACGTCGACGTGGATCACCTTGGCGTCGGGGGCGAACCCGTCGACCTTGCCGGTCACGCGGTCGTCGAAGCGGCTGCCCAGGGCGATGAGCAGGTCGCTCTGCTGCATCGCCGTGACCGCGGTGTAGTTGCCGTGCATCCCCGGCATGCCGAGGCACAGCGGATGGTCGTCGGGGAACGCGCCCCGGGCCATGAGGGTGGTCACCACGTGGATGTCGCACAGCTCGGCGAGCTCGCGGAGGGCCTCGGCGGCCCGGGCCTTGAGGATGCCGCCGCCGGCGTAGACGACGGGCCGGCGGGCCTGGAGGATCAGCTCGGCCGCCTGGCGGATCATCCTCGGGTGGCCCTTGGTGGTGGGCCGGTAGCCCGGCAGGCTCGCCGCCACGTCGTCGTCGCTGGGCCAGTACCACTCCATCGCTGACCTGGGATTCATGGGGTCGACGATGTCCTTCGGGACGTCGAGCAGCACGGGCCCGGGCCGCCCGGTGGTGGCGAGGTGGAAGGCCTGCCGGACCATGAGCGGAATGTCCTGGGCCTGCGTGATCAGCTCGTTGTGCTTCGTCACCGAGCGGGTGATGCCGACCGTGTCACACTCCTGGAAAGCGTCGGTGCCGATGGCGGCGAACGGCACCTGGCCGGTGATGCACACCATGGGGACCGAGTCCATGTAGGCATCGCACAGGGGGGTGACGACGTTGGTCGCCGCCGGGCCCGAGGTCACCATGCACACGCCCGGCCGCCCGGTGGCGTGAGCGAAGCCCTCGGCCATGTGCCCGGCCCCCTGCTCGTGGCGCACGAGGATGTGGCGGATCGGGCTGTCGATGATCGGGTCGTACACCGGGAGGATGGCGCCGCCCGGAAGTCCGAACATGACCTCGACGCCCTCCATCTCGAGGGCCTTGATCAATGCTTGTCCGCCGTTGAGCTGCATGGCGGTGTGCTCCTGTGGGTGTCGCGGGTGAAGGGCGGAAGTCGACGAAAACTGAAACGACCTCCCGATGGGAGGCCGTGAGAGCGCACGCGGGTTGGGGCCGGCGTGCGCTACGTGAGGATTACGAGGTGGCGGTAGGCGTGCATCGGCCGTCCAGCTTCGCACGGCGCGCAGATCTGGGGCAAGGCGGGTCGGAGACGCGTTCTGGTTGTAGCTATGCGGTCATGTGCCGCACAGCTACAACCAGTTCGCCTTGCCTGGGACTAGGCGGGGTCGCGAACCTCGTCGTCGGGGTTCACCAGGCGCGTCGCCGGCGTGGTGGACACCTCCCCGTGGGCCGCGAGCTCGCGCACGGCCGGCACGGGGTCGGGGTCACCGAAGAGCTGCTCGTCGGCGTAGTCGGCCTCCCGCGCGGTGGCGTCGACCACCCACCAGGACGCCTCCAGGGCGATGCCGTCCGGGTCGGTGAAGTAGATCGAGCGCATGATCTCGTGGTCGACCACCTCGGTGACCTCGCAGCCATGCTCCTTCAGCCGGCGCTGCAGCGCCTCGAGGGCGTGCTCGTCGGGAAGGTTGAACGACACGTGGTCGAACTGCACGGCACGCCTGTCGGGCACGCCCGCCGGCTTGGCGAACGGCTCGATCTCCGCATCCCGGTACTCGAAGAACGCGACCGTCAGCTCCGGCCCGAACTCGAAGAAGTAGTGCCGGAACGCCGGGGTCCCGATCGTGGCGACGAGCCTGGCCCCCAGGACCCCCTGGTAGAAGCGAACCGTCCGGTCCATGTCGGTGGTGACGAGGGCGAGGTGGTTGATCCCCCGCCACCGGGGTTGCTCGGTCGACATGCCGTCCAGGGTACGACCAGCGTCAGGCCTCGGTGATGGCGCCGCGCTCGGCGCCCGACGCCAGCCGGGCGTACTTGGCGAGCACGCCGGACGTGTACCGGGGGTCGGGGAGCTTCCACTCGGCGCGGCGGCGCGCCAGCTCGGCGTCGTCCACGGCGAGGTCGATCGCCTTCGACGGGACGTCGATCACGATCCGATCGCCGTCGGCGACCAGCGCGATGGGGCCGCCGTCGGTGGCCTCGGGCGCCACGTGCCCGACGCAGAACCCGTGGGTGCCGCCCGAGAAGCGGCCGTCGGTCACCAGGGCGCAGTCGCCGCCCCGGCCGGCGCCCTTCATGGCGCCGGTGACGGCCAGCATCTCCCGCATCCCCGGCCCGCCCCTGGGCCCCTCGTAGCGGATGACCACCACCGTTCCCGGCTCGATCGAGCCGGCCAGGATGGCGTCCATCGCCCCGTCCTCGCCGTCGAACACCCGGGCGGTGCCCTCGAACCGGTCGACGGTGATGCCGGCCACCTTGACGACCGCCCCCTTGGGGGCCAACGAGCCGGTCAGCACGGCGATGCCGCCGATGGCGTGGATCGGGTCGTCGAGGCGGTGGATCACGTCGCCGTCGGGCGCGGGCGGGTCGATCTCGGCCAGGTTCTCGGCCACGGTGCGGCCGGTCACCGTGAGGCAATCCCCGTCCAGCAGCCCGGCCTCCAGCAGGTGCCGCATGACGACCGGTACGCCACCGATCCGGTCGACGTCGCTCATGTGGTAGCGGCCGGCGGGCTTGGTGTCGGCGATGTGCGGCACGCGGGCGGCCACGCGGTTGAAGTCGTCGAGCGCGAGGTCGACCCGGGCCTCGGCGGCGATCGCGAGCAGGTGAAGCACGGCGTTGGTCGAGCCCCCCAACGCCATCACGACGGCGATCGCGTTCTCGAACGCCGGCTTGGTCATGACCTGGCGGGGCCGGATGCCGGCCTCGAGCAGCCGCACCA
>DATFVX010000139.1:0-9423 GCA_035259985.1 Acidimicrobiales bacterium | reverse complement strand
GGACGGGCGTGCCGTGCCCCATGGGCGTGGGCGCCACGCCGGTGGCCGCGCCGGCGGCGACGTCCCCGGCCTTCTGGACCTCCTCGGGGAGGCCGCCGGGCCACGAGGACGAGCCCAGCAGCAGGCGCCGCTCCTTGACGATCCGCCCCTGCAGCTCCTCCCAGCCCATGGTGTCGACCAGCCACTTCATCCGGGCGCGGAGCTTGTTGTCGCGGTTGCCGTGGTTGTTGAACACCCGGAGGATCGCCTCGAGGGTGGCCATCAGCTCCTCGCGCGGGGTGAAGTCCTCCAGGGCGAGCGCCGGATGGGGATTGGCGCCCAGGCCGCCGGCGACGAAGACCCGGAAGCCCCGCTCGACGCTGCCGTCCTCCAGGGTGCGGCTGGTGCCGATCACGCCGATGTCGTTGAACATGGCCTGGCCGCAGTCGGTCGCACACCCGGAGAAGTTGATCTTGAACTTGCGGGGCAGGCGCTGCGAGAGGGGATTGCGCACGAAGTGCCGGTAGGTCGCCTCGGCCCACGGCGTGATGTCGAGCACCTCGTAGGGGCAGGCGCCCGCCAGGTGGCAGCCCTGCACGTTGCGGACGGTGTCGCCGCACGCCTCCCGGGACGTGAGCCCCGCAGTGCCGAGCAGCCGCATCAGCTCGGGCACGCGCTCGAGTTGCACGTAGTGGAACTGCACGTTCTGGCGGGTGGTGATGTGGCCCCAGCCGCGCGAGTACCGGTCGGCGACGTCGGCCATGAGATCGAGCTGGTCGGGCAGGAGCCCGCCCCAGGGAACCTTCACCCGCAGCATCTGGTTGTGCCCGCCCTGGCGTTGACCGTAGATGCCGTTGTTGAGGCGGAAGATGCGGAAGGCATCCTCCTCGATGTCACCGGCGAGGTACTGGCCGAGGATGGCCTCGAACTTGTCGGCGTCGGCGAGCTGGGCTGGGTCGATCTCTCGCTGGCCCATGGGTGCTCCGATCTCGGCTGGCGGCGGCGCCCGGCCCGCTCCCCAATTCCTGAGGAATATGAGTAGTTCGGTCAGGTACCGGAAGCCCAGTCAATCGAAACCCGAGCGCCCCTGTCAACATTTACCCGTCAAGGCGCCAGACATCCCAACTTGCGGCGGTTAGGGACCCCATGAGGGCGCCAAGCACCGCAAGTTCGTGGGTGTCTACGGCCGGTCGAGCAGTTCGGCCACCCGGAAGGCCAGGTCGATCGACTGGCGGCCGTTGAGCCGGGGGTCGCACATGGTCTCGTACCGGTCGTCGAGGTCGGCGTGGCCGAGCGCGTCGCCACCTCCGAGGCACTCGGTGACGTCCTCGCCGGTCAGCTCGATGTGCACCCCGCCGGGCCAGGTGCCCTCCGCCCAGTGGGCGGCGAAGAAGCCGGCGATCTCGGCCAGCACGGCGTCGAAGTCGCGGGTCTTGCGGCCGGTGGCGGACGTGAACGTGTTGCCGTGCATCGGATCACACGCCCAGACCACCGGGTGCCCGGCATCCCGCACGGCCGCCAGCAGCGGCGGCAGCCGCCTGCCGACGGCATCCGCACCCATCCGGGTGATGAGGGACATGCGGCCGGGGACGCGCCCGGGGTTCAGCGCCTCGCACAGGGCCAGGACCTCGTCCGCGGTCGCGGTCGCGCCGAGCTTGCAGCCCACCGGGTTGCCGACCCCCCGCAGGAACTCGACGTGGGCACCGTCGGGCTGGCGGGTGCGCTCGCCGACCCACAGCATGTGCGCCGAGCAGTCGTACCAGTCGCCCGTCAGCGAGTCCCGCCGGGTGAGGGCCTCCTCGTAGCCGAGGATGAGCGCCTCGTGGCTGGTGAAGAAGTCGACCTCGTGCAGGCTCGGTTGGCTCGTGGTGTCGATCCCGCAGGCCGCCATGAACCGCAGCGCCCGGTCGATGTGGTCGGCCACCCGGTCGTAGCGCCGGCCCTCGGGGCTCGAGGCCACGAACTCCTGGTTCCACTGGTGGACCTGCGACAGGTCGGCGAAGCCACCCTTCGTGAACGCTCGCAGCAGGTTCAGGGTGGCCGCCGACTGGTGGTACGCCTGCACGAGCCGGTCGGGATCGGGGGTGCGGGCGGCCTCGTTGGGGGCGGGGTCGTTGACCATGTGGCCGCGGAACGCCGGCAGCTCCCGGTCGCCCACGTCCTCGAACGCGGCCGACCGGGGCTTGGCGAACTGGCCGGCGATGCGTCCCACCTTGATGACCGGAACTCCGGTCGAATAGGTGAGGACCACGGCCATCTGCAGGATCACCTTGAGCTTGTCGCGGATGGCGTCGGCCGAGAACGCATCGAACGACTCGGCGCAGTCCCCCGCCTGCAGCAGGAAGGCCCTGCCGTCGGCCACGTCTGCGAGCTGGGACGTCAGCGCCCGGGCCTCGCCGGCGAAGACCAGGGGCGGCACGCTGGCCAGGTGCTTCAGTGCGTGATCGAGCGCCGACTCGTCGGGCCAGGTGGGTTGCTGGGCGGCCGGCCGTTCGCGCCAGGAGTCCGGACGCCACGCCGGCCGCGATGAGGACGGGGGTACGGATGTCCGGTCACTGGTCACGGTGCACCATCGTGCCGCCGCCCCGGCGCGGACGGCAAAGCGATTCGCGCAGTTACGCCGCGCTCGAGCGGGCCATCGCCTCGTCGCGCACGGCGTCGACCGCACGCTTGACGAGCCTGCGGGCCGCCTCGGCGGTGACGCCCAGCTCCTCGCCGACCTCGCGGTAGCTGCGCTTGCGGCCGTCGGTCAGGCCGAAGCGCTGCTCCACCGCATACCGAGCCCGCGTGTCCAGCACGTCGAGCAGGTCGTTGAGCGTCGCCTCGTCCTCACGCTCGAGCAGCACCTGCTCGGGCGTCGGCACGTCGGCAGCCAGCAGGTCCACCAGCTCGCTGCCGTCGTCGTCGCCCACCGGCCGATCGAGGGACGTCGGGGTCGTGAGGCGGTAGAGCCGGGCGCTCTCGTCGTCGAGCTCCTCGCCGTCGCCCGACGCCTGACGGAGCGCCGCCCGCAGCGAGGCGGAACGGTCGCCGGGCAGGCGCACCAGGCTCGCCTTCTGGTCGAGCGCCCGACCGATGGCCTGGCGGATCCAGAAGGTGGCGTACGTGGAGAACTTGAAGCCCTTGCGCCAGTCGAACTTGTCGACGGCGTGCTCGAGCCCGAGGTTGCCCTCCTGGATCAGGTCGAGCAGCTCCATCGAGGGGGGCAGGGGGTAGCGTCGGGCGATGCTCACCACGAGCCGCAGGTTCGCCCGGATGAACCGGTCCTTCGCGGCGGCAGCGGCGGCGACGGCCTTGCGCAGCTCACGGCCACGCTCACCGGCGTCGAGGCGCGCCTGCGCGTCACGACCACGTTCGATCGTCTGGGACAGCTCGCGCTCCTCGTCTGCGGTGAGCAGGGGCACGAGGCCGATTTCGTTCAGGTACTGACCTACAGAATCACTCATCTCGTATCTCCTCAACCACACCTACCGCGGTTGGATTCCCCTAGTCAGGCGATTTCCGGCCGCTCCGCCGTGGAAAGCCGGGTACATGCAGGACGCTGTGGTGTTGTCCGATCCTCCGGTGACGGATGTCACCAACTACTTCGAGCGTGGCGGGGGGGTCGGATTCCGGCGGGCGCTGGGCCTGGGTCCCGGGGGCACGATCCAGGAGGTCATCCTGTCGGGCCTGCGGGGGCGGGGAGGCGGCGGGTTCCCGACGGGACGAAAGTGGCAGTCGGTACGTGACGCGGCGGACGGTGCTGGAGCGGGGGAAGACGAAGAAAACCGCACCTTCGTGGTGTGCAACGGGGCCGAGGGAGAGCCCTCGACATTCAAGGATAGAGCGATCCTGCGCGCCAACCCATATTCGGTCGTCGAGGGGGTGGCCATCGCCGCCTTCGCAGTGGGCGCCGACAGGGCGTTCATCGGGGTCAAGGAGCGGTTCGAGCCCGAGATCGAGCGGCTCGCGACCGCCGTGGACGAGTTGAGCGCATCGGGCGCGATCGGCGACGTCACCATCCAGGTGGTCCTCGGGCCGGACGCCTACCTGTACGGGGAGGAGACCGGGCTGTTGCAGGTGATCGAGGGCGAGGCCCCGCTGCCACGCAACGTGCCGCCCTACATCCACGGCCTGTTCGCCACGGTGCCCACCACCGGCTGGAGCGCCTCGCCGGCGGGCGTGGTCGACACCATGCCGGCGTCCAACCCGACCGTGGTCAACAACGTCGAGACCCTGGCGACGGCGAGCCACGTGCTGGCCCGGGGCCCCGAGTGGCACCGGTCGCTGGGCACGACCGAGTCGCCGGGCTGCATCGTCGCCACGGTGGTGGGCGACGTGGCGCGGCCCGGCGTGGGCGAGGTCGAGATGGGGACGCCCCTCCGGGAGGTCATCGAGCGCGTCGGCGGCGGCGTCCGGCCCGGGCACGAGATCAAGGCCGTCCTCTCCGGCGTGGCCAATCCGGTGCTGACCGGCGGCCAGCTCGACACGCCGTGCAGCTACGAGGGGATGGCGGCGGTCGGGTCCGGGCTCGGCGCGGCGGGGTTCCTGGTGCTCGACGAGACGGCGTCGATGGTCGAGGCGGCGCAGATGGTCTCGCGCTTCCTGTACGTCGAGTCCTGCGGCCAGTGCCCCGCCTGCAAGCTCGGCTGCGGCGCCGTCACCGAGCGGCTGGACGTGCTCGCGGCCGGCGGTGCCACCCCGGAGGACCTCGACACCATCGCCGTTCGCCTGCTGTCGGTGACCGACGGCAACCGCTGCTACCTGCCGGTCCAGGAGCAGCGCGTGATCGCGAGCCTCCTCCAGGCGTTCCCCGACGAGGTGGCCGAGGCGCTCGACGGCCGGCCCCCGCCGGCCCGGGGGCTGCAGGTGCCGAAGCTCGTGGACGTGCGCGACGGCGAGGCGGTGATCGACGAGCGCCAAGCCCGCAAGCGACCCGACTGGACCTACGAGGACGAATAGTCGGTCGCGGCTCCCTGACCTGGGATCGCGGTGGGTACCTTTGAGGCGTGAGCGAGCGTGGACGCTATGACCCGTCAACGGCGCTGATCGTCGTCGACGTCCAGAACGACTTCTCGGACCCCGATGGCAGCCTCTATGTGCGTGACGCCGAGTCGGTCATCGACGTGGCGAACGCCGAGATCGAGGCCGCCCGGGCGGCCGGCGCGATGGTGGTGTACACCCAGGACTGGCATCCGCCCGTCACCCCGCACTTCGCCAAGGACGGTGGCATCTGGCCCGTCCACTGCGTCCAGGGCTCATGGGGCGCCGAGCTCCATCCGAGGCTCACCGACGTCAACGGCGAGCGGATCCGTGTCGGCGTGAACGGCGAGGACGGCTACTCGGGGTTCACGGTCGCCGATCCCGTCACCGGCGACACCGAGCGCACCGGGCTCAACGCCCTGCTGCGTGAACACGGCATCGAACGTGTCGTCGTGCTCGGCCTGGCCACCGACTACTGCGTCAGGGCGACGGCCCTCGACGCCGTGGCGCTGGGCTACGACGCCACGCTGGTGGTCGACGGTGCCAGGCCGGTCGAGCTGGAGCCGGGGGATGGGCAACGGGCCATCGACGAGATGGCCGCGGCCGGGGTCACCCTCGTATGAGCCGGCCACGCCGCGTTCCCCTGCGGTCACGGGTCGGCCGAGTCGAGGTCAGTGCATGACCGACGCCCGGTCGGAGCGGGCGCGTCCCCCCGTTCCCGCCTCGCTGGTCACCGATCTCTACGAGCTGACGATGGCGGCGGCGTACCAGGCCGCGGGCATCGAGCACGAGGCCACGTTCGAGCTCTTCGTGCGGCGCCTGCCCGAGGAGCGGCGCTTCCTGGTCGCCGCCGGCCTCGACGACGCGCTCGCCGGCCTGGAGGACCTGTCCTTCGCCCCTCACGAGGTCGAGTACCTGGCGGGGCTCGGCCTGTTCCCCGCGGCCTTCATCGATCGGCTGGCGGACCTCCGGTTCACGGGCGAGGTGTGGGGGATTGCGGAGGGTGACCTGGTCTTCGCGGGCGAGCCGATCGTGCGGGTCACCGCACCGCTGGTCGAGGCGCAGCTGGTGGAGACGTTCCTGCTCAACGCCATCGCCAGCCGCACGATGCTGGCGTCCAAGGCGGCACGCGTCGCCATCGCCTGTGGCGGGCGCGACTTCGTCGACTTCTCCGCCCGGCGCGACCACGGGGTCGACGCCGCGATGGCCGCCGCCCGGGGGGCGTGGATCTGCGGCGCGGCCGGCACCTCGCTGGTGGCTGCCGGGCAGCGCTGGGGGATACCGCTGTCGGGGACGATGGCGCACTCGTTCGTGATGTCGTTCGAGGACGAGCGGGATGCGTTCCGTGCCTATGCCCGCAGCTTCCCGGAGCGCGCCGTACTGCTGATCGACACGTACGACACGGTTGCGGGTGCCCGCCACGCGGCCGCGGTGGCCCAGGAACTGGCCCACGAGGGCGTCGGCATCTCCGCCGTGCGCCTCGATTCCGGGGACCTGGGCCGGCTGGCCGTCGAGGTGCGCGCCGTCCTCGACGAGGCCGGGCTCGCGGACGTCGAGATCCTGGCGTCCGGGGATCTCGACGAGCATCGCATCGCCGACCTGCTGGCGGCCGACGCGCCCATCGACTCCTTCGGCGTGGGCACGCAGCTCGGCACCAGCGGCGACGCCCCCTCGCTGGGTGCCGTGTACAAGCTGGTGGACGACGCCCTCGGGCCGAGGATGAAGCTCGCCGAGGGGAAGGTCACCCTCCCCGGGCGCAAGCAGGTCTGGCGCCTCGCCGACCGCGACGTCCTCGGCCTGCACGACGAGCACGTGGCCGGGGGGCGGCCGCTGCTCACACGTGCCATGGCCGGGGGCAGGAGGGTCGAGCCGCCGGAGGCGCTGTCGGCCACCCGCGCGCGCTGCATGGCGGCGCTGGCCGCCCTGCCGGCGGAGCTCCGGTCGCTGGAGGTTGGGCAGCAAGGCCCGGTGTGGCCCGTCGAGGTCTCCACCGGCCTCCGAGCACTCGCCGACAAGGTCCGGTTGGGTCTCGAGGACCACCAACGGTGAACACCGACGGCGCCCGGATCACCCCCGGACCCCGGACCGGTGAGCGGCTGGGCATCTTCGGGGGGACGTTCGACCCGCCGCACGTCGGGCACCTGGTTACCGCCGTCAACGTTCGCTACGAGCTGTCGCTCGACCGCGTGCTGCTGGTCGTGGCGGACCACCCCTGGCAGAAGGTGGGCACCCGGGACATCTCGTCGGCGGAGGACCGGTTCGCCATGGTCGATGCGGCCGTGGGAGACGTCGACGGTCTCGCGGCCAGTCGCATCGAGCTCGACCGGGGTGGGATGTCGTACACGGCCGACACCCTGACCGAGTTGCTCGCCGCCGATCCGGCCCTCGACCCGTACGTGATCCTCGGCAGCGATGCCGCCGCCGGGCTTCCGGGCTGGGAGCGTGCCGAAGAGGTCCGCGAGCTGTCCACCATCGTGGTCGTCGAGCGTCCCGGAAGCGGTGAGGGGCAGCCGCCACCTGGCTGGTCGTGGGTCCGCGTCGAGGTTCCCCGGCTCGAGGTGTCCAGCACCGACCTGCGGGCGCGCGTGGTCGACGGCCGGCCCCTGGACTACCTGCTGCCGGGGGCGGTCATCGAGACCATCCACCGGCGCGGCCTGTACAAGGCACCGGTCAATCGATGACGGGGGTGGTCGACAACGAGGACCATCGCCCCCGACACATGGCGCGCCGCCGCCCGGACGCCGCCGATGAGACCGACGGAGAATTCGACGGGGCGGGAGGATCCACAGAGGCCGTCGCCGGCCACCACGGTGACGGCGACGCGGCCACGGCCGGCTCCCGCCGGCCACCGTGGCCGGCCAGTCGCCGCGCCCGGGCGGCGGCGCGGCGGCGGGTGCGATCCGTTGCGCCCGGAGCGGCACCCGGCACGGTGGGTGCGGCTCCGGCGGAGCCGGCCGCGGCGGGAGCCCCGGCGGCCGCCGCGCTGGCGGCCCCGGTCGTCCTGCCCGGCGTGCCGGGGGTGGGCGGGGGAGCCGAGGGGCTGCGCCGGCGCCGCCGCCTGGTCCTGGCCGCGATGGCGGCGCTCTTCGGCGGCGGGGTGGTCCTGGCGGTCGTCGGCGTCAACCTGGTGCGGAACAGCACCGCCGGGCGCTACGTGGCACCGACGGCCGGACCCGACGACCCCGGCTACCAGGCCTACGTCGTCCCCACGCCGACGATGGCCGTCGTGCAGCGGAGCGACGACGGCGACCTGGTCAGCGTTGCCGTCCTGGCCATCGAGTCGAGCGACGACGGCGGCGGCACCGTGATCCTGGTCCCGGCCTCCACGCAGACGCGGGCGAAGCCGGCCGAGCCCGCCTCCGGCACGTCCGCGGCCACCACCGCCACCACCGGCACCGCCGAAGGGTCGAGCCAGCCCACGCTGGCGGAGGTGTACAGCCAGGGCGGGTCCGAGGCCGTGGTGGCGGCGGTTGCCGACCTGCTGGCCGTGGCCATCCCCGAGCATCTCGAGGTCGACGATGCCCGGTGGGCATCGCTGGTGGCGCCGGTGGCACCCGTCGACCTCGAGCTCGCCAAGCGCGTCGGCGACTGGCGCGCCGGCGACGTGTCGCTGGCGGCCGAGGACGTGGGGCCGTTCCTCCGCGCCCGGGCGTCGGGGGAGTCGGAGGCCGAGCGCATCGACCGCCAGGCGGACTTCTGGACGGCCTGGCTGACGCTCGTGCGCGACGCCGGCACCGACGCCCTGCCCGGCGAGGTCGACGTGGGCATCGGGCGGTTCGTCCGCAAGCTGGCCGACGGCTCGCCCTCGATCGTCCCCCTGCCGGGGGAGCCCACCGGCGGCGACGCCGGGACCCCCGAATCGTTCGTCCCGCACTACCAGCGGGTGGGGGAGCTGGTGGTGCGCGCCGTTCCCTATCCGGTGTCGCCCAGCCCCGGCCGGCGGATCCGCGTCCGCCTGCTCAACGGCACGACCGACCCGGACCTCACGGGCGCCGCCGCGCGGCGATTGGTCCAGGGCGGGGCCGAGATAACCATCGTCGGAAACGCTCCCACCTTCGATGAGACTGAGACCCTGATGCTCTACGAACGCGCCGACCAGCGCAACGGGGCGGCGTGGCTGGCTGCGGGGTTCGGCGTCGGGAAGGTCGAGCAGGACCCGGCCGCCGTGGGCGAGGCGGCCGACGACGACGAGATCGATGTGACCGTGATCCTGGGTGCCGACGCCCCGGATCTGATCGGGAGGTAGAACCGCGAGCAACCTGACCAACGAACGTGTGCAAGCCCGGGACCTGGCCGCGGTGGCGGCCCGCGCCGCCGACTCGAAGGGGGCACGCGACGTCGTGATCCTCGAGGTGGGCGACGTTCTCGTCGTCGCCGACGAGTTCGTGATCGCCTCCGCTCCCAACGATCGCCTGGTCAAGGCGGTCGTGGACGAGGTCGAGCGCGTGGTCGCAGAGGCGGGCCACCCGAAGCCGTTGCGGG
>DATFVX010000138.1:0-5487 GCA_035259985.1 Acidimicrobiales bacterium | reverse complement strand
GGATGCTCGATCTGCAGGGCGTCGGTCAGGCGGGTGCGGAGCATGCCTGGATGCTGGCCAACCTTGACCGCCGGGTCAAGCGGGCCGGGATCGGCCGGGATCGGGCCAAGACGCGCGTCCGGCGCACCCAGGGGGGTGGCGGGTGCGCCGGACGACGGTGGCCACAACCGCCGCTGGGCAGCCACCATGCAAGCTCGGGCGGGTGCTGGTGGAGGGGGAGCACCGACACGAGCGCTGCAGCGCCAAGCTAAAGGGAAATGGTGGCGATGCGGTGAGTCGTAGGTGAACACTCCGTGTCGGCGGCCGGAAGATCAGATGGCCGGCGCCTCCGGACCCCGGACCCAGGTGTCAGTGGGGGAACTCCTCGCCCGAGTACGGCTTCCGCTCCACGAGAACGAGCCAGTTGCCCGAGTTGTCCCGGAGGATCGCCTCGACGCCGTAGGGCCGGTCGGCGGGCTCCTGGATGAAGCTCACGCCCTTGGCGGCCAGCTCCTCGTGGGTCTTCCGGCAGTCGTCGGTGGCGAGGCCCACGGCGCCCAGGGACCCCTTGTCGAGCATCCTCCGGAACGTCGCGGCGTCTTCCTCGTCGAGGGGCGGCCCGGGCTTCATGAGCGTGAGCTCCAGCTCGGGGTGGTCGGGGTGGCAGACGGTGAGCCAGCGGTAGCCGTCACCCATGGTGATGTCCGTGTGCTCCCTGAAGCCGAGCCTGTCGATGTAGAAGGCCTTGGCCTCGTCCTGGTCGGTCACCCATACGGTGGCAAGCGAGACGTTCGTGATCATGGGTGCGAACCTACGGGTCGTGCGGCGGCGGCGCTTCTCCGAGGTTGCTGTCCGGCGCCGGCCGGTCGCTCGGCCACCCGTCGATGCCGCGCATGAACAGGAAGCAGCCCGGTATGCGCGGCCCGCCCCGTGCCGCCCAGCGATCGCGGTACTGCGTCGGCGACTCGCCCACCAGCTCGTGGAACCGCGACGAGAACGACCCGAGGCTGGCGAAGCCCACCATCATGCAGACCTCGGTGACGGTCAGGTTGGCCGACCGCAGGAGGTCCTGCGCCCGCTCGATCCGCCGCCGGGTGAGATAGCGCATCGGGGCCTCGCCGTAGGTCTGGGCGAAGCAGCGGGCGAAGTGGTACTTCGAGACGTGCGCGGCGTCGGCGAGGGTGTCGAGGTCGAGCGGGGCGTCGTAGTGCCGGTCGGCCAGGTCCTTGGCGTTGCGCAGGTGTGGCAGCAGGGCAGTGGGAACCACGATGGCAGTCTCACCGCGAACTGGTTGTAGCCGTGCGGCGTATGACCGCATAACTACAACCAGAACGATCGGGGCTTGACAGGGCTGGATCGAAACAGCATGAAATGACATATTGGCCATCACGAAAATGCGGTAGCGGACATCGCGGCCGGGCGCCGAGGGATCATCACCCAACGGCTCGCCCGCGAAGCGGGGGTGCCACAACACGCTCTGGACACCATGCGATCCCGCGGGGTGCTCGTCTCCCTGGGTAGGGGCGTCGATCGCCTACGGGACCATCCGTTCGACCACTGGTCGCAATGTCAGGCGGCACTGGATCTGGCCGGCCCGGGCTCGGTACTGGGCCTGCGATCGGCGGCTCGCCTCCATGGCTTCTACGCGTACAGGCGAGCGGACGAGATCGAGGTGATCGTGCGGCACGGCCACGATGCGCGCAGCGGGATCGGCCGCGTCGTCCAGACCCGCGTGCTCCCACCACACCATGTGACGAAGCTCCGGGGCTTCGCAGTGACCACAGTCGCGCGGACCTTCTTCGACCTGTGCGGTGACCCGGACCCCCGCCTACGGCGGCGTGGCGGCCATCCATTCCACGAGACGAAGATGGCGCGGGTCTACAACGACGCCGCGGGCCGTCGTGGCCTGAGCTTCGTCCAGGAGGTGGCGGTACTCGCCGTGCTGGCCAGACGGGGACGGCGTGGCACCCGATTGGTGAGGCGGCTGCTCCTGCGGTTCGGTCCGACGTACGTGCCGACCCGGTCGGACACCGAGACCCTGTTTCTCGAGCTCGTTGCCAGCTTCGGGCTGCCGGAGCCCGAGAAGCAGGCAGTCGTGACGGACGTCGAGGGCTGGATCGGCACCGTGGACTTCCTCTGGCGTGCCGAACGAGTCATCGTCGAGGTCGATTCGGGTTGGCACGACGGCCCGCTCGACAAGGCACGCGACGAGGAGCGGGACCGACGCGCCGAGGACGCCGGGTATGCCGTCCGCCGCTACCGGTATCGCGACGTCGTGGGCGAGCCGAACCGTGTCCACCGCGAACTGGTTGTAGCAATGCGGCGTATGACCGTATAGCTACAACCAGAATGCCTGGGTTGGGGTCTGCTCAGCCGTACGCACCCGGCCCGCTGAGCATGCCGCGTCGCCAGCGGCGCGGCGTGACCAGCAGTGCGCGGGGGTAGTCCTCGAAGAGCCAGCGGGCGAAGTTGCGGCGGGTCCAGCCGGTGGCGCCCGCCAGGCGGAGGCCCGCGCGCACGCCGTGCCGGTGCCGCACCGCCCTGATGAGCAGCGTCGACATCTGGTGGTCGGCGACCAGGGCCCGCCGCACGGCCCGGCGGTAGCGGGCGGCGACGACGCCGGGAGGCTCGCCGGTGATGCCCGAAATGGCCTCCGCGGCCAGGACGCCGGTCAACAGCGCCTGGCCGATGCCCTCACCGGTGAGCCGGTCGCTGGCGGCGGCGGCGTCGCCGACGAACAGCGTGCGGCGACCCGTGAGCACCGCGTCGTCGATGCGGGCCGGGATCGGCCAGGCACGGTGGGGCGCCTCGGGCTCGGCCCGCTCGCCCAGCACGCGGCGGATGTGCGGCCGGTCGAGGAGGTCGCGCCAGATGGCGGCCATGTCCCGGACCCGCCCGACGCGCTCGCCCCGGACGATGCCGAAGCCGACGTTGGCCCGGCCGCCGGGCAGCGGGAAGGACCACGCGTAGCCGGGAACGAGGTCGGGCTCGAACCACACGAACAGCTCGCGGGCGGCGCGGGGGCCGACGGCCCCGAAGTACTGGCGGAACGCGTGCCATTCGCCCCGGTAGCCGGGCGCCGCCAGGCCGAGGTGCTTGCGGGTCGGCGACCACATGCCGTCGGCGGCCACGGCGTACGCCGCGGTCAGCTCACCGACCCCGTCGACGCGGATCGCAACCTGCTCGTCGTCCTCGCGCGCCCCCACACAGGCGTGCCCGTCGAGGACCTTGACCCCGGCGGCGCGTGCCTGGTCGAGCAACGTGGCGTCGAGGTCGATCCGGCGGGCCACCGCCGCATAGGTGCCGCGCCCCCGGGGCAGCGGGAACGTCACCTCGGGCCCGGCCGGGCCCCGCACGACCACGTCGTCCACGCGCTGCCAGGAGGCGACCCGCCGCGGTTCGAGCCCCAGGCCCTCGAGGAGCCGCAGCGCACCGGTCGTGAGCCCGTCGCCGCAGACCTTGTCGCGGGGAAATCGCGCCCGGTCGACGAGCGTCACGGCGCGCCCGGCGCGGGCCAGGCCGATCGCCGCCGCCGACCCGGCGGGGCCGCCTCCGATCACGACCACGTCGGCAGCGAGCACCCGCCAACGCTACGCGGTCAGCAGGGCTTGTCCTCACCCGGCCGGTAGGTGGCGGTGAAGGTGTCGGTGGCGGGCGCCCGGTCGGGGTAGGTGATCCGGCGGGTCGTGGTGACGACCCGGCAGGCGCCGGACATGGACTGCGATATCCCGACCTGTGCGGCGGTGGCGTACGGCCTCGACCACATGGTCACCGTGACGCTGGTGTCGGTGTACGACGTGTCGATGAGGATGCCGTAGGGGGTGTCGTTCACGAAGGACAGGTCCGGCGCCGGGTACCCCATCGTGGCCTCGCGGCCGATCGGGTACCGCGGGAACCACTCGGAGTGGGACTGGTAGGTCGTGATGTCGAGGCCGCAGAAGTACGCAGCGTTGAACGTGGTGGTGGCGAACTGCGACACGCCGCCGCCCACCTCGTCGACGTGCTTGCCGTCCCTGATCGCGCCGGCCACCACGAAGCCCTTCGCGAGTGTCCGCTCCCCGACGACGTCGTTCATCGAGAACTCCGCCCCAGGCAGGACCAGGGTTCCGTCCACGATGTCGGCGATGCGGTGGATGTTGGTGACCCGGGGCTCGCCGGGGTTGTAATAGGTCGTGAACCCGGGGCCCGCCGTGGTGGCCGCCCCGTTCCGCCAGGCGTTGTTGCCGCAGACCGGCCGTTCGACGTGCAGCCCGCGGGCGGCGTCGGTGGTCAGCGCCGGTTCCATCACGGTCGCCTCGAGCTCGGCACCCCCCTGCGCGTCGCTGAGCGCCTTCCAGATCCGGTCCGCACTGTCGCCGCCACAGCAGGCGACGCCCTGCTCGGAGGGGACCACGCTGGGACCGTTGGCGCCCAGGACGATCCGAGCGTCCTTCGCCTGGCTGACGACGTCGGCGAACACCTTGGGCAACGCCTTGTCGACCGCAGCCTTGTTGATCGCCAGCCCGAGCTTGCCGTCCGCGTTGGTGGGCCCGATCCACGTACGGAGCTGGGCGGCCGGCACGGCCTTCGTCGTGTCGGCGGCCGTGAGCTCGAGGCCGTTGGCGGTCATCTCGTTGGCCTGGTCGGCCAGGGCCTGTGCCTGCTGGTCGGTGAAGTTGGGGGCCACCTCGGCCGAGTCCACCTTGACCTTGATCGCACCGGTGCGTGACTCGGCGGCCGCCTCGGGCAGCTTGTCGATCAGGGTGTCGATGTCGATCCCCTGACCCGGGACCCCTGGCACCAGGACCCAACCCTGCGGGCCCAGCTGGATGGAGGGGTCGCGCGGTGCGGTGAGGTTGGCCCCCTGCAGTTCGACCATCTTGGCCGTCGCCGTCGGCCCGCTGACCGTGTACTGGACCTCGACGTCGCGGGGTGTGAGGAACGATCCGAGCCAGGAGAACGGCTGGATGGGCAGGGCGTCGTCGCGGCCGACGTCTAGCGCCGCCTCGGACGTCGCCTTCTCGTCGAGGGCCAGCCCGATCTCCCCGGCCGTGGTCTCGTACGTCTTGTCGCCGCTGGTGATCCGCACGGGCCGCGCCGCCACCTCCTTGGCGATGCTGTTCATCACCTCGGGCAGCGACGCCTCGCCCAGGCCCCCCACCGGTCGCCCGGCGACCTCGACGTTCCGCCGAACCTGGCCCGACAGCGCCGCCGTGTCGATCGCCCAGGCACCGATCAGGAGCACCAGCGCGAGGACCGGCACGGCGGCGAGCGCCAGCGCCCAGCGCGGTGGCCCGCCGTCACCGGCGTCGGTGGACGCCGGTCGGCCGAAGTGGCGCCCGGTGGGCGACTCGTCGTCGATGCGGAGGTGCCCGTTGGCGCCGGGCGGGGTCCGGGATTCGGCGGGCAGGGGGCCGGCGATGCGGGCGTTCGGGCCGGTGGTCCGGCCCTCGGCCGCGGCGGCCCCGCCGAGGACGAGCGTCCGGTCGCCACCGGCACGGCGGCGGTCGCTTGCGGGGCTGTCGTGTG
>DATFVX010000137.1:0-18418 GCA_035259985.1 Acidimicrobiales bacterium | reverse complement strand
ACACCGTCTACAACGGCGCCCTCGTCACTTGGGCCATCGACGGCACCGGGAGCCTCACCCGGTGGCTATCGAAGCGGCTCGACCGGGTCCTCGCCTACCACCAACCGGCGTGACGTTCGCTGCCCGAGGCGAGGCGTCCGGTAGCGTCGATGGGGGCGGATCAGCTGTCACGGGTGGCGGTCCGCTCGAAAGGTCAACTCGAAGTCCTTGCGCCACGTTGCGCCTTGATCCTCCGACGCATACCGCTATGCGGTGCGAGCGGGCCGGCTCCCTCGGAACCCAGCGGCCGGGGTGCCATTGCCCCGGCTGGTGCGGAAGGCGCCGGTGTTTCTCGACCACGGCCAGGTTGCGGAGCTCGCCGCGGCCAGCTCGGCGAGCACATCGCCGGGAAGGGCCCGAGGGAGCTGGTGTTCACCACCGACTCGGGGCACCGCTGCGCACCTCCAACTTCCGGCAGCGCTACTGGCTGGTTGCGGTGAGGGCTCGTGGGCTCGCCGGGCTACGGGTGCGCGACCTGCGCCAGTCGGCGGTCAGCCTCGCCGTCAACTCGGGCGCCAACCCGAAGGTGGTGCAGCAGATGCTGGGCCATGCGTCGGCAGCGATGACGCTCGACGTGTACGCCGGGCTGTTCAATCCCGACCTCGACGACGTGGCCGACCGGCTCGACGAAGCGGCCCGTGCTGCGGGCAGTGTGTCCCAGGTGTGTCCCATAGAGCGGTCTGCGGGCACGATTGGGTCCGTCGACGAGGGCCAGGACGACGATGATGACGGCCTCGGAGGAGTGGCAGCACATGTGCGCTGACCAGGTACAACAACGAGTTCAGAGACTCTCAGAGGCCACTGCTAGAGTGGCAGGTCTCGCCCGAGTAGCTCAGACGGCAGAGCAACGCACTCGTAATGCGTAGGTCAGGAGTTCGATTCTCCTCTCGGGCTCCGATGCACTCCGGCGGCGGTGGCAGCGGAACGGCTCGGCCCGCGTCTGCCCGACAGACTTTCGGGGTACGGCCACCTCGACAGCTGAGTGACAGCGTTGGGGAGGCCGGTCATGTCCAGGCGATTCGCATTGCTGGCGCTCGTAGCCGTCTGCTTCGTGGGGGCGTGCGGTGGTGACGACAGCGACGAGAGCGGCACCGACGACTCCGCTGGCAGCGACGAGACGACGCAGCCGGAGGCGTCCGGGGGCGAGGGCTATACGGCGGCGATCCGCAGCAACTTCATGAACGCGTGCGTTGCCCAGCCCGGCGCCAGCGATGCTCAGTGCGAGTGCACGCTGGACGAGATCGCCCAAGCCGTCCCGGTCGAGGAGTTCGTCGCCTACGACCGAGCCCTGCAGCAGGACCCTGCGACCGCGCCACCGGGCTGGCTCGAGGAGGCCGTCACGGCGTGCGATTGAGCTTCCCGCCGGCGGGCACGCGTCTTTGAAGATCTTCGGGGCCATAGCCCCGGGTTTCCTTCAAAGACGGCTCAAAGACGGCTCGTGACGGCTCAGGCGGCCAGCAGGACGGCGGCGATCTGCTCGCGCAGGTCGGCGACGTCGTTGCGGTCGTTGTGGGCCGCCATGCTCTCGTGCAGGGCGATCAGGTTGTCGCGGACGCGACTCGAGCTGACCCGCCGCGCGGCGGCCAGCGCCCGGTGGCCGGCCTCCACGCCGCGGTCGAGATCGCCGACCGTCGTGTCGAGCTGGGCGAGGGCCACGAGCGCCAGCGCGTGCGACCGCGCCGCGTCCTCGCCGTGGCCGTCGGCGGCGGCCTGGTGGCGGCCCCCGGCCTGGACCACCGCGTGGGCGCTGTGGCCCGTCACGGCCACGCGGTCCCACGCCAGGCCCGTGTCCCCCCAGTGATGTGCGTGGCTGTAGTGAGCCACCCACGGACGGTCGCCGCACTCGTCGAGATCACGCGCCGCGAACCACTGGTCGGCCGTGCCGATCGCCCGCTCGGTCGCCTCGACCTCGCCGGCCTCGGCGTGGGCGCGGGCCCGGAGGGCCCAGAGCATCGCGTGCTCGGTGGGCACGAGCCGGCCCTCGGCACCCTCGAGGGCCCGATCCAGCAGCGAGAGGGCCTCGGCCGGCCGGCCCAACCACGTCGCCTGCCGCGCCATGGAGCCCAGCACGCGCGCCTGCAGGCTCCAGTTGCCGGCCTCGTCTGCGCAGTGTGACGCCATCTGCCAGAGCCGGGAGGCGTCGCGGTAGCGGTCGATGTCGAACGCCATGAACCCGGTGTTGCACGCGAGCCAGCCGACGGCCACCAACAGCTCGGGCCGGAGCTCCGGCGGGCAGCGGGACTCGAGCAGGTCGCGCGCCCGGCGGGTCTCGACCAGTGCGGCGTCGAACCCGAAGCCGCCCCCCCAACGCATGTCGCCGCGCTTGACCGATACGGCGGCGTCACGGACCTGCGCGACGTCGGTCGGACCGATCCGCGACGGCGGTGCCGTCGGAGCGATGTAGTCGAGCCCGTCGATCGATCCCGGCGCCGGAACGTCAACGTTGGAACCCAGGCGGTCCTGCCGACCCCCTGTGCCGTCCTCGTCAACCACGGCCGGTCCTCCCCCCGTGTCGTGCCCCCCGCTGACGGCAGTGTTACATACGGAATCGACCCGAAACCACCCCTCGAGACGGGTATCTCTCTCCGTGGCGCGAGCACCGCGAGCAGGGTTTTCTCACCTCGGATTTTGGGTCATTGCGGGGCGAACGCGGGATGTGGAGACTGACTCCCGTCGACCGCCGAACGGAACCGAGCCCATCGTGACGTCTTCGCTCAGCGACATGCCGGGGACCGAAGACGAGGGTTCGCGTCACGCCCTGCGTCTGGGCAAGCGCAGGGGTCGGGGCCGTCGTCCCTGGCGCAGCGGCCGGCTCGACTTCGCCCCGCGACCGCTGACGCTGGAGGACCGCAGGCCGGCCGGGCCGACTGTCTTCCGCGAGCAGCCCAAGCGGATCGAGGCCGGCACGATCTTCGCCGCCGTGGTGGCGCTGGCCACGATCGCGTTCGTCGCCGTGCTCGCGTATCGGGCGACGCGCGTCACCGTCGAGGGGGCCGGCCTCGAGGACGGCGCGGCGCTCAATGCGCGGGCTGCGGCCGACCTGGAGGTGAAGCTCACCTTCGAATCGCGCTCCGACGCCCGGGCGGCGTCGCTGAGCTTCGACGGCGAGCAGGTCGACGAGCCGACGATCAAGGGCGCCACCATGGTGTGGAGACCGGCGGCCGAGCTGGCTGAGGGCGAGCACCGTCTGGCCGTGGCGGTGCCCCGCGCCGTCCTCGACGACGCCCGATTCACCTGGCGCTTCACCGTCGACCTGACGCCGCCTGCGCTCGAGGCGCCGCCCGTGGTGAACGCGGTGGCCATCGACGCTCCCGCGGAGGTGAAGGGCCGGGCCGAGGGGGGTGCCACGGTCCGGGCCGACGGCGACGACGTCGACGTCGACGACGACGGCAACTTCACGCTGTCCTACACGCGGGCGCCGGCCGGCCCGATCGCCCTGGAGGCCGTCGACAAGGCCGGCAACGTCACCGCGGCATCAGTCGTCGTCCCCGTGACCTACCCCGGCCTGCGCGCCGTGCACGTGAGCGCCGCGGCGTGGGAGAGCGAGCCGCTGCGCAACGGCATCCTCCGCCTGGTCGACGAGGGCCGGATCGATGCCGTGCAGCTCGACCTGAAGGACGACCAGGGCGTCGTCGGCTACGACACCAACGTCGAGCGCGCCCGCCAGATCGGGGCCGTGACCCAGTTCTACGACCTCGACGACGCCGTCCGCGTGCTGCGGGATCACGGGGCCCGGGTGATCGGCCGGGTGGTCGCGTTCCGGGATCCGATCCTGGCGCAAGCCGCCTGGGGGGCGGGTCAGGCGAACCAGGTGATCCAGGCGTCGACCGGCGGTCCGTACGGCGGTCCGGGCGAGTTCACCAACTTCGCCGATCCTGCGGTCCGCCGCTACAACCTCGCCATCGCGCTGGACGCCGTGGATCGCGGCGTCGACGACATCCTCTGGGACGACATGCGCCGCCCGGGCGGCGATGCGGCCGGCATGGTGATCCCGGGACTGTCCGGGACGCCCAGCGACTCGATCACGGGGTTCCTCGCCGAGGCCCACAGCGAGCTGCGCCGGCGCGGCGCATACCAGGGCGTGACCACCGATGGCGAAGCAGCAGACCAGGGCGACCTCGTC
Source organism: Acidimicrobiales bacterium (assembly GCA_035259985.1). Classification (GTDB taxonomy): domain Bacteria; phylum Actinomycetota; class Acidimicrobiia; order Acidimicrobiales; family VFJN01; genus DASQUK01. The sequence goes on along the minus strand of DATFVX010000137.1, from coordinate 14,256 downwards.
GGCCAGGACGTCGCCCGCATGGCGGCCAACGCCGACTACGTGGCGCCACAGATCTTTCCCGGGTACTGGAGCGCCGGCCGGCACAACGTTGCCAGCCCGATCAACCAGCCGGGCGACCTCGTGCACGCCGTGCTCTCGCGGTTCCAGAAGGCATCCGCGAACCGGGGCGCGTTGCTCGCGCCGTGGCTGCAGGACTTCTCGCTGCGCGGCGTCACCTACGGCGACGCCCAGGTGCGCGCCCAGATCGACGCGGCCGCAGCGCTCGGCGTCGACCGGTTCATCCTGTGGGACCCGTCCGTGACCTATTCGGCCGGGGCGCTGCGCCCCGGCCAACGGCCCGGGAGCGCTGACTAACCCTGCCTCTCGAGGTCGGCGATGAGGTTGAGGAGGTCGTCGGCGTGCTCCTCCTCGACCGCCAGGATGTCCTCCATCAAGCGGCGCGTGGTCGGGTCCTTGTCGCCCAGCCACTGCACGATCTCGGCGTAGGACTCGATGGCGATGCGCTCCGCCACGAGGTCCTCCCTGATCATGTCCACGAGGCCGCTGCCCTCGACGTACTCGGAGTGCGAGCGGTCCTCGAGGCCGACCGGCGAGAAGTTGGGCTCGCCCTGGAGCTGGGTGATGCGCAGCGCGATCTGGTCGGCGTGCCCGAGCTCCTCGTTGGCGTGCTGGAGGAACTCGGCCGCCACCGGCCCGCCGTTGATCCCGTCGGCCATGAAGTAGTGCCGCTTGTAGCGCAGGACGCAGATGATCTCGGTTGCCAGCGCCTGGTTCAGGACGTCGATCACCTGGGTGCGATCGGCGCCGTAGGCGTCGGTGATGGGGCCCTCGTTGATCTTCGCCCGGGCGCGCTCGCGGAGTGTCGCGATGTCCGTCTGGAAGCTCATGACGCGGCAACATACCCCCTGTTGGGCGCTACCCGGGCTCCGGGTAGGGTCCCCGACGTGGCCGACCGGGCGACGTTCGCCGACCAGACGATGGGGCTCATGCCGTCGCTCTATGCCGCCGCACTGCGCATGACCCGCAACCCTGCCGACGCAGAGGACCTCGTCCAGGAGACCTACCTCAGGGCGTACCGCGGCTTCGACGGGTTCGAGGAGGGCACCAACCTCAAGGCTTGGCTCTACCGCATCCTCACCAACACCTACATCAACAGCTACCGGGCGAAGAAGCGCCGGCCCGACGAGACCGAGCTCGACGAGGTCGAGGACCTCTATCTCTATCGGCGGATCGGGGGCCTCGAGGCCGCGATGGCCGGCCGCAGCGCCGAGGAGGAGCTCCTCGAGCGGTTCACCGACGCAGAGGTGAAGGAGGCGCTGGAGTCGCTGCCGGAGAACTTCCGGATGGCCGTGCTGCTGGCGGACGTGGAGGGATTCGCCTACAAAGAGATCGCCGAGATCCTCGACATCCCGATCGGAACGGTCATGAGTCGTCTCCATCGGGGAAGAAAGGCGCTCCAGAAGCGGTTGTACGAGTTCGCCGTGGAGCGGAACCTCACGGCCCCGGTCCCGAACGACGCTCATGTCTGACTGTCAAGACGCACTCCACGAGCTGTACGGCTTCCTCGACGGGGAGCTCACCGACGAACGCCGGGGCGCAATCCGGCGCCACCTCGACGACTGCCAGCCCTGTGCCGAGCCGTACGACTTCGAGGCCGAACTGCGTGCGGTGGTGCGGCGCAAGTGCCAGGAGCAGGTGCCCGAGGCACTCATCGCCAAGATCCGCACGGCGCTCGAGTCGGAAGCGACCAACATCCCCGACTGAGGACCGAGCGCCCCGAAGGTCCGCTTCGTGACTCCAGCGGCGGATCTGGCCGGCGGGGCGCCACGATGACTTCCGCGAGCGCCCACTAGCATGCGGCCCATGCTTGCGGTGGTCTGGCACTACTGGATCGGTGTGGCGCTCGTGCTGGGCGCCGTCGCCACGCTGGCCGCGCTGGCCTTCGGCTACCTGTCGAAGGTCGAGTCGCCCCGCTACCCCAAGAAGCGCTCCTAGTGGGCGCGAGGGTCCGCTAGTGGAGGCCCAGTAGACGTGGCAGCCAGCCCGGTCGACTGGGGGCTCGCCGAGCGGGTGGCGATCAGGGTCTCCGGGCACGAGCCGCTGGCCGCCTCGTACCACTACGACCGGTTGGCGGCGGACTTCGCGGAAGTCACGGCCCAGGCGGAGGAGCTGGTGGCCACCGCCACCGGGCTGCGGTCCGCCAGCGGCCCGGCGCGGGCGCGGGTGGTCGACCGTGCCGACTGGGTGCGCGCCAACCTCGCCAGCTTCCGCCGCCTGCTGCGGCCGCTCACCGACAAGATGGCCGACCGGATGGGGGACAGGCGCGGGCTGGCTGCGATGCCCGCGGCGCTGTCCCGCAGCGCCGCCGGCGTCGAGGTCGGGACGCTGCTGGGGTGGATGGCCACCCGGGTGCTCGGCCAGTACGACCTGCTGGTGATCGAGGACGAGGACCCCGACGACCAGGACCTCGTCTACTACGTGGGCCCCAACGTGCTGGCGCTGGAGAAGCGCTACGCCTTCCCACCCCAGGAGTTCCGCCTGTGGCTCGCCCTCCACGAGGTGACCCACCGGGCCCAGTTCACCGGGGTGCCCTGGTTGCGGGCGCACTTCCTCTCGCTGGTCGAGCAGACGCTCGACGCCGTCGACCCAGATCCCAGGCGGTTCCTCGACGCGTTGGGCCGGGTGGTCGAGGACCTCAGGTCGGGGAACAACCCGCTCGACGAGGGCGGCCTCGCCACGCTGCTGGCCAGCCCCGACCAGCGCGAGCTGTTCGGCCGGATCGGTGGCCTCATGAGCCTGCTCGAGGGTCACGGCGACGTCACCATGGACCGGGCCGGTGAGGGTCATGTCCCGTCCGCCCCGCGCTTCTCTCGGGCGCTGCGGGAGCGGCGCAAGCAGGGCGGCAGCGTGGCCAAGCTCCTCCAGAAGGCGCTCGGCATCGACGCCAAGTTCCAGCAGTACGCGCAGGGCGAGTCGTTCATCGCCTACGTCGAGAGGCACGGCGGCCCCGGTGCCCTCGACGCCGCCTGGCGCGGGCCCGAGTGGCTGCCCACCCTGGCCGAGATCCGCGCCCCGCAGGAGTGGCTCGACCGGGTGCGGCTCTCCGAGGAACTCGTGGGGTAGGGGGCGCCGGCAGGCCGCCGGCGGAACGGGCCATGACCTCGGGGGAAACGGACGCGCGGCGGCCGCCCGGTGGAGAGCCGGCCGCCGGCCTGCTGGCCCGGTGCGACTTTCCTCCCGCAGGCACCACGGTGACGTGCGCCGTGTCGGGCGGGGCCGACTCGCTGGCCCTTCTGGTGCTGGCCACCGAGGCCGGCTGCCGGGCCACGGCCGTGCATGTCGACCACGGGCTGCGCCCCCGGTCCGACGAGGAGGCCGAGGTCGTGCGGGGCGCCGCAGCGCGGGTGGGCGCCGCCTTCCGCGCGGTGCGGGCCGCGGTGGAGCCGGGTCCGAACCTCGAGGCCCGGGCCCGGGCCGCCCGCTACGCCGCCCTCCCGCCGGACGCCCTCACCGGACACACGGCCGACGACCAGGCAGAGACGGTCCTCCTCAACCTGCTGCGCGGCGCAGGGCTCGACGGCCTCGCCGGGATGGATCCGCGGCGGCGCCCGTTGCGCCGCCTGCGCCGGCGCGACACCCGGGCGCTGTGCGAGACGCTGCGGCTGACGCCGGTGGACGATCCCAGCAACCGGGACCCGGCCTACCGACGCAACCGCGTGCGCCACGAGCTGCTGCCGCTGCTCGACGACATCGCCGAGCGTGACGTCGTGCCGATCCTCGCCCGCCAGGCCGACCTCGCCCGCGACGACGTGGCTTTCCTCGACGAGCTGTCGGCCGCGCTCGATCCCTGCGACGCCAGGCAGCTCGCGGCCGCCCCGGGGCCGTTGGCCCGGCGCGCCGTCCGGCGCTGGTTGCGGGCGGGCGGGCCCGGCGGAGACGAGCGGCACCCGCCCGACGGCGCCAGCGTCGATCGCGTCCTCGCCGTGGCCCGGGGCGAGGCCGTGGCGTGCGAGCTCCCGGGGGGCTGGCGGGTGGCCCGGTCACGCGGACGTCTGCGGCTCGACCGGCCCGACGCCCACTAGCGTGACCAAGCATGCCGACCGACTCCCCGGGCGAGCACATCCACCATCTCGACGACCCCTCCCTGGGCCCGGTCGTGGTCGGCGAGAAGGAGATCCAGGCGCGGATCGCCGAGCTCGGTGACCAGATCACGGTCGACTATGCGGATCGGCCGCCCCTGCTGATCGGCGTGCTGAAGGGCGCGTTCGTGTTCATGGCCGACCTGGCGCGGGCCATTCGCCTGCCGGTGGAGATCGACTTCATGGCCGTCTCGTCGTACGGCGCCTCGACCCGGTCCTCCGGCGTGGTCCGCATCGTCAAGGACCTCGACATCGACCTGACCGGTCGGCACGTGATCCTGGTGGAGGACATCGTCGACTCGGGCCTCACGCTCACCTACCTGCGGCGGAACCTCGCCGCCCGCCATCCGGCGAGCCTGGCCGTGTGTGCGCTCTTCGTCCGCCAGGGCAACCAGAAGACCCACGAGGAGCTGCGGTACGTCGGGTTCGAGATCCCGCCGGCATTCGTGCTCGGCTACGGCCTCGACGTCGCGGAGCGCTTCCGCAACCTGCCGTACGTGTGTGAGTTCACCGGCGAGATAAGCGGCTGAGGCGCCCTTCGGCTGTGGTCCTCCGCGCCGCCTCACCGGTAGCCTGGCGCCCACCGTGAAACGCTTCCCCCGCGCCGCCATCGCGTACGTCGTCCTGGGATTCGCCGTCCTGTTCTTCGGGGTGCAGATGCTCCGCCCCGGGACCGATCGGGAGGAGCTGGACCTTTCCGCCTTCCGCGACGACATCGCCCAGGGCGAGGTGGCGACCGCCGAGATCAAGGACCGCGACAACCTCGTGCAGGGCAAGCTGCGCGACGACACCAACTACAAGGTCAGCTACCCCGCCGAGTTCGCCGACGAGCTGGTCGACGAGCTCGACGAGGCCCATCCCGCCATCGAGGTCACGACCGACTCACAGGGCGACTCGGTGTGGACCGGGTTGCTGTTCAGCCTGCTACCCGTCGTGCTGATCATCGGTGCGTTCTTCCTCGTCATGAACGCCCTGCAGGGCGGGGGCCGCGGGGTCATGCAGTTCGGCAAGTCGAAGGCGAAGCAGGTCACGAAGGATGACACGGTCGTGACGTTCGCCGACGTGGCCGGTTGCGACGAGGCGGTCGAGGAGCTCCAGGAGATCAAGGACTTCCTCAAGGACCCCGGCCGGTTCCAGGCGATCGGCGCCCGCATCCCCAAGGGGGTGCTGCTCTTCGGGCCGCCCGGCACCGGCAAGACGCTGCTCGCCCGGGCCGTGGCCGGGGAGGCGGGGGTGCCGTTCTTCCCCATCTCGGGCTCGGACTTCGTCGAGATGTTCGTAGGCGTGGGCGCCAGCCGGGTCCGCGACCTGTTCGAGAAGGCCAAGCAGGCGGCGCCGGCGATCGTGTTCGTGGACGAGATCGACGCGGTCGGGCGCCACCGCGGGGCGGGCCTCGGGGGCGGTCACGACGAGCGCGAGCAGACCCTCAACCAGTTGCTGGTGGAGATGGACGGGTTCGACGCCCGCACCGGCGTGATCCTCATCGCCGCCACCAACCGGCCCGACATCCTCGACCCCGCGCTGCTCCGCCCCGGTCGGTTCGACCGACAGATCGTGGTGGACCAGCCGGATCTCGAGGGCCGCAAGGCGATCCTCGACGTCCACGCCAAGGGCAAGCCGCTGGGCGACGACGTGCGCCTCGATGTGCTGGCCCGCCGCACTCCGGGCTTCACCGGCGCCGACCTCGCCAACCTCATGAACGAGGCGGCCCTGCTCACCGCCCGCCGGGGTGGCAACGACATCACGATGGCGGCCATGGAGGCGGCGATCGACCGGGTGCTCGCCGGCCCCGAGCGCAAGACCCGGGTCATGTCGGACAAGGAGAAGCAGGTCATCGCGTACCACGAGGGCGGCCACACGCTGGTGGGCCACGTCCTGGAGGGCACCGACCCCATCCACAAGGTCTCGATCGTGTCGCGCGGCCGGGCACTGGGCTGGACACTGGCCCTGCCCACCGAGGACAAGTACTTGAAGACCCGCAACGAGCTGGTCGACACCATGACCATGCTGCTGGGCGGCCGCTCGGCCGAGGAGCTGGTGTTCGGCGAGCCCACCACCGGGGCCAGCGACGACATCGAGCGCTGCACCGAGATCGCCCGCCAGATGGTCACCACGTTCGGGATGAGCGACCGGCTCGGGCCCCAGCAGCTCGGCACGAAGGCCCAGGAGGTCTTCCTGGCCCGAGACTACGGGCACGAGGCCACGTACTCCGACGAGGTCGCGGGGCTGATCGACGACGAGGTCCGGCGGCTGATCGACGCCGCGCACGACCGGGCCAAGTTCATCCTCGCCACCCACCGGGCCACGCTCGACCGCCTGGCGGCGTCGCTGGTCGACAAGGAGACGCTCGACGACCGCGACTTGGCCGAGGTGTTCGGCGACCTCGACAAGGGGACCGGCATCGAGCTGCCGCTGGACGAGCTCGACATCGGCCCCCAGCCGCCCACCCGGCGCGCGTTGGTCGGCCCCACGGTCGCCGAGGTCGCCGACGCGGGGCCGGGAACGGGCGAGCCGGACGTGCGGCGCGCCCCGGCCCCCCGGCTGCCGGTCTGGCGCCGGGTGCTGCGCTGGGGCCTGGGTGAGCCCCGGCCGTCCGGCACCTGACACGCGGGCACGACAGAGAAAGGTCGCTTCATGAGCGAGCGTCCCGCAGGGCGAGAGAGCGAGCGTGGCCCGAGCGGCCCGCGGCGAAGCAGCAAGAGCGGGAATCATGGCCGATGAGTGGCCGAGCCCGAGCCGGGACTTTCCGCCGATCGACACGCCCATGGACCTGGAGCGGATCTCCAAGGCCGTCCGCGAGATCCTCGAGGCCATCGGGGAGGATCCCGATCGCGACGGCCTGCGCGACACCCCCGAGCGCGTCGCCCGCATGTACGCAGAGATCTGCTCGGGGCTCCAGGAGCAGGTCGACACCCACCTGGCCGTAACCTTCGAGGCCGGTCACGACGAGATGGTGATGGTGCGGGACATCCCGATGCAGTCGATCTGCGAGCACCACCTCATCCCGTTCATCGGCAAGGCGCACGTGGCCTACATCCCCGGTGAGGACGGGCGCATCACGGGGATCTCCAAACTGGCCCGCCTGGTCGACGCCCTGGCCCGCCGCCCGCAGGTGCAGGAGAACCTGACCGTCCAGGTCGCCGACGAGATCGACCGCACCCTGCAGCCGCGGGGCGTGATGGTGGTGGTCGAGGCGGAGCACCTGTGCATGACCATGCGGGGGGTGCGCAAGCCGGGCTCCACGACGGTGACGTCGGCGGTGCGGGGCCTGTTCCGCTCGAGCGTCGCCACCCGCGAGGAGGCCATGCGCTTCATCGTCGGCCAGCGATAGTGATTCGGAGGGGGGACGGAAACCCTCCCCCCTCCGGCACCCCCCACCTTTTTGGCCACCGCCTGTCGGCGGCGCCGGTCCTCCGTCGCTCGACCGGCATAGCCGGATCGAGCAACGGCGGGGGGCTCCGGCAGGAGCCTCTGCCCCCCGCACCCCCCGCCCTACGCTGCGAGGAGCCATGACACCGCCCACGCCGCACAACGAGGCCAAGCCCGGCGACATCGCCGACGCCGTGCTCCTTCCCGGTGACCCCCGTCGGGCCGCCGCCATCGCCGAGCGCTTCCTCGACGACGCGCACTGCTACAACGAGGTCCGCAACATGCTGGGCTTCACCGGCACCTACCGGGGCCGGCGCATCTCGGTGCAGGGGACCGGGATGGGGATGCCGTCGATCGGCATCTACTGCACGGAGCTGTTCCGGTTCTACGGCGTGACCACCGCCATCCGGGTGGGCTCGTGCGGCGCCCTCCACGACGATGTGCAGCTCCGGGACCTGGTCATCGCGCTGGCCGCGCACACCGACTCGGCGATGGTTTCCCGGCGCTTCAAGGGGATCACGTACGCCCCGGCGGCCGACTTCGGCCTCGCCGTCGAGGCCTGGCGCCTGTCCCGCGAGCGGGGCATGACCGCCCACGTCGGCACCATCCTGTCCACGGACACCTTCTACGACAGCGACCCCGAGGTGACCGAGGCGCTCACGCGGCACGGCGTGCTCGCCGTCGAGATGGAGGCCGCCGCCCTGTACACCATCGCCGCCGCCCACCGAGCACGAGCGCTGTGCGTGTCGGCGGTCAGCGACCACATCCCGCGGGGCGAGGCCATCAGCTCGAGCGAGCGCGAGACGGGGTTCTTCGCCATGGCCGAGCTGGCCCTGGACGTGGTCGTCGAGTCGGACGCCTCGGGCTAGCGGCGCCCGGACCGGGCTGACGGCTCGCGCCGGCTGGGCGGGTCCGGGGGCTCCTATTGGGCTCGGTGACGCACCAGGTCGCACATCACGTCCGCTGCCCGCTGGTCATCGTCCCCTGACCCACGGCGAAGGCAAGGTCCACCAACCGGTTCGCGTATCCCCATTCGTTGTCGTACCAGCCCAGGACCTTCACCATGTCGCCGATGGCCAAGGTCAGCGGTGCGTCGAAGATGCACGACGCCGGCGACCCCACCACGTCGGTGGACACGAGCGGAGCCTCCGAATACTCGAGCACTGCGGCCAGGGGTCCGTCCGACGCCGCCGCCCGGAACGCCTCGCTCACCTCGCGCGCAGTCGCCTCGCGCCGGAGCGTGGCGACCAGATCGGTCACGGACCCGTCCGGAACGGGGACCCGCAGGGCGGTGCCATCGAGCCGGCCGTCCAGCGCCTCGATCACCAGGCTCGTCGCCCGGGCCGCCCCCGTCGATGTAGGCACGATGTTGAATGCGGCGGCCCTCGCCCGGCGGAGGTCCTTGTGGGGCCCGTCCACGAGCATCTGGTCGCCGGTGTACGCGTGGACGGTCGTCACCAGCCCCCGCTCGACGCCGAAGGCGTCGTCGAGGACCTTGACCATCGGGACCAGGCAGTTGGTGGTGCACGACGCGTTCGACACCACCTCGTGGGCCTCGGGATCGAAGGTGTGGTCGTTCACGCCGACCACGAAGGTCGCGTCCGCCCCCTTGCACGGTGCCGACACCACCACGAGCCGCGCACCGGCGTCGATGTGGGCTGCGGCGGCGTCCCTGTCGCGGTACCGACCCGTGGCTTCGATCACCACCTCGACTCCGAGGTCCGCCCACGGAAGGTTCTTGGGTTCTTGCTCGGTGAGGAACCGGAGATGCAGGCCGTCGACGTCGATGCGATCGCTCCTGACGCGCACGTCGCCCGGGAACCGCCCGTAGACCGAGTCCAATCGAAGCAGGTGGGCCATGTGCCCGATGGGCGCCAGATCGTTGACGGCGACGATGTCGAGGTCTGCGCCCCGGGCGTGAGCCGCGCGCACGACGCTCCGACCGATGCGGCCGAAGCCGTTGATGCCTACACGAACAGTCATGGTGCACTCCTCGGTCAGCAGCAATGCTGGCGGGGGACACCGGTGGGGCGGCAGAGTCGAAGGACCCTTCATGGGCTGGCCGTCTGGGGCCAGGCCCGCGACGTGGCGGTAGCCCCCGCGACGCTGACCTGCGTCCCTCGGGAGCGGGACGTTGGCCCCTACCCGCCGGGCGGCGTGTCGTCGATGCTCGGGCCATGACCGACGCATCGACCTCGGCGGACGCCACGGGCGCCGTGCGCGTCGACGGTGCGGGTCCCCACGAGGCCATCATCGCAGCGCACCGGGTGACCAAGATCTACGACACGGGTGCGGTCCAGGTGCGGGCCCTCGATGGGATCGACTTGACGGTGGCGGCCGGCGAGATGGTGACGATCATGGGCCCCAGCGGCTGCGGCAAGACGACGCTGCTCAACTGCCTGTCGGGGCTCGACACCTTCGACACCGGCGACGTTCGCATCGAGGGCGTGTCGCTGTCTTCGATGTCCGACCGCGAGCGCACCGCGTACCGCGGCCACCGCATGGGGTTCGTCTTCCAGTTCTACAACCTGCTGCCCGTGCTCTCGGCTGTCGAGAACGTGGAGTTGCCGTTGCTGGTGTCGCGGGTCGAGGCCGGCGACGCCCGTCGCCGAGCTGTCGAGGCGTTGGCGATGGTGGGACTGGCCGATCGCGGCGGCCACGTGCCCGACCAGCTCTCGGGCGGCGAGCGCCAGCGGGTCACCATCGCCCGCTCGCTCGTCAACGACCCCGCCATCGTGTGGGCCGACGAGCCGACCGGTGACCTCGACTCGGAGATGGCGCAGGAGATCGTCGATCTCATGCGTCGCCTCAACGTGGAGCAGGGCCTGACGTTCGTGATCGTCACGCATGACATCGCCGTCGGCCGCCGGGCCGATCGGATCGTCCGCATGCTCGACGGTCGCGTCGTCGGTGAAGACCGAATGGAGGTCCGCCATGTACGCGCGGGTCACGCAGCTTGAGATCGACACGGTGCGCGTCTCGGTGGAAGCGGCCGTCGCACGCTTCGAGCTCGAGGTCCTCCCCGAGCTCCGCGCACAGGAGGGCTACGGCGGCGTGTATGTGCTGGTCACCCCGGTGGGCCAAGCCACCGTCGTCTCGTTCTGGGACACCGAGGAGCAGGCCGATGCCGGCGGCCCGGCGGGGTTCTACCCCGAGACGCTGGCCCGCTACGTCACGCTGTTCGCGGCGCCGCCCGGGCGTGAGCGGTACCGGGTGGTCGTCGCCGACGTCCCCGCCGACGTGACCGCCGACGTCCCCGCCGGCGGTCGGAGCTGAGGGATCGCGCCGTGGAACGCGTCCTCGGTGTGCCGGTGGACGCATTGGCGACGGCGCTGATCGCCGTCATGGCGATCGCCTTCGGCGTCATCGCCGTCAGCGCGGTGCGAAATCGGGTGTTCCTGCGGATGGCGAGCCGCAACGTCGTCCGCCGGCGGGCGCGTAGCGCCCTGATCGTCGGCGGGCTCATGCTCGGGACCGCCATCATCGGCGCGTCATTGGTCACCGGCGACACCATGGGACGCACGATCCGGTCGTCGGTGCTGCGGGCGCTCGGCCAGACCGACGAGGCGGTCGTCGCCGCCGGAGCCGAGCTCGACCCGACGCTGGAGCTCGACGCCGTGGCCACGGTGCACTACTTCGACGAGGGCGCCGTCGAGGCGGTGCGCGACGCCGTCGCCGGGTCACCGCTGGTGGACGGCGTGGCGCCGGCCGTCATCGAGCCGATCGCGGTGCAGGACCGGTCGTCGCGGCAGAGCGAGCCACGCGTCACCCTCTTCGGGTCCGATTCCGGGAGCCTCGCTGGGTTCGACGACATCGCGGGATCCGAGGGTCGCTCGGTGCGCCTCGCCGACCTGAAGCCACACGAGGTCTTCCTGAACGAGGACGGCGCCGACGAGCTGAGCGCCACCGCAGGTGACCGCCTGGTCGTGTTCGCTGGCACGGCGCCGGTGGAGCTCGTAGTCCGCGACGTCGTCTCGTTTCGGGGCGCCGGCCACGACGGCCCGGCGCTGCTCACGCCACTCCGCCTCGCGCAGCAGATCGTCGGCGAAGAGGGCCGCATCTCGCACGTGTTGCTGTCCAACCGGGGCGACGAGGTGTCGGGCGTCGGCCACACCGACGACGTCGTCGACCTCGTGCAGCCCGCCGCGGAGCGGGCGGGGTTGGAGGTCGCCGCAGTGAAACAGGAGGGCCTCGACCTGGCCGACGAACAGGGCAACGCCTTCCTGTCGCTGTTCTCCACCTTCGGCACGTTCTCGATCGCCGCCGGCATCCTGCTGATCTTCCTGATCTTCGTGATGCTCGCCGCCGAGCGCCGCACGGAGATGGGCATCGCACGCGCGGTCGGGACGCAGCGCAGGCACCTGGTCCAGACGTTCGTGTTCGAGGGCGCCCTCTACGACCTCGTGGCCGCCGCGGTCGGGGCGCTCGTGGGCCTCGGCGTGGCCTACGGGATGGTGGAGATCGTCTCCGGCGCGTTCACGAACGAGGAGCTCGCCATCGAGCACGCCGTCCGACCGTCCAGCCTCGTGGTTGCGTACGGCCTCGGAGTCGTCCTCACGCTCGTGGTGGTCACGCTTTCGGCGTGGCGGGTCAGCGTGCTCAACGTCGTGACCGCAATCCGCAACCTCCCCTCGCCGGTGACGCGCGCCAACCGCCGCGCCCACTGGGGACGCGGCGCGGCGGCGGTCGTCGGGGGCGCCCTCGTCGCCCTCGCCGGGGCATCCGGCGGTGAGGCGACACCGTTCCTGCTCGGCGTCTCGATCGTCATCGTGGGCCTCATCCCGGTCGCCCGTGCCCTCGGTGTGGGCGATCGCGCCGCCCACACGCTCGCCGGCATCGCGCTCATCGCGTGGTGGTTGCTGCCGGGTGACGTCTACAACGCGCTCGTGGGCGACCTCGCCTGGAACTTCTCCGTGTACATCGTGGCCGGTCTCATGATCGTGCTCGGTGCCACCTGGACGATCATGTACAACGCCGATGTCGCACTGACGGTCGTGAGCCGTGTCGCCGGCCGGGCCCGCTCGTTGGCGCCGGTCGTGCGGATGGCCGTGGCATATCCGCTACGGAGTCGGCTGCGCACCTCCATGACCCTGGCCATGTTCATGCTCGTGGTGTTCACGCTCGTCACCGGGGCCACCATCTCGGGGTCCTTCATCAACAACCTCGACGACCTCGACAGCTTCAGCGGCGGCTTCGACGTCCGGGCGGCCGTCGCCCCCCTGCGGCCCATCGACGACATGCAGTCCGAGGTGGCAGCGGTCGGCCCCGCAGCCGGGATCGATCCGGCCGCCATCGAGGTGGTCGGGGCGCAGTCGCTGGTTCCCGTCGAGGCCCGTCAGGCCGGCGCCGCAACGTTCGCCGACTACCCCGTCCGGGGCGTGGACGACAACTTCGCCACCACGACGTCGTACGGCTTGGCCGCCGTCGCCGAGGGCTACGACTCGGAGGCCGACGTGTGGACGGCCTTGGCCGAACGTCCGGGCCTGGCGGTGGTCGACCCGTACGTCGCCCCGCGCCGCAACGCGTTCATGTTCGGTGTCGTGCCCGACTTCCAACTCGAGGGCTTCTTCGTGGAGGACGAAGTCTTCGAGCCTGTCGACGTCGAGGTGCGCGACCCCGCCACCGGCGCCGACGTCACCCTCACCGTGATCGGCGTGCTCGACGACTCGGTGCCCTGGGAGATGGCGGGCATCACGACATCCCAGCGAGCCCTCGCGCCCTTCGGCGAGCGGGCGCGTCCGAGCACGTTCTGGTTCGCGCTGACCGACAAGGCCGACCCGGAAGCCACCGCCCGGGCGCTGGAGTCTGCGTTCCTGGACGACGGCCTGGAGGCGCAGAGCCTGCAGGACCGCCTCGACCAGGCCGTCGCCTCGTCGTGGACCGTCAACCGGCTCATCCAGGGGTTCATGGGCCTGGGCCTGGTCGTGGGCGTGGTGGCGCTCGGCGTCGTGAGCGCCCGCGCGGTCGTGGAACGGCGCCAGCAGATCGGCGTTCTGCGTGCCATCGGCTTCCAACCGGCCATGGTGCGGCTGGCGTTCCTCGCCGAGGCGTCGTTCGTCTCACTCACCGCGATCGTCGTCGGCTCCGGGTTGGGGCTGATCACCGCCTACGACGTGGTCGCGTACATGGGCAAGCAGCAGGACGTGACGCTCACGGTCCCGTGGCTCAACCTCGCCGTCATCTTCACGGTCGTGTACCTCGCGGCGCTCGCCAGCACCCTGCTGCCGGCGATTCGCGCATCCCGCGTCTACCCCGCCGAAGCGCTGCGGTACGAATGAGCTCCGGCCCGGCGGTCACCTGGCGGCGCCCGATGCGGCGACGCCGGGGTTGGTGACCACTACGTAACGCGGCCGTCTGGCGCCGGAACGCGCCGTCGGTGGTCACAGGGGGCGACGTAAGCTTGCCGTTCGTGGAGAGCGGACGTCGCCTGGTCATGGGTGTCGTCAACGTGACCCCCGACTCGTTCTCCGACGGCGGACGCTTCCTCGACCACCAAGCGGCCATCGCGCACGGTCGGTTCCTGGTCGCTCAGGGGGCGGATTGGATCGACGTGGGCGGCGAGTCCACCCGCCCCCACGCGGAGCCCGTGCTGGTCGACGAGGAGCTGCGGCGCGTGATCCCGGTCGTCGAGGCGCTCTCCGCCGACGGCGTGGCGGTGTCGATCGACACCCGCAAGCCCCCGGTCGCCGAGGCCGCCGTCACGGCCGGCGCCCGCATGATCAACGACGTGTCGGCCAGCCTCGGCGCG
>DATFVX010000136.1:0-2406 GCA_035259985.1 Acidimicrobiales bacterium | reverse complement strand
GGCAGGGGGTCGATGCGCTCGACCGCATCCTGGACGACGATGAAGGTCGTGCCGAAGAAGAACGCCGCCACGACGAGCGCGGCGTCCGCCTGCCAGCGGGGTGTCGCCACGGGTCGCGTGTCGACGCCTTCCTGCGGCGGGAGGGGGACGGCAGCCTCGGACACGGCACCTCACATCAGGCATTCGCACGGGGAACTGGCAGTGTTGCCAATACCCCGCCCTGACGGGCAAATGCCCTGGTCCGTGACGGGTTTCGGGCTGCGCCTGGATCAACGCCGCAGCGCGCCTGCCAGCGCTCGGCGGGATTTCCTTGCTGGTCGGTTCAGGCCCGCATCTCGCGGCCGTGAGCGGTGAGGGCCCAGATCACGAGCATGTCGATGACGATCACCGTGATGGCCCAGAGCGGGTAGACGGGGATGAAGAAGAAGTTCGCCAGGAGGCTGATGCTGGCGACGATGACACCGACGATCCGAGCCAGGATGTTGCCGCTGAACACCCCGATGCCGGCGAGGAACACGACGGCACCCAGGATGATGTGCACCCAACCCCATTCCGACACGTCGAGGTAGACGTTGGCGCGGTTGGTGAAGACGACCCATTCGTCGTTCACGGCGGCGATGATGCCGTAGAAGAGATTGAGGCTGCCCCCGATCATCAACATGACACCGGCAAATATGATCCAGCCCGTCCACCCGGTCCGTTCCCCATACGACGCGTCCGAGATCGGCGTGGCCGTATCGATCGTTCCTGACATGTGCACGTCCTCTCCTGTTCCCCACCCGGGTCCGGATGGGTTCCGAGGTCGATCGAGGTGACCGTACGACCCGTGCTCGATCTCGGCGTCCGCCAGATGGGATGAAATCCACCCGTTCCCCCCGCACTGCGGGCCTGCGGGACCCGCAGGGCGAGTCTGTGAGCACTTCCACGACGTGCCACCCCTCACGGTGGCACACTGAACGCGCTTCGGCGTCCTGTTCGGCTGGGGAGCGAGCATCCCAATGGTCGGCGGACACGCTCGTGTAGATAGTGCCTGCACGCTGGGGAGGGTTCCACGTGCATCAAGTGCGTCATGCCCGCAGATCGCGCGGGTGGGGGATCCTGGCACCGGCAACCGTCGCCGTTGCGCTGACGCTGGCCGCCTCGACCGCATGCTCGAGTGACGCGCCGAACGACCGGCCGAGCGAGGCCGCCGAGGCGCCGGCCGAGGTCCTGGCGTCCGTGCACGTACCCGTGGATGACACCGTCGTCGTTCCCAGCTCGACCGCTGCGGGGCTGGCCTTGGCGACCAGCAGTGCGCTGTTCGACCACTCCGCGATCGTGGTGCTGGCCGCCGAGGGCGACCTGGCGGGTCAGGCCCGGGCCGCGTCGGTCGCCGTGGGCCTCGGTGCGCCGCTGCTCCTGGCGCCCTCGTCGACAGACCCCGCGCAGGCCGCTGCGGTCCGCGACGAGCTGGCACGACTGGGTGCCCAGGCGATCCTGGCCGTCGGCGACCAGGCGACGAGTTGGGCGCGGCAAGCCGACCTTGGCGCGCCGGTGGTCGCCGCCCCCGCCGACATCGGCGAGGTCGAGGACGCCACCGGCCGAGAGCTGGGGGACGACCAGGCGGTGGCCCCCGACCAGATCATCGACGCCATTGCCGCCCTCGAGGCGGACAGGACGCCGCTGCTGGCCGTCGACACCACGCCCGCCGGCGCCAGCGACACCGCGCCCGCCGGCGCCAGCGACTCCGCACCCGCCGGGGCGAGCGACACCACGACCAGCCCGGACAGCGCCGACCAGTCGCCGGGCACGGCCGATCTCCCCCGGGTGGCGCCCGACGCTCCGCTGGACACGCTGCTGGTGCTCGTGGCCCGCGACCCGGCGTCGCTGGCGGCGGCTGCGACGGCCCGGGCGAGCGGGGCGCGGCTCATGGCGGTCTCCAACCCCGACCCCCGCACCGACCCGAAGGTCATCGAGGCGCTGACGGCCGACCCGGCCGAGCAGGTCGTGGCGCTCGGGACGGCATTCGGTTCGCCGGAGACGCTGCGCTACCGGCTCGACGTCGCCGCCAGCGGCGTGGAGCTGCCCGGCGGCGGGCAGATCCTCTTCCCCGGGCGGCAGATGGTCGCCCTCTACGGTCACCCGGGCTCGCCGGTGCTCGGAGTCCTCGGCGAGCAGGGCATCGACGGCTCCATCGCCCGCGCCCAGAAGATGGCGGCGGACTACCAGCCGCTCGTGGACGTGCCGGTGGTGCCAGCCTTCGAGATCATCACGACCGTGGCGACCGGCGGTCCCGGGCCAGACGGCAACTACTCGTACGAGGCCCCGCTCGACCTGTTGCGGCCGTGGGTCGATGCGGCGGGGCAGGCGGGGGTCTATGTCGTGCTCGACCTGCAGCCGGGCCGCGCCGACTTCCTGACGCAGGCC
>DATFVX010000135.1:0-2517 GCA_035259985.1 Acidimicrobiales bacterium | reverse complement strand
GGCGGCCGATCCCCACCAGGTCAAGCCACTCGGTCCCCCTGTGGTTGAGGCGGCCGCGCCCGGGGTTGACGCTGCGGGCCCGGTCCTCGCCACGGTCGCGGAGGCGGTCGCTCCGGTCGGGGCGCCGGTTGTGGAGGCCGCGGCCCCGCTGGTGGCTCCGGTGGCCGAGGTCGCGACACCTGTCGTGGCGCCGGCTGTGGAGGCGGTCGCTCTCGTCGTGGATCCGGTGGTACAGGCCGCCGCTCCGGTGGCGGCGCCGCTTGTGGAGGCCGCGGCGCCTGTGGTGGCCCCGGTCGTGAAGGCGGTCGCCCCCGTCGTGGATCCGGTTGTGCAGGCCGTGCCGCCGGTGCTCGAGGCCGTGGCCCCGCTCGTCGCGCCGGTCGGGGGCGGGGCAGACCCGGACGGGGACTCCGCGACAGGCATGGGACCAACGGCTCCCGCCGGTCGCACCGAGCCGGCGCCATCCTCGTCCGTCGATCCGCGCCATGCCGTCATCGCGGCCGCCGGCCTCCCGACAGCGGCGATCGGCGCGGCAGGCGCAACCATGCCTGTCCCAATGCTCGGGTCGACGCTTGGCGCCGCCACGGCTGGGGGCGAAATCCCCAGCGGCGCGCCGTCCGGTCCTCCGCCATTGGCCGCGCCGCCCGGTGGCTCGGGCGGGCCGGGCGAATCTCGGTCCGGCGGCGCCGGGCCTTCGAGCTTGATGGCCATCCTCGCTGGAGCGCCGGCCGGACCGGGGTCCGCGCCAGGCGGTGTGGTGCACGACCGTGTGGCGCGGCTGACCAGCCTCGTCCACGGGCCTGGGCGCCTTCCCGGCTGACCGACGCGCGTCGGTCGGCCAGTTCACCCTTCGAACACGGGAAGGATCCCATGTCACTGCAAACGTTCGCCGGCGCGCCCGCCGGCACCCTCGCCGGTCGGACCGGGTCGTGAAGCCCGTCAACGGATCCGTCCGGACCGTCCTCGTCGTCGAGCCCCAACGTCTCGTGCGCCAGGCCCTGGTTGCGGCCATCGACGGCGCGCCGGGGCTGGCGGCGGTCGATGCCATCGCCTCGGGAGCGCGGGCCCGCGAGGGCATCGACGCTGCCGTCATCGCCGCTCGGTCCCTCGGACATGGTTGGGTCGGCCTCCTCGAGGCCGCGACCCAGGCGGGGGGGCCGGTGGTGCTGATCGCCGAGCACGGACCGTACGAGCCGTCGGTCGACACCCGCGGCATCATCGTCGTGTCCCGCCAGACCCCGCTGTCTGCGCTCATCACCTGCCTGCAGGCAGGCGCAAACGGCGCCGACGACCTGCCGGTGTGGCACGTCGACGGAAGGCCCACGGACCGGCTGCTCTCGGTCAGGGAGCGTCAGGTCCTGGGGCTCCTGGCGTCGGGATTGAGCCCGGCACAGGCCGCCCGGGCGCTGGACATCACCACGTACACCGTGCGAGACCACATCAAGGCAATCCGCGCCAAGCTCGATCGCCCGACCACGATGTCGGCGGTGCTCGAGGCGATCCGGCTGGGGCTGTTGCGGGTCGAGGAGGCGTGACGACACGGGGCGAACATCCCCCCACTTTGGGGAGTGCGTGCGCTCTGAACGTCAACTAGTCATGCACCATGGCGGTCGGGGTCTTGTCCTGCCCGACGTCGGCGTGCCAAACGAGGTGGTCGGCGGGGCCTCGGGCGGCGGTCCCACCACCGCGGACGGGGCCTCGGTGCCGCGGGAAAGCACCGGGGTCCCGGACCGCGTCAGCAGTCGTCCGGCCCTCCGTAGCAGACGACCGCCTGGCGCTCGGCGACCGGCACGGCGAAGGACGTGCCGCGACTGGTGCCGGGCAGGGTGCCGCCCTGGCCGTTCGTGGCACTCCACGTGATGGCCCAGTCGATGGACACGGTGGCCGTGTAGGTGCCGCTCGGCTCGCCGGCGGAAACGTACTGGTACGTGTGCCTGCAGTCCGTGGACTGGGCATCGTCGTCGCGGGCGGGGTCGTAGGGCACGCCCGGACCGGCGCAGGTGACGACCGTCCCGTCGCCCATGTCCCAGCTCACCCGGACCGGCGTGGCGGCGGCCGTCGCCGACAGGCCGGGCACGCTGGCGGTGGCGTCGAGCCTCGCCCAGGACCCGGGCTCGAGCCACAGCCAGGTCGGCAGCCCGACCAGCTGGTCGGTGCCGATGGCGGGGGACAGGGCCGGGCGGGGGTACGGCAGCGGCAGCTCCCGGGAGGCTTCGTACGCAAGGTCCGCGGCCAGCACCTGGGCCTCGGCCGCGGTCCAGCGGGTCCAGCCGCGGAACACCACCTCGCCGTCGCCGTTCTCGCAGACCCGGTAGTAGATGTGGTCGTCGACGAGCGCGGCACCGGGCGGGACCGGCGGCCCCGGCAGCGCCTTGGTCGCGTCGAGTTGGGTGGACTCCGTCGGCTCGAACCACACGCAGGTGACGACCCCGGTCGCCCGCCGCCCCGGCTCCGCCGGACGGTCGATCTCGCTCATGGCAACGACGGTGGGATTGCCGTGGGCGTCCTGGGTGGCGT
>DATFVX010000134.1:0-4317 GCA_035259985.1 Acidimicrobiales bacterium | reverse complement strand
AGGTGGGTCCCGGTCATCCACAGCTCGCTGACCACGGCGTCGTCGGCGTGGTGGGTGGCGATCACGTCGAAGCGCAGGTCCGGGAAGTAGCCGCGGGTCACCGCGTAGTAGTGGCGGACCTCCTCGGCACCGTCGTAGACGCGGTTGTTGCCGATGAGCTCGTAGCGGGGGTGCGCGAAGCAGGCGAGGGCCTCGTCGACCTCACCGCGGTTCTGGGCGCTCAGCAGGCGCTCGATCACCTGTTGCCGGCGTTGGTGCAGCTTGGTTCCGATCGGCGTCACGCCGGTCACGGCACCCCCCGGTTGCGATTGCTTTCAGTCGAGGAGATCGGGTTGGTCGGCCACGATCTTGTCGTAGAGCGGCTGGAAGCTGAACCAGCCGCCGACGCTGGAGCCGACCTGGGTCTGTGTCAGGGTGGCGTGCTCGTGGTCGATCGGGATGGGGTCACCGGCGGCTTCCGCCATCAGCTGGACGTGGCATGACCGGTCCATGGTGATAAACCACCACGCCGCCTCGTCGACGGTCTCGCCGACGGTGAGGAGGCCGTGGTTGCGGAGGATGCAGGCCTTGGTGTCCCCGAGGGCATGGGCGATGCGCTTGCCCTCCTCGACGTCGAGCACGACGCCCGTGTAGTCGTCGAAAACGGCGTGGTCGCCGTAGAACGCGCAGGCGTCCTGGGTGAGCGGGGCCAGGGGCTTGCCGAGCGTCGAGAAAGCACGACCGTAGGGCGAGTGCGTGTGCGCGGCGGCGTTGACATCGGGCCGGGCCTCGTGGACCTGGCTGTGGATGGCGAACGCCGCCGTGTTCACGGGCCAGTCGCCGTCGACGACCTCGCCCTTGCGGTCGACGCAGATGAGGTCCGATGCCCGGACCTGGCCGAAGCTCATGCCGAGCGGGTTGACCCAGAACAGTTCGGGATGCTCGGGATCCCGGCCGGTCAGGTGGCCGGCGACGCCCTCGTTGAAACCGAAGCGGTCAAAGAGCCGGAACGCAGCCGCCATGCGCTGCTTCATGTGCACGCGCTCTGCGTCGACGGACTCGAACTGGGGGAACTTGTGGGGGCGTCGGTCGGACATGGGTTCCTCCTCCTCGGTCACCTCAGTATGTCGGGGTCGGCGCGGGCGTCAACTCGTCCCACAGACGCCGGACGTCTCCGGCCGGATCGTCCACCACGGTCACGTTCCGGTCGAGCAGGCAGGTGGCCCGGCGTCCGGTGTCGTAGGCCGGCCACGGCAGCTCGTCGTGCTCCGGTGACCCCGTGCGGGCGGCCGTCGCCCAGGCCTGGGACGTGCGAGCCGCCAGGCGCCGGGTGTCGTCGTCGATGCTCCCCAGCATCATGTCCACCCCGCGGCGATCGATGTTGGCGAAGGCGAACGGCACGTCGATGGCGTGGCACGCACCCAGCACGCCGCCGAAGGCGGTCGACGCGAAGTCGAAGCGGTACATCGACACGCGGGGTGCGTGGGCGGCCTGGCACTCGGCCACCCGGATCGCGGGCATGCGGAACACCCAGTCGGTCATGGCCGCGCAGAACAGCCCCTCGAGGTCGGCGGCCGGCCGGGCGTCGCGGTAGACCGCCAGCATGTCGTCGACACGGTCGTCGCCCACCACCCGGCCCAGGCGGCGCCTCAGGCGCTCGTCGCTCACATCCCCGTTGCTCCGGGCCTGCAGCTGGAACAGGTTCCACTCGTCGGCGGTCGTGCCGATGACCAGGCTGATGCCGGTGGCGCTGCCGTCCCGGATGGCGTCGAGCGGCGGCCGGGGAATCAGGCCCCCGTCGACGACGGGCTGGAACGCCAGACGGCCGACGCCCGGGCCGGCGCCGCCGAGGACCTCCGCCTCGACGACCCCCTGGCCCCGCAGGATGTCCTCGGCAGGCAGCGTCAGGAGGGCCTCCGCGGTGGCGGGGGAGAGGTCGAGTGCGTGGAGGAACCTGTCGGTGACCCACTCGGCCGTGGAGGTGTCGTGCGCGTGCGAGGCCGCCCCGCTCTGGGCTATCGCACCCCGGAACAGGCCGGCGGCGGTCGGCGTGCCGAGCAACGTGCTGACGCTCATGCCGCCGGCCGACTCACCGAAGACGGTGACCTTCGCGGGGTCGCCGCCGAAGCCGGCGATGTTGTCGCGCACCCAGTGCAGCGCCTGGATCTGGTCGCCGATGCCGTTGCTGCCCGAGCCGGCGAACGCGGGCTCCAGGTGCCCGAGGTGCAGGAAGCCGAGGGCGCCGAGCCGGTAGTTCAGCGTCACCACCACGACGTCGTAGCGCCGCGCCAGGCTGGAGCCGTTGTACCACGGCACGTGGCCCGACCCGGTCACGAAGGCACCGCCGTGGATCCACACCATGACCGGCCGGGCGGCGTCGTCGGCCGCGGGGGTGTACACGTTGACGACCAGGCAGTCCTCGGCGCCGCCCTGACCCTGGGTGCCGAGCATGCCCTCGAGCGGCGACGGGTTCTGGTGCGACATCGGCCCGAACGCGGAGGCGTCCCGGATGCCGACCCACCCGTCCGGGGGCCGGGAGGGCGCGAATCGCTCGGCTCGGGCGTACGGGATGCCGCGGAACTGCAGGACGCCGTGCTTCGGCAGACCCTGGACCTTGCCGGCCGTGGTGTCGACGATCACGGTCGCGAGGCTAGTGCGGACTTGACCCGGCGGTCAGGGACGGATTCTGTAGCCATGGAAACAGTTTCCATATACAGTATTGGCATGGCTGTGGCACGACCGCCGACACCGGGGTTCCTCGTCTGGCGACTGTCCATGAAATGGCGGGTGGCGGTCGACCGGGCGGTCGCACCGCTGGGGCTGACGCACGCGCAGTACTCGGTGTTGTCGTCGCTGTACGGCATGGTCTGGGCGGGAGAGCGCCCGAGCCAGCGCCGGCTGGCCGATCACACCGGCCTCGAGCCCATCTACATCTCGAAGCTGGTCCGGGCGCTCGAGGCAGCCGGCCTGGTTGAGCGGACGGCCGACCCCGCCGACACCCGGGCGGTGCGGCTCGCGCTCACCGAGGCCGGGACCGCTGTCGCCGAGCGGGCGATCGCGGTCGTCCGTGACCTCCAGGACGAGCTGACGGCCCCGCTCGGGGGCATCCGGGGGGAGGGGACCCGGAACCTCGTGCGTGACCTCGAGGCACTGCTCGCCGCCCCCAATCCCCCAAGCACCACAGGAGATGACCAATGAGCGATACCCCCACGCTGACCGGCCAGGACATCGGGCAGGCCGAGAGGGCGACCCGCGCCCTCCTCGATCGGGTGCTGGCCCAGGTCCAGACCACGTTCCATCAGTCGGTGGTCCTGAACCTCACGGCGAACGCCCCGGCCCCGCCCGAGGTCGACGCGCTGGTGACCCGGATGGCCCAGGGCCTCAAGGTCGATCGGTCGACGGCGCGCACCGCCATCGACGAGCTGGTCGCCGGCGGGCTGGTCGACCCCTCCGGTGACCCGGCGACCCTGGCGCTGACCCCGGAGGGTGCGGCGCGCTTCGCCACCATCCGCCGCGGCATCGACCAGATCGCCGAGCGGCTGTACGGCGACCTGCCCTCCGATGACCTTGCCACCACCCACCGCATCCTGGCGATCGTGACCGAGCGCGCCAATGCCGAGCTGGCCTGACGCTTTGGGTCTCGCCGAACTGACTCGCGGCGGCTAGGTTCGCCGCGCCGGCCGCAGCGGTGGGCTGCGGCCCGAGAAAGGAAGCCATGAAGAAGCTCCTGGCGGGCGGCGCCCTGGCGGTGGTGTCGCTGGTGGGTGCGGCGGGTCCGGCGTTCGCGCACGACTGCTTCAACCCCAACAAGAAGGTCGGCGCTGGATCCAGCGCCATCATCGTCCTCGATGCCGATGGCAACGAGGTCTCCGTCACCCAGACCAAGAACGGCAACGGCGGGTTCTTCACCGTCGACGCCACCGCGGTCGGCGTGGGTCTCGTCGACATCCACACCCTCGGGGCCGGCAACAACCCCCACGGCGTGGTCGGCGGCCCGGGCTCGCAGAAGCCCGAGCACGCCTGCGACGGCAAGGGCATCGACTACGCCTCGGCCTGCTTCGGGGCGGGCTGAGACGCGGGCTCCCTTGCCCGGCTGACCCTAGCCGATCGTATACCCCTCGGTAGTCGATCGGCTAGGGTGGGGCCGTCGGTCGCTCGACCGCGTTCGTCGCTTCGCCCGACGGAGGAGGACCCCTCGTGCCTGAACCGACCGCCGACCAGCAGCTCGACGGGTTCCTCGAGATCCGCAAGCCGGGGGCCCACCTCGAGGACGACGTGGTCGCCGACGACTTCGTCCTCATGCTCGGGGTCGACCTGACGAACTTCCCCAAGTTCCGG